>NZ_CAUGRZ010000001.1:0-397745 GCF_959602185.1 uncultured Olsenella sp.
GGCTCCCATGGCGAAAGGGAATGCGGCATAGTCGTGTGCGCCCCCCCACCCCAACCCCAACCCCAAGCCCGATCCGACGCCAGATCCGACCCCCAACCCGACGCCGGACCCGGCTCCGCAGCCCGGACCGGTGCCCGCGCTCCCAGGGCATGTGGGGCACGTGGTCCGCAAGGTCCTCTCCAGGCTCCCCAAGACCGGGGACGACCTCTCTCCCGTCGCGTACGTGGCGGTCACAGGCCTTGCCGCCGCCTCGCTGCTCGTCGCGTTCCGCCTCCGTCGCAGGGACGACAAGGCCTAGGCGCCCCGTCAGGCCTCCTTGCAAGGTGCCGAGTCCGAGGGGTCAGGCTGAGCCTGGCCCCTCTTCCTTGTCGGCTCGCCTGGCAGGCGCCACGGACGTGTGGCAGCGCAGTGACCGCACGTCCGCATCAGCGCCCTGCGCGAGACCGCGACGCGTTTCTCGCTATACTCCCCCATGTATGTCTTTTTGTGCCAAGGAAAGGAACTCATGGCTGAGAACAGCGATGTCAGGCGCGAGACGGGCGACGTTCCCGCCTATGACGCCCAGAGGATAGAGACCAAGTGGCAGGCGCGCTGGGAGGAGGAGTCGCTCTACAAGACCGACGAGAACCCCTCCAAGCCCAAGAGGTATGTGCTCGAGATGTTCCCGTACCCCTCGGGCGACCTGCACATGGGCCACGCGCGCAACTACACCATCGGTGACGCCATGGCGCGCCAGGCCCGCATGCGCGGCTTCGATGTGCTGCACCCCATGGGCTTCGACGCCTTCGGCCTGCCCGCCGAGAACGCCGCCATCAAGCACAACACCCAGGCGAGCGAGTGGACCCACCAGAACATCGCCCAGGCAGTCAAGACCATGAAGCGCATGGGCTTCTCGTATGACTACGACCGCATGTTCAACACCTGCGACCCCGAGTACTACCGCTGGGGCCAGTGGATGTTCATCAAGATGTGGGAGAAGGGCCTGGCGTACCGCGCCACCTCGCCCGTCAACTGGTGTCCCCACTGCAAGACCGTGCTCGCCAACGAGCAGGTCGTGGACGGTCGCTGCTGGAGGTGCGGCTCGATTCCCGAGAAGCGCGAGCTCTCACAGTGGTACCTCAAGATCACCGACTACGCCCAGGAGCTCCTGGACGACCTCGACAAGCTGGAGGGCTGGCCCGAGAACGTCAAGGCCCAGCAGCGCAACTGGATCGGCCGCTCCGAGGGAGCCGAGATCGACTTCGTCCTGGCGGCCGAGGACGGCGTGACCCCCACCGACCGCAAGGTCACCGTCTTCACCACCCGCGCCGACACCCTCTTCGGCGTGAGCTTCTTCCTGCTGCCCCCGGAGTCGCCGCTGGCGGCCGAGCTCGTCGCCGGCAGCGAGCACGAGGCCGAGTTCCTGGAGCTCAAGGCCGCGACCGAGAAGGTCTCGAGCGTTGACCGTCAGGGCTCCGGCAGGGAGAAGCACGGCGTCTTCACCGGGCGCTACGTCATCAACCCCATCAACGGCCGCCCCGCGCCCATCTGGGTCGCCGACTACGTCCTCATGGACTATGGCACCGGCGCCGTCATGGGCGTCCCCTGCGGCGACCAGCGCGACTTCGACTTCGCCAAGAAGTACGGCCTCGAGATAGCCCCGATCATCTGCAAGAAGGACGACCCACTCTACGAGGAGCTCAAGGACGAGCGCGAGCTGCGCGTGCGCAGCGTGGACTGGGAGCACGCCATGGACGCCGAGGGCTACCTGGTGCAGTCCGGCCAGTTCACCGGCCTCAAGGGCGGCAAGCACTCCGAGGCCGTCGACGCCATCATCAAGTGGCTGGGCGAGAGGGGCGTGGGCCGCGAGAAGGTCCAGTTCCGCCTGCGCGACTGGCTCATCAGCCGTCAGCGCTACTGGGGCAACCCTATCCCCATGATCCACTGTGACGACTGCGGCGACGTTCCCGTGCCCGAGGAGGACCTGCCCGTCCTCCTGCCCGACAACCTCGACCTCGGTGCCGGCGAGACCTTGGCCGAGTACGCCCCCTTCTACGAGACGACCTGCCCGCGCTGCGGCAGGCCTGCCCGTCGCATCACCGACACGATGGACACCTTCACCTGCTCGAGCTGGTACTACCTGCGCTACTGCGACCCGCACAACGACCAGGCCCCCTTCTCGAAGGGGTCCGTTGACCGCTGGATGCCCGTCGACAACTACGTGGGCGGCATCGAGCACGCCATCCTGCACCTGCTCTACTCGCGCTTCTGGACCAAGGTCCTGCGCGACCTGGGCATGATAGACGTGGACGAGCCCTTCACCAACCTGCTCTGCCAGGGCATGGTCAAGGACGCCAACGGCGAGACCATGAGCAAGTCCAAGGGCAACGTCGTGCCGCCCTCCAGCGTGATCGAGCCCTACGGTGCCGACACCATGCGCCTGGCCATCCTCTTCGTGGCTCCCCCCGAGAAGGACTTCGACTGGGACGAGGAGGCCGTCGCCGGCGCGAACCGCTTCATCAAGCGCGCCTGGCGCGTGGTGTGGGGCCTCTCCCAGACCGCGGACGCTAGGGCAGGGCTCGACCTTGCGACGACTGACGCCGCCTCGAGGGAGCTCAACCGCTGCCTCAACGAGATGGGCCTGCGCTGCACCTCCGACTTCGACCGCGGGCAGTTCAACACCGCCATCTCGGCCTGCATGGAGCTTGTCAACGCGGCGAGCAAGTACCTGAACGAGACCGAGCCCGCCGGACGCGACGCCGCGGTCTGCTATCGAGCGGCCCATGCCATCGTGACCATGCTGGCTCCCATCTGCCCGCACTGGGCGGAGGAGCTCTTTCACGAGGCACTGGGCAGGGAGGGCTCCGTCTACGACGAGCCCTGGACCGAGTTCGACCCCGACCAGGCGAAGAGCGACAGCGTCGAGATTGTGGTGCAGGTCAAGGGCAAGATCCGCGCCCGCATCATGGTTCCCGCCGCCGCGGGCAAGGACGAGCTCGAGGCAGCGGCGCGCGAGGCGGTCGCCGAGCAGATCGCCGGCAAGGACGTCAAAAAGGTCATCGTCGTCCCCGGCAAGCTCGTGAACATCGTCGCGATCTAGTCGCGCGGCATCGGAAAGGCATGCGAAGTCGTCTGGGCGGGGCTCCGGCCTCGCCCAGACCCGTAAGCGTGGCAGCCCGCCGGGAAGCCACCAGAAGCTACCAAGGAGCTGACATGGAGGGGGAGACGACCGCCAGGAGCGACGCCGCGGGCACCAAGCTGCCCTGGGTGGACGTCGCCAAGGGGCTGGGCATCCTCCTCGTCGCCCTGGGCCACCTCACCAACGGCGACGGCCAGAGCGTCTGGCTGCCGGCCCTGGCCGAGCTCCACTACGACCTCTACCTCTTCCACATGCCGCTCTTCTTCTTCCTGGGCGGGGTGGTCCTGCGTCCCAGGGGACGGGGGTTTGCGGGCTTCGCCCAAAGGCGCGCCCGGGGTCTTCTCGTCCCGTACTACGTCTTCTCGCTCTACTACCTCCTCAAGCCCGTCGCCCTCGC
The DNA here is from genome assembly GCF_959602185.1 of uncultured Olsenella sp. Classification (NCBI taxonomy): domain Bacteria; kingdom Bacillati; phylum Actinomycetota; class Coriobacteriia; order Coriobacteriales; family Atopobiaceae; genus Olsenella; species uncultured Olsenella sp. The sequence continues at coordinate 3,516 of NZ_CAUGRZ010000001.1, forward strand.
CCTGGCGCCCGCCCTCGGGGATTCGTTCGCGATCGAGGGCACCCAGGACCTCGCGACCTCGGCGTTCGACGTCCTGGTCATGGGAGAGGGCCTCTGGTTCCTCTGGGCGTACTTCTGGGGGCAGCTCCTCGCCTTCCTGGTGCTCCGCGCCCTCGCCGGCCCGGACGACGATGGGGCGGGCGAGGGGGGGCACGTCCCCGCCTGCGCCCTCGTCGGGGTCCTGCTCGTTCTCGCGTCCCAGCTCTGGTGGACCGTGGGACCGGAGGTCAAGCTGCCCCTCTGCCTCCTCAGGGGCGTGGAGGCGGCGGGCTACATCCTCCTGGGCGTCGCGCTCAGGGGGGCGCTGGCCCGCGTGCCGCGCGGTGCGCTCGTGCCCCTTGCCCTGGCACTCGCGGTCGTGCTGGCCCTCGTCGCCCACCGCGTCATGCCCGACCTCTACGTGACCCAGGAGTACGTGGCGCTCTTCCCCGGGGGGGAGAGCCCCTCCCTCGCCCTGGCCGTTCCGCAGGCGGCGCTCATGCTGCTCCTGGCGCTGGCGGGGACCCTTGCCGTGGCGTTCCTCTCGCTTGCCTTGGGAGAGTGCGGCCCCCTGCGGGAGCTGGGCCGCAGGAGCCTCGTGCTCTATGCGCTCTCGGCCCCGTCGATGAACCTCTGCAAGCTGCTGCTCTTCTCGCTTGCCGGCGTCGACCTCCACGACGCGCCGTTCGCAGCGCAGCTCGGTGTGGGTGCCCTCCTCGCCCTGGCCTCCGTTCTCGTCCTCGTTCCCGTGGAGCGGCTGATCCGGCGGCACCTGCCCTTCCTCCTGGGACGACGTCGCGAGCGTTAGGCTGCGCGGACGAACGCCGTAGCGGGCGAATGCCGCCGCGGGCAAACGCCGTCGCTCGAGCTAGCTGCCACGCCGCGCATATGAGCTGCTGCGTGGCCCAGACGCTCCGCAGCCGGTGCGACGTGCGCATTCTAGATTTGAAATGTACACTTCCCTCCGCTGAGCTGGGGTTTTGTGGAGAGGTGCGCATTTCAGATTTAAAATGCGCACCTCGAGTGGGTTCACTCTGCTCGCACCCTGCTTCTACGCGGTCCCACCCCACCCCCTCCCCGTGGCATCGGATGCGCAAACGCTGCACTCAAGCACAAATTGCTACCTTGCCTGCGCCCGTCCATTTGAGTCGGCCCACATTGCCCGTCCCGTGACGCGCGCGGATACTGAGCCTCGAACCAGAAGGCAGGCCCGCGGACGCTCGCGGGCGGGGGCGTGGACGCGTCCCCTCGACGAAGGGAGCAGCAATGGACGAGGATCGCCAGGAGGTCTGGGACGCGCTCACCACCCGTGCCGGCCAGCTCTTTGGCAAGGACCCCTCCGAGTTCACCGAGGACACCAGGTTCGAGGACCTTGGCATCAAGTCCGTGCAGGTGTCGCAGATCACCACATACATCGAGGACGAGCTCGACATCGAGGTGCCCTACATGAAGTTCCGCCGCTGCGCGACCTTTGGCGAGGCCACGGATTTCGTGTGCGAGCTGCTTGACGAGTAGCGCCAGCCGTTTTCCGTGCCGCGCAGCACGGACATTTCGTTCACGTTGAGAAAGAAGTGCCGATGCTTGACTACAAGATTCCCGAGCACTGGAAGGCCGTGACCGACAAGAAGGTCTCCGACCTCGTTCAGGGCAGCGGCGAGGAGTACTCCGACGAGTGGCCCGTCTACTTTGACACGGACCGCGAGCGCTACCTCTACCTGAGGCCCGAGACCTTCAAGGGCGTCGAGATGATGACCGCCTACCTCGTGGCCCGCCAGCCCAACGACAACCAGGCCGAGGTCGACCTCTCCGCCTCCGACGACCCCATGGCGCGCATGGGCCAGGGCTTCTGCCCTCCCTTCAACCAGCGCGTATACCAGGTCGCCCCTGGCGTCATCTGCATGCAGGACCAGGAAGTGGTCATGCGCGACGGCTGCAGGATCTATACGGACATCTTCCGTCCCGGCGATCTGGACGAGGACGGCAACGTGATCGAGGGCGCCAGGGTCCCGGCCATCGTCTCCTGGTCCTGGTTCGGCAAGCGCCCCGGTGACGGCATGAGCGAGTGGCAGATCATGGGCGTGCCTCCCATGACCGTCTCCAAGACCGCAAAGTTCGAGTCGCCCGACCCCCTCTACTGGTGCTACCAGGGCTACGCCGTGGCCAACGTCGACGTGCGCGGTGCCGGCCACTCAGAGGGCTCGGTCCACATGTTCACCCACCAGGACCGCGAGGACGGCTACGACTTCGTCGAGTGGCTTGGCGCCCAGCCCTGGTGCAACGGCAACGTGGGCATGTCCGGCAACTCCGGTGTGGCCATGCACCAGTGGGGCATCGCTGCCGAGTGCCCTCCGCACCTCAAGTGCATCGCTCCCTGGGAGTGCACCACCGACCTCTATCGCGAGAGCTTCTACGAGGGCGGCGTGCCCGCGCTTTCGTTCAACAAGTTCATCGCAGCCCAGGTGACCGGCCCCAACGGCGTCGACGACCAGGTCTCCATGGCGCAGATGTATCCCACCATGAACGAGTACTGGGAGGACAAGCGCGCCGACTTCAAGAAGATCAAGATCCCCGTGTACCAGACCGCCGGCTGGTCCCACTTCCACCTGCCGGGCTCCGTCAACGCCTGGCGCCGCTGCCGCAGCCACCTCAAGTGGCTCCGCGCCCACCGCGACTTCGAGTGGCCTGACACCTACGACCCCGACAACCTCGAGGATCTCAAGCGCTTCTATGATCGCTACCTGAAGGGCATCCACAACGGCTGGGAGATGACCCCGCGCGTGCGTCTGGACGTCATGGACGCCTATGACGTGGACTACCAGGAGAAGCGACCCGAGAAGGCCTGGCCCATCAAGCGCACCGAGTACAGGAACCTCTACCTCGACGCCAGCACGCACGTCGACTCCGCCGACGTCAGCCAGGACGGCGGCACCAAGGAGACCTTCGCCGCCGGCTTTGACAAGCCCGAGGCCGAGGCCGTCGCCACGTACGACGCCAACAGGGGAGAGCTCAACTTCGACTACGTCCTCCCCGAGGACATCGAGGTCACCGGCTACATGGACCTCCACCTGTTCGTGTCCTGCGAGGGCCATGACGACATGGACCTCTTCGTCAACGTGCAGAAGGCTGCCGCCGACGGCACGTGGGTGCCCTGGACGACGCTCGACGAGCCGCACCCCGGCGCCTGGGGCAAGTGCCGCGTCTCCCGTGCCATCGTGGACACCAAGCTCTCCAAGAAGCACAACCCCGTGTACACGATGAGGGACGAGCCGGCCAAGCTTGCCGAGGGCGAGGTCCGCGAGGTCGAGATCGCCATCGTCCCCACCGCCCGCGTCTATCACAAGGGCGAGCGCTTCCGCATCCAGGTCTCTGGCCGCTACATCCGCGAGGGCTGGTTCGAGCCCCTGGCCTGGGACCAGGAGAACCATGGCACGCACTGCGTCCACACCGGTGGCCAGCATGCCTCCTACCTGGAGCTTCCGGTCGTTCCCCCGAGGTACCAGGCGGGCGAGTACATCCATCGCTAGGTCCGGCTGGATGTTGTCACAGGTAGTCTGAACGTGGGGTGCCCGGCCTTTGGGCCGGGCACCCTCCCCTATGAGTGGAGGAATCATGCCGCAGAGGGCGGAGTGGAATGTGGCGCAGGTCAGGCCCTGCGTGTGGAGGCTCACCGACGTGGGAGACAACCGTGCGTTCCTGGTGGTGGGCGACGAGACGACGCTCCTCGTGGACACCGGCGAGGGCTTGGGCGACCTCAGGGCGACCGTCGAGGGCATCTCGCGACTGCCACTCTCCGTCGCCCTCACGCACCACCACCACGACCACGTGGGCTGCGCCTACCAGTTCCCCGAGGTGTGGATTTCCGCGGCCGAGCGCCGTGCGGGGGTGGGCCCACGGCCACCTCCCGCACAGCGTCCTGGGCGGGCCGGGCGGGCGGCGCGGCGCTACGATCGTCGGCGACGCGGGGGCGACGAGGCAGAGGGGGCGCGAGGTGAGGGGCTTCTACGACCCGCCCGACTCCGGGCCGCTGTCCGGGCTCACGCCCGACCAGACAGGGGACCTGCTGCTCAGGGCGGTGTTGGCCGACCCAAAGGCGGGAGGGTGGGACCCGGCTTCGATCTCGGGCAGGAGCAAGCGCGAGCTCGGCGAGAGATCGGGGCGGGAGACAGGCCTGCCCCTCCGCTCGACCACCGGTTTCTCGGGGATATCGAAGAGCCCCTATGAGTGCTGGCGGGGGCTCCTCCTGCGGGGCGACCCCAGGGACCGCAGGGCCGAGGTCGCGGGGCGGGTCGAGGAGGCCTTCCGCGAGGGGGGCCGCTGCGCCCGCGGCTACCGCTTCGTCCGCCGCGAGCTCGCGCCCGGGCTCGGCCGCCCGGTCTCGGAGAAGGTGGTGCGCGGCGTGATGCGCGAGCGGGGCCTCAGGCCCCTCTGCCTGGGGCGCCGGCGCCGGCACGGCTCCTGCGCCGGCGAGGTCGACGAGGCGCCCGCCAACCTCCCGCTGCGGCCCGACGGCACCCACGACTTCTCCGCCTCGCGGCCCAACGAGCCCTGGGTCTCGGACATCACCGAGTTCCGCCTCCCGGGCGACCCCCGCAAGGCGTGCCTCTCGCCCGCCGTCGGCCTCTTCGACTCCAGGCCCGTGGCCTGGTCGGTGGGCACCAGCCCGAGCGCGTGGCTCGCCGAGTCGTCGCCGCGCGCCGCCCGCGCGACCCTCTCCCCGGGGGAGGCGCCGGTGGTCCACACGGACCGGGGCTGCCACTACCGGTGGCCGGGCCGGAAGTCCGCCTGCGCCGAGCACGGGCCGGCCCGCTCGATGTCCCGCAAGGGGAGGAGCCCCGGCAACGCCCCCGCCGAGGGCTTCTTCGGCCTGTCGAGGGACGGGTTCTTCCGCGGCAGGGACTGGGGCGGGGTCACGGCGGAGGAGCCCGTGGGGAGGCCCGACGGCTGGCTGCGACACTATCGGGAGGGGCGGGCGAGGCGCTGCCGCGAGGGCGGGCGCTGGGTCTGGGAGACGCCGGACGAGCGTCGGAGGCGTCTGGGGCTGACAGTCTAGGCGGTCCAGGAAATCGTCCGCACACCCGTTTTGCCACAAGGTGCGCATTTCAAATCTGAAATGCGCACCTTCCTCCGTTGACCTGCGATTTTGCGGCGAGACGCGCATTTCAGATTTAGAATGCGCGCCCCGCCGTAATAGAATGCGTGCCCTGCCGTGCGAAATGCGCACTCCGCGGCGCGACCGGCACCCCGCTTCTGCGCTAAGGTTCTGGAGGCGGCCTTCCGCTGCGGCGGGAGCCCCTTTCGCCGGCCGTGCCGCCGACTCGGCCCATCTCGGGCCAGAGGGGAGCAGATGGGCGACTGGTGCGCCCTCTGGTCTTCAAAACCAGTTCGGGCAGGCAACTGCTCGGGTGGGTTCGATTCCCACCTGCTCCCGCCAAGCCAACCCCGGCGCCGGGCCCGCGCCCGGCGCCCCACACGACCCCCACGAGGGAGGGCCCCATGGCCGACAAGAGCCTCTTGCGCAGCATCCCGCGGGTGGACGCAATCCTGGGAAGCCCCCGCATGGCGGCGCTCAGGGGCCAGGTCCCGGCAGGCCAGCTCACGGACTTCGTCCGCGCCTCGCTCGCACGCCTCAGGGAGGAGGTGCTCTCGGGCGAGCGGGACCACGTCGCGGGAGAGGACGAGCTTGCCCGCGACATCGCCGACGACTACCTCGCCCGCGGGCCCCACCAGCTGAGGCGCACCATCAACGCCACGGGCGTCGTCCTCCACACCAACCTGGGGCGCGCTCCCCTGGGCCCCGAGGTCGCGGCCCACGTCGCCGAGGTGGCGCAGGGCTACTCCAACCTCGAGTACGAGCTCGGGGATGGCGCGCGGGGAGGGCGCGGCTCCTGCGTCGAGGGGCTGCTCCGCGAGCTCTGCGGCGCGGAGGACGCCCTCGTCGTGAACAACAACGCGGCGGCAGCCCTCCTCATGCTCGACACGATCTGCCGCGGGAGGGACGTCGCCATCTCGCGCGGGGAGCTGGTGGAGATAGGCGGCTCCTTCCGCGTGCCGGACATCCTCGCGCGCGGCGGTGCGCGCCTCGTGGAGGTCGGGACCACCAACAAGACGCACCCGGCCGACTACGAGCGCGCCGTGGCCGAGGGGGCCGGCGCCATCCTCAAGGTGCACCGGAGCAACTTCTACATGGGCGGCTTCACCGAGGAGGTGGGCCTGCCCGGGCTCTCCGCGATCGCCCGCCAGGCGGGGATCCCCCTCCTCTTCGACCTGGGTGCGGGCCTCCTGATGCCCGGAGAGGCCCTGGGGCTGCCCGGGGTGCCCTCCCCCCGCGCGGCCATAAGGGACGGTGCGGACCTCGTCTGCTTCTCGGGAGACAAGCTGGTCGGCTCGGCCCAGGCGGGCATCGTCGTGGGCAGGGCCGAGCTCGTGGCCCGGCTCAGGCAAAACCCCCTGGCCCGCGCCCTGCGCATAGACAAGCTCTCGCTCGTTGCCCTCGAGGCCACGCTCAGGCTCAGCCGCAGCCAGACCGACGCGCTGGGTCACGTCCCCACGCTGCGCATGCTGTCCCTCGGGCGAGAGGAGCTCCTCGCCAGGGCCGAGGCGCTGGCGGCACGGGTCGCGGGCGAGCTGCCCGCCTTCGCCTGCAGGGTGGTGGAGCTCGAGGACGAGGCCGGGGGCGGCTCTCTGCCGAGCACGCTCCTCCCGGGGGCGGGGGTGGAGCTCGAGCTCGCGGGAACGCCCTCCGCACGCCTCGAGGCACTCCTCAGGGCGGCCCCCGTCCCCGTCGTCTGCCTCTTGAGGGACGACCGCGTCGTGCTCTCCGTGCGTACCCTCCAGGAGGGCGACGAAGACGAGGTGGTGCGCGCCCTCGGGCGCATCGCGGGCGGAGGCGCCCGATGAGCGAGCTGGTCATAGGCACGGCCGGCCACGTCGACCACGGCAAGACCTGGCTGACGCGCGCCCTCACGGGGATCGACACCGACCGGCTCAAGGAGGAGCGCGAACGGGGCATCACCGTGGACCTCGGCTTCGCGCGCCTCGAGCTGCCCGACGGGCAGGTGGCGAGCGTCGTCGACGTCCCCGGCCACGAGCGCCTGGTGCGCAACATGATCGCCGGGGCCACGGGCATGGACCTGGTGCTCATGGTGGTCGCCGCGGACGAGGGCTTCATGCCCCAGACCCAGGAGCACCTCCAGATCCTGCAGCTCCTGGGCGTGAGGCGGGGTGTCCTCGTGCTCAGCAAGTGCGACGCCGTGGACGCGGGTTGGGCGGACGCCGTCGAGGCCGACCTCCGCGAGCGCGTGAGGGGGAGCTTCCTGGAGGGGGCTCCCTGCGTGCGCTGCTCGGCCGTCACGGGGGAGGGCCTGGACGAGCTGAGGGACGTCATCTCAAGGCTCGCGGAGGGTCCGGGGTCCCGCGGTTCGATTCGCCGCGACCCGGACCGTGCCTGCAGGCTCCCCATAGACCGGTCCTTCACGAAGGCGGGGTTCGGCACCGTGGTCACGGGGAGCCTGGTGGACGGGCGCATCCGCGTGGGAGAGGAGCTCGAGCTGTATCCCGGCCATGCGCGGGTGCGCGTGCGGGGCCTCCAGAGCAACGGCGCGGCGGTGGGCGAGGCCGTGGCCGGCATGCGGGTCGCGGCCAACCTGGCGGGCGTCGAGCGCTCCGAGGTCGGGCGCGGCGACGTCCTGGCGCTTCCGGGCACGGTCGAGCTGGCGGACCGCGTCACGGTGGAGCTCGAGGTCACGGGCGACGCGCGCTTCTCGCTCAGGAACTCCTCCTCGCTCCACCTCTTCTGCGGCACCCAGGAGCTGGTGGGCAGGCTCCGCCTCCTCGATGCCGACGAGCTCCTCCCCGGCGAGCGTGGCTTCGCGCAGCTGAGCCTCCAGGGGACGCTCGCGGCCAGGGCGAATGACCGCTTCGTCGTGCGTTTCTTCTCTCCCATGGTGACGGTGGGCGGCGGGCGCATCCTCGAGCTCGGCTCGAGGCGCCTGAAGCGCCACCGTCCCGAGGTCCTCGCGCGCCTCGCCCGCCTCGCCGACACGCCCGAGGAGGCCCTGGCCCAGCGCGTCGACGACGCGGGGCTCGCGCTCCCGGGGGAGGGCCGGCTCGCCGTGGCGCAGAACCTCTCGCCCCGGGAGGCGGGGCGGATCGCCGGCCGGCTGGTGGATTCCGGCGCCTGCGTCCGCATGGGGGGCGGGCTCGCCTCTGCCGCCCGCGCCCGTGCGCTCGCCGACGAGGTCAGGGAACTGCTGGGGGAGCACCAGGACGGCCATCCCCTGGAGCGCGGCATGGGGCTGGGGGAGCTGCGCGAGCGCGTCCTTGCCTCCTGTTCCTCCGTCGCGGACGCCTGGCTCTGCTGGCTCGCGGGCGAGGGCGTCCTCGAGCTGGGGGAGGGCCGTGCCTGGCTTCCCGGCTTCGAGCCCCATCTGGATGGCCGCCAGCTTGCGCTTCGGGGGCGCCTGCTCGAGGTCCTGGGCGAGAGGGGCCTCAGGGCGACGTCGCGCGACAAGCTCGCCGAGGAGACCGGCGCTCCCGAGCCGGAGCTCGCGGCCCTTCTCGCCCACATGGAGGGGGAGGGTGCGCTGGTCGAGCTGCCCGGCGGCTGGCTGGTCCTGGCCAGCGCGTACGAGGAGGCCCGCGCCGCTCTCGGGGAGCTCTTCGCCTCTGGCGCCCCCGTGACGCTGGCGCAGTTCCGGGACCGCCTGGGCATCTCGCGTAGGTACGCGCAGATGCTGCTCGAGGCCTTCGACCACGCGGGGGTGTCCCGCCTGGCGGGCGAGGCGCACGTGCCGGTCGGGGGACGGGGCTAGATGCCCCCTCGTCGCGGCGGGCGGCTCGCGGCGCGTCGCTGCGGCCGGGACGCCCCGGCGATGCTAGAATCTTGCCCCGATGGGCATCGACCCTTCCGATGGGGCAGGCGAGGGGCGCCGCCCCGCCGCCCCCGTCACGATTGGTGGACCTGGCATGGACCTGAGGCAGCTGCAGTCCTTCGTGAGCGTCGTGCGCTGCGAGAGCTTCACGAGGGCGGCGGAGGTCCTGGGCGTGTCCCAGCCCACGATCTCGACCCACCTGAGGGCGCTCGAGGAGGAGCTGGGAACCACGCTCGTGCTGAGGGGCGCCCGTCGCGTCGAGCTCACGCCCCAGGGGGCCAGGGTCTTCGAGCAGGCGAGCTCGATGCTCGCCCTGCGCGACCGCCTGCTCGAGGACGCGCGCAGCCGCGAGCGCAATGCCATCTACCTGGGAAGCTCCTCCGTCCCCTCGGCCTACGTCCTGCCCGACGCGCTGTCCGCCTTCACCAGTGCCTGGCCTGGCGCGCGCTTCAGGATTTTCCAGCACGACAGCCGCGAGGTCGTCTCGGGTCTCGCCGAGGGCAGCTTCGACCTGGGACTCACGGGGCTTCCCGCAGACGAGCCCTCGCTCGAGTGCGTGCCTCTCTGTGCCGATGACATGGTGCTCGTCACCCCCGCCGAGGACCGCTTCCGCGCGCTCGCGGGGGCTGGGGCCGAGGCCGTGCGCGAGCTGCTGCTGCGCGAGCGGACCGTCCTGAGGGGCGAGGGCAGCGGGAGCCGCTCCACCATGGACAGGATCCTGGAGGAGCTGGGGCTTGCGGGCGAGGGGCTCGACGTCGTCGCGCGCACCAACGACCAGGAGACCATCCGCCAGCTCGTCGAGGCGGGCCTCGGCGTGACGGTGATGTCGTCCCGCGCGGCCAGGGCGGGGGTGGAGGCGGGCAGGCTCCTGCAGTTCGAGCTGCCCTGCCAGGCCTCGCGACGCTCCCTCTACGTCGCCTGGCGCAGGAACTCCGCGCTCGACGAGCCAACCCGGGCGTTCAGGGACTTCCTGCGGCAGCGCCTCGCGGGGGAATGACGCGCCCGTGCCCCCCGGCGGGCTCCCGGTGGTCCTCGGGCGGTCATTGGGCGTCCGGCTGACTTCGCAAATCAACCTCGGGCGCTCACCAAAGTGCAGCAAACGTGTGGGTCCGCCTCGTCGCTCCCGTCCCGTCGCCGGCGTGCTATAGTGTGCAGAGCTTAATCGTGAACGTTCGAGGAAGTGGGGCAGCGTCTTTGCCCCGCTTCCTTTTGGTATGCAGGGACGCCGCAGGGCGGGAAGGAGACAGGGTGGCATCGACTGACCTTGAGAAGCGGCTGGTCGCCGCGTTGGAGGAGGCCGCGGCCCCCCATGGCATCGACGTCGTGGACGTGGAGGTCGTGGGGTCCGCCAAGGCTCCCACGGTCCGCGTGCGCATCGACCATGCGGACGAGGGGCTCCCCACGATCTCGCTCGACGAAGTGGCGGCCCAGAGCGGCTGGATCAACGAGGCCCTCGACGCCTTCGACCCCATCGAGGGCTCCTACACCCTCGAGGTCTCGTCCCCCGGCCTCTCGCGCCCCCTGCGCCGCGCGCGCGACTTCGAGCGCTTCGCGGGCCAGGACGTCTCGCTGACCACCACGGCCACGGAGGGGAGGCGCCGCTTCGCCGGGCGCCTCCTGGGCATCGAGGGCCAGCTCGTTCGCATCGAGTGCGAGGGAGAGGAGCTCGCCTTCGAGCTCGGCCAGATCAAGTCCTGCAAGATCAAGCCAAACTTCGACCGGGCGTAGCACCGGGGCAAGGAGAGGAAGCAGCATGGCATCCGAGATGATGGAAGCGCTGATGGCGCTCTGCCAGGAGAAGCACATCGACGAGCTCTACCTGATCGACCGCCTCGAGCAGTCGCTGGCCAAGAGCTACACCGAGGTCCTGCACCTCGACTGGGGCGCGCGCGTCACCATCGACCGCGCGACCGGCAAGGTCTACGTCTACAAGCTCATCCCCCGCGACGACTCCATGGACGAGGAGACGGGCGAGTACACCGAGTTCGACGAGGAGGACGTGACCCCCAAGGACGCCTCCCGCATCGCCGCCCAGCACGCCAAGAGCGAGATCATGGACATCGTGCGCAACTCCGCGCGCCAGCAGATCTTCGAGGAGTTCTCGCACCGTATCGGCGACATCATCACCGGCACGGTGCTGCAGACCACGCCCGACTTCGCCTTCATCAAGATTCGCGAGGGCGTCGAGGCGGAGCTGCCCTACTTCGACCAGCGCCGCTTCCCCGACGAGCGCAACGAGCGCCCGCAGGGGGAGCGCTACAGCCACAACCAGCGCATCCGCGCCATCATCGTGGACGTGCGCGACCCCAACAGCTCGCAGCCCCCGATCCGCTCCGAGCGCCAGCGCCCCTCCATCGTGGTCTCGCGCACGCACCCGGACCTCCTGCGCCGCCTCTTCGAGCTCGAGGTGCCCGAGGTCTATGACGGCATCGTCGAGGTGCGCTCCGTCGCGCGCGAGCCGGGCGTGAGGTCCAAGGTGGCCGTCTCGTCCATGGACGACCGCCTCGACCCCGTCGGTGCCTGCGTCGGCCCCAAGGGCAGTCGCGTGCGCACCGTGGTCTCGGAGCTGCGCGGCGAGCGCGTGGACGTCGTTCTCTGGAGCGACGACCCCGCCAAGTGCGTCGCCAATGCCCTCTCGCCCGCCCGCGTCTCGCGCGTGATCGTGGACGACGACAACAACTACGCCACCGTCATCGTGCCCGACGACCAGCTCTCGCTTGCGATCGGCAAGGAGGGCCAGAACGCCCGCCTGGCCGCCCGCCTCACCGGCATGCACATCGACATCAAGAACGAGTCGCTTGCCGCCGACGTCATGCGCGAGCTGCCCCACGACGACGTCGACATCCTGGCGGAGGAGGGGAGCCACCGCTGCGAGTACGTGGGACCCACGGGCATCCAGTGCCGCAACATGGCCCGTCCCGGCTCCCGCTTCTGCGGCATCCACGAGAAGCTCCAGGAGCTCTCGGACGTCTCGGTCTCTGACGACCCGGACTCCCTGATCTAAGAGGTCACCCACCCCGTCCGCCCAAACGTACGTAAGAAGGTTGGTTACATGGCAAAGACCCGCGTGCATGACCTGGCAAAGGAATACGGCATGTCGAGCAAGGAGATGCTCGGTCACCTCCAGGACATGAAGATCCCCGCAAAGTCCCCCTCGTCGACGCTCGAGGACGCCTACGTCTCGATCGTCCGCAAGAAGCTCAAGCCCATCCTCGAGGCCCGCGCCGCCGAGATCGAGGCGCAGCGCAAGGCCGAGGAGGAGGCCAAGGCGGAGCAGGAGCGCATCGAGGCCGAGAAGGCCGAGAGGGAGCGCCTGGAGGCGGAGGCCCGTCGCGAGCGCGAGCGCGCCGAGGAGGAGCGCAAGCGCGCCGCCGCCGAGGCAGCCCGCAAGAAGGCCGAGGAGGAGCGTGCCGAGGAGGAGCGCAGGAAGGCCGAGGAGGCCGAGCGCAACCGCGTGAAGGACACCGCGCCCAAGATGGCGCCCTCCTTCACCAGCCTCCTTGACCAGATCGCCCAGCAGGAGCAGGTGCTCAAGCAGCAGGCCGAGGAGGCCGCCAAGAAGAAGGAGGAGTCGCGCGGGCAGAGGCGCGAGTCCGCTGCCCGCCCGGGTCGCCGTGGCCCCGCCCCGCAGCGAGACGGGGCGCCGGCCACTGCCGCCGACTCCGCCGACTCCCGCGGTCGTGGCAAGGGCCGCAAGGGCGGGCGCAGGGGCCAGGAGGAGGACCGCTACAGCCGCATGGCCCGCGAGGCCGAGGAGTTCACGCGCTCGAGCCACGTCATCGTCGAGGCCCGCGAGGCCATCGAGGAGGCCCGCCAGTCCACCGGCAGGCGCAAGAAGCGCAAGGAGCGCAGGAAGCAGCAGCAGCAGGCCGCGGCCGAGGAGCAGCGCATACAGGAGGCCATCGAGAACGACCAGGACCTCTCGCAGCTCGACACGGTCAAGGTGCCCCAGGGCTCCACGGTGGCCGAGCTCGCCGAGCTCCTGGGCATCGCCGCCAACGACATCATCAAGAGGCTCTTCCTCCTGGGCACCCCCCTCACCGTCACCGAGTCCATGTCGGACGAGCTCATCGAGCTGGTCGCCGACGACCTGGGCCGCGACGTCAAGGTCATGAGCAAGGAGGAGGAGAACTCCTTCACCTTCTACGACGACCCGTCCACCCTCAAGGGCAGGCCGCCCGTGGTAACCGTCATGGGCCACGTCGACCACGGCAAGACGTCGCTGCTCGACGCGATCCGCCACACCGGCGTCGCCGAGGGCGAGGCGGGTGGCATCACCCAGGCCATCGGCGCGTCGCAGGTCAGGATCAACGACCGCGTGATCACCTTCATCGACACCCCCGGCCACGAGACCTTCACGGCAATGCGCGCCCGCGGCGCCAAGGTGACGGACATCGTCATCCTGATCGTCGCCGCCGATGACGGCGTCATGCCCCAGACCATCGAGTCGATCAACCACGCCAAGGCCGCCAACGTGCCCATCATCGTGGCCGTCAACAAGATCGACAAGCCGGGCGCCGACCCCACCCGCGTGCGCCAGGAGCTCACCGAGTACGGCGTCATTCCCGAGGAGTGGGGCGGGCAGAACATGTTCGTCGACATCTCGGCCAAGAAGAAGCAGGGCATAGACACCCTCCTGGAGTCCGTCCTGCTCGAGGCCGACGTGCTCGAGCTCAAGGCCAACCCCGACACCTTCGCCTCGGGCAACGTCCTCGAGGCCAAGCTGGACCGCGGTCGCGGCTCGGTCGCCACGCTGCTCATCAGCCGCGGCACCCTCCACGTGGGCGACGCCATCGTCGCGGGCATGTCCTTCGGCAAGATTCGCGCCATGGTCGACCCTCGCGGCAACAGCGTCACCGAGGCCCGTCCCTCCGACCCCGTCGAGGTGCTCGGCCTCCAGAGCGTGCCCATGGCGGGCGACGAGTTCCGCGTCTTCCAGGACGAGCGCGACGCGCGGGCCCTGGCCGACGAGCGCTCGCTGAAGGCCCGCATCGAGGAGCAGAACAAGGTCAAGCACGTGACGCTCGAGAACCTCTTCTCCACCATGGAGGACTCCGAGGTCAAGGAGCTCAACCTCATCATCAAGGCCGACGTCCAGGGCTCCATCGAAGCGCTCGTCGACTCGCTGGGCAAGATGGACCAGAGCGAGGTTCGTATCAACGTGATCCACTCTGCCGTCGGTGCCATCACCGAGACCGACGTCACCCTGGCAGACGCCTCCAACGCCATCATCATCGGCTTCGGCGTTCGTCCCGAGGCGAAGGCCAGGGTTGCCGCCGAGCAGCAGGGCGTCGAGATCCGCACCTACAGCGTCATCTACAAGGCCATCGAAGAGATCGACGCCGCGCGCATCGGCATGCTCAAGCCCACCGAGCATGAGGTCCAGACCGCCTCGATCGAGGTCCGCAACACCTTCAAGGTCCCCAAGGTCGGCATCGCCGCCGGCTGCATGGTCCAGGAGGGCGAGGTCTCGCGCGACGACAAGTGCCGCCTCGTCCGCGACGGCATCGTGGTCTACGAGGGCAAGCTCGCGTCCCTGCGCCGCTACAAGGACGACGTCAAGTCGGTCAAGGCCGGCTTCGAGTGCGGCGTGGGCCTCGAGAACTTCCAGGACATCCACGTCGGCGACATCATCGAGACCTACCGCATCGAAGAAGTCGCCCGTACGGAGTAGAAGATGAAGCAGAACCAGAATTCGCGTCGCGTCAACAAGATCGCGCGCGAGAAGCTCGCGAGCATCCTCCTCTTCGAGGTCTCCGACCCCGATCTCGCGCTGGTGACCCTCACCAGCGTGGAGGTCTCGGTCGACAAGTCGGTGCTCAAGGCCTACGTGAGCTGCGACAAGGAGAGCTACGACAAGGTGCTCGCCGCGCTCGGGCGGGCCAGGGGCCGCGTTCGCAGCCTCCTGGGCCATGCCCTGGGCTGGCGCGTCACCCCCGAGCTCATCTTCCAGATCGACACGACCGCCGACGAGGCCGAGCTCATCGCACGCGCCCTCGAGAACGTGCCCAGCACGCTCTCGGTGGAGAAGGACGAGGAGGGCTATCCCGTGGGGTCTTCCGCGGGCGACGCGCCCTCCGGGGACGGCGAGGGGGAGTAGCCAGCCCGTGGACATCAGACCCAATCCCGAACAAGAGGAGAGGTTCGCCTCCATCGCCGAGGCGATGGAGGCGGCTGGCTCCATCGCCATCTGTGCGCACACCAACCCGGACGGCGACGCCCTGGGCTCAGGCCTGGCGCTTGCCGCGGCCCTGAGGGCGAAGTGGCCCGAGAAGGAGGTCGTCTCCCTCCTGGCGGACCCCGAGCCCATTCCCAGGCTCTATGACTTCCTGCCCTTCGTGGACACGCTCGTCCATGCGGCGGACTACGACGGGGTGCCTGACCTCTTCGTGAGCGTGGACCTCTCTGACGTCGCGCGCCTGCACGACGGCGAGGCGGTCATGAGGCGGGCCCGCCGGAGCGCGATAATGGACCACCATCCCTGCGAGGAGCCGTACACCGACCTCGCCCTGATTCGCCCCGACGCTGCCGCGGCGGGCGTCATCGTCGCCGAGTTCGCCCTCCACCTGGGGGTCCGGATCACACCGCAGATGGCCCAGTGCCTCTTCTGCGCCCTCTCCACCGACACCGGTCGCTTCCAATACCAGAACGCTGACGCCGAGGCATTCTCGGTGGCGTCGCTCCTGGTGGACGCAGGGGCCTCCCCCTCGGAGGTCTCCCTCAACGTGTACCAGAACTACAGCCTGCCCTTCCTACACCTCAAGTCCGCGGTGATGGGGCGCATTACCACCTTTGCCGAGGGCAAGGTGGCCTACAGCTACGCCACCGCGGCCGACCTCGAGCGCACGGGGGCCAGCCCGGACGAGTGCGACGGCCTCATCGACGTCGTCCGCAGCGTCGCGGGGTCCGAGGTGGCGCTCTTCCTCAAGGAGCTCCCCGACGGCAGGGTGAGGGGCAACCTTCGCAGCAAGTCCGACCTCGACATCTCGGGCATCGCCCGCGAGCTGGGCGGCGGGGGGCATCGCGCGGCCGCGGGCTTCACCATCGAGTCGGACCTCGACGAGGTCCTCTCTGCCGCTCTTCCCCGCCTGGTCGCCCTCTTCTCGCCTGTCGCGAGCGAAGGCGGGCGTGGGGTCCAGTGAGGCGCGGCCAGAGCGGGATCAACTGCCTCGTGGCCGTCGACAAGCCCCAGGGGCTCTCGAGCCATGACGTGGTGGGCAGGGTGCGTCGCGCGGTGGGCGAGAGGCGCGTGGGCCATGCCGGCACGTTGGACCCCGCGGCGACGGGCGTCCTCGTCGTGGGCATCGGGCAGGCGACGCGCCTCCTCGGCCTCCTCTCGGCCGACTCCAAGTCATACGAGGCATGGGTCGAGTTTGGCAGCCAGACCGACACCGACGACGCCGAGGGCCGGGTCGTGCGCGTGGCGGAGGTCCCCGACCGGCTGCGCGACCCCGATGGGGCGGCGCGTGCCCTCGCGTCCCTGGTGGGGGAGCACGACCAGCTCCCCCCGGCCTTCTCCGCCATCTCGGTGGGGGGCAGGCGCGCCTACGAGGCGGCCCGGGCCGGGAGCCCCCTCGAGCTCGAGGCGCGCCACGTCCGCATCATGCGCGCCGAGCTCCTTGGCATCGGCTCCGAGGGTCCGCTCACCTGGCACTGCCTCTTCGAGGTGTCCAAGGGCACCTACATCAGGAGCATCGCGCGCGACCTCGGCGCCGCGCTCGGGAGCGCCGCGCACCTCTCGGGCCTGCGCCGCACGAGCGCGGGCAACGTGGGCCTCGTCGATTGCGCGGGCCTGGAGCTCCTCGAGGAGCTTGGCTCTGCCGGCCTCGCCGACCTGCGGCTCGACCCCTGCCGCGCGCTGGGCCTGCCCGTGCGCGAGCTTGCCGCGGACGAGCTCGACGTCGTCGTCTGCGGCCGCCGCCTCCGTGCCTCCGGCGGCGACGTGGCTGACGGCCAGTCCTGCTGCCTCGTGCACGACGGCAGGCTCCTGGGAGTCTGGGAGCGGTCGGGCGGATGGCTCCGCTGCGGGAGCAACTTCCCCCAGGGCATAGACGGGGTGGCACGATGAGCGCCCCAAGCCTGCTCGGGTATCCGCTGCCCCTCGCCGGGGACGACGCCGCGACGCTCGTCAGGGACTCCCTCCTCCTGGACGGACGTCCTGCCCCGACCGTGCGCGCGGTCCCGGGCGGCAGGCTCTTCCTACGCGCCGGGATGGACGTCGGGACCCCCCTCCCCTGCGTGGCCTGCATCGGCGCCTTCGACGGCGTCCACCGAGGTCACCGGGAGCTCCTCTCGCATGCCTGCCGCGAGGCCGACGAGCTCGGGCTCGCCTGCGTGGCCGTCGCATTCGACCCCGACCCGGCCGAGCTCCTTGCGGGGCCTCGCCCCTCGTCTCGGCTCCTGGAACCCATGGACCGCGTGCGTGGCCTGCTCCTCGTGGGGGCGGACGCCGTGCTCCTGCTCGACTTCACCCCCAGGCTCGCCGCGACGCCGTACGACGCGTTCCTCTCCGCCGCGCTCGAAGGACCCCTGCGTTCCGTCTCCATGCACGTGGGGAGCAACTTCCGCTTTGGCAGGGGGGCCAAGGGCGGCCCTGCGGAGCTCGCCGCCGTCGCCGCCCCGCTCGGCATGCGCGCCCACTGCCACGAGCTCGCCCGCTCGGGTGGCGAGCACATCTCGGCCACGCGCGTGCGCGGGCTCGTCCGAGGGGGTCGCGTCGAGGACGCCGCAGGGCTCCTGGGCCGGCTGCACTTCGTGTCCGGCGTGGTGGTCCACGGGAGGGGAGAGGGGACCGCTTTCGGCTTCCCCACGGCAAACGTCAGCTTCCCCCTGGAGGCCTGCGCGCCCGACCAGGGCGTCTATGCGGGCTTCGTGAGCGCGCGGGGACGCTCGTGGCCCGCCGCGATCAACGTGGGGGCGCCTCCGAGCTTCTCCGAGGCGGACCGTCCCTTCCTGGAGGCGAACCTCCTGGGCTTCTCCGGCGACCTCTATGGCCGGAGGGTCCACGTCTCGTTCGGCCGCTGGCTCAGGGACTCCCGCCCCTTCGACTCCCTCGAGGAGCTCGAGCGGGTCGTCATGGGCAACATAGCTTGGGTGCGCGCCAACTTTGGCGATCGCGCCGTGACGCTGGGAGGGGCCGCCGACCTCGAGGGGGTGGGGGCGTGATCACCGACGAGGACAAGGAGCGCGTGCGCCAGGCGACCGACATCCTGCAGCTGGTGGGAGAGACGGTGGAGCTCCGCCGCCGCGGCGCCGACTTCTGGGGCTGCTGCCCCTTCCATCACGAGAAGAGCCCGTCCTTCCACGTGAACCCCTCCACGGGCCTCTGGAAGTGCTTCGGCTGCGGCGAGGGCGGCGACCTCTTCGCCTACGTGATGAAGCGCGAGAGCCTGGACTTCCCGGACTCCATCCGCTACCTTGCCGACCGCGCCGGCATCGAGCTCAGCGAGGAGAGGACCGCCGGTCCCAGTGGCCCCAAGCGCAACCGGCTCATCGACTGCCTCGCCGCCGCCGAGGGCTTCTACTCGACCCTGCTCATGAGGGGCAGGGGAGAGGGGCCGGCCGCCGGTCGCGCCTACCTCGCGGGGCGCGGCTTCGGATCGGCCGTCTGCCGGCGCTGGGGGCTGGGGTACGCCCCCGGGCACGGCCAGCTCGTCTCCCATCTGCGCTCCAAGGGCTTCTCCCCCCAGGAGATGCTCGCCTGCGACCTCGCGCTGGACGGGAGGGGCGGCCCGCGCGACCGCTTCTTCGACCGCGTGATGTTTCCCATCCACGACGAGCAGGGGCGCACCATCGGATTCGGCGGCCGGGTGCTCACGGACGCCAAGCCCAAGTACCTCAACACCAAGGAGACCCGCGTCTTCCACAAGGGCAAGCACCTCTTCGCCTTCCACCGCGCCAAGGAGGCCATGGTGGCGAGCGGCGAGGCGATCGTCTGCGAGGGCTACACCGACGTCATCGCCATGCACGAGGCGGGGATCACCAACGCCGTCGCCGCCCTGGGCACCGCCCTCACCCTCGACCACGTGCGCATGATCGAGCGCTTTGCCAAGTCCCGGGTCGTCTGCATGTTCGACGGCGACGAGGCCGGGCAGCGCGCGGCCGAGAGGGCGATCCAGTACATCGACAAGACGTCGGTGGAGCTGAGGTGCGTGGTGCTTCCCGGCGGGCAGGACCCTGCGGAGTACCTGGGCGCGCATGGGGCCGACGAGCTTCGCGCGCGCATCGCCGAGTCGCGTCCCCTCATGGACTTCGTGTTCGAGAAGCGCCTCGCCGGCGTGGACCTGAGCGTGCCGGGCCGGCGCGTGGCGGCGCTCGACCAGATGGCGGCGCTTCTCGCCC
This sequence comes from uncultured Olsenella sp., assembly GCF_959602185.1. Lineage (NCBI taxonomy): Bacteria > Bacillati > Actinomycetota > Coriobacteriia > Coriobacteriales > Atopobiaceae > Olsenella > uncultured Olsenella sp. Next base: position 22,745 of record NZ_CAUGRZ010000001.1, read on the forward strand.
CGCTGGACGGCTCCATCCTCCTCGACGGCTATGCGACCCAGCTGGCCGACCTCCTGGGGACGAGCGTGGACGAGACGAAGCGCCACGTCCATCGCCAGGCGCAGCGCAAGCGCAACCAGGACGCGGGCGGCGCCGGCACGCGCGTCCCCACGACGGCGGGCGCTGCCCCGTCCCCGGCAGGCGGGTACCTGCCCGCGGAGGCGTACGCCGGCTACGACGGGCCTTCCGAGGTCGGCGCGCCCATCGCGCTCGCGGCGCTCTCGAGCGACGAGCGCATGCAGGCCACGGCCGAACGGGAGCTCCTCTCGCTCATGGCGAAGGACATCGAGGCGATACGGCCCGACGCCGACCGCATCGCCTCCTTCTCGTGGGTCGATGCCCGCCACGAGTCCATGGCCTGGGCCATGCTCGCCACGCCCGAGGGCGCGACGCCCGCCGAGGTGGTGGCGGCCGCGAGCTCCATGGTCGCCGACGCCCCACGGCTCCTGGCGGGAGGCAGGCTCCAGCTGGTGTCTGGCATGAGCGCCTCCGACCAGGCGTCCTTCCTCCTGGACGTGGTCGAGCTCTGGAGCTGCAGGCGGGCCGTCAGGTCCATGAAGGCGCGCCTCAGGAGCGCCTCCTCGCTGCCCGACGAGTCCTCACAGGAGCTCTTCAGGCGGGCGACCGACGTGCAAAAGCGCATCGGCGAGCTAGGAAGGCGCATCTCGTCGTTAGTGAGTTCGTAAATTGGGTACCATTCCCTACGCCCTTGCGTGGAAAGGAAACCAGTGGCAAACAAGAAGAACAGCACCGCTCCCAACCTCACCGACGAGCTCCAGGGGGTCGTCGAGAGGCTCGTCAAGCAGGCCTCTGGCTCCAAGTCGGTGACCGAGGACGACGTCCAGGTGGCCATCGGGGAGCTCGACGTGGACGACGACGACGAGCTCTCGGACCTCTATGACGCGGTGCGCGCCAAGGGCGTCCAAATCACGAGCGACGGCGATGCCGCCAGGCCCAAGGGCGACTCCGACGACGAGGAGGACCTGGACGAGCTCGAGGAGGACGACGAGCTCGAGGAGGACGACGAGCTCGAGGAGGACGAGGAGGAGGACGAGGACAGCGGCATCAAGGAGGCTCGCGCTGAGGCCCGCGCTGCCAACGAGGTCCTGCGCTCCGCCCCCAAGAGCAAGCCCCGCAAGCGCTCGTCCCGCGCCCGCGCCCGCCGCACGGACAGCTCGACAGTCATGCTCACGGGCGACCCCGTGCGCATGTACCTCAAGGAGATCGGCAAGGTCGACCTGCTGACCGCCTCGGAGGAGGTCAACCTCGCCATGAAGATTGAGGCTGGCACCGAGGCCTCGCAGAAGCTCGAGGCTGCGGACAACGGGGAGATAGAGCTCACCCGCGCCGAGATGCGCCGCCTCATGCGCATCGAGCAGGTGGGCCTCGAGGCCAAGCAGGCGCTCATCAGCGCCAACCTGCGCCTGACCGTCTCCATCGCCAAGCGCTACGTGGGTCGCGGCATGCTGTTCCTCGACCTGATCCAGGAAGGCAACCTGGGCCTCATCCGCGCGGTGGAGAAGTTCGACTACACCAAGGGCTTCAAGTTCTCCACCTATGCCACCTGGTGGATTCGCCAGGCCATCACCCGTGCCATCGCCGACCAAGCACGCACCATCCGCATCCCCGTGCACATGGTCGAGACCATCAACAAGCTCGTTCGCGTGCAGAGGCAGCTGCTCCAGGACCTCGGTCGCGACCCGACTCCCGAGGAGATCGGCGAGGAGATGGGCATCACCGCCGACCGCGTGAGGGAGATCCAGAAGATCAGCCAGGAGCCCGTCTCGCTAGAGACGCCCATCGGCGAGGAGGAGGACTCCCAGCTGGGCGACTTCATCGAGGACTCCAGCGCCGTGGCGCCCCCCGAGGCGGCAAGCGACTCGATGCTCCGCGAGCAGCTCGAGCAGGTGCTGGACAGCCTGGCCGACCGCGAGCGCAAGGTCATCAAGTTCCGCTTCGGCCTCGAGGACGGGCATCCCCGCACCCTCGAGGAGGTGGGCCGCGAGTTTGGCGTCACGCGCGAGAGGATCCGCCAGATAGAGAGCAAGACCCTGGCGAAGCTCCGGCATCCCTCCCGTTCGGGCAGGCTCAAGGACTACATGGAGGACTGAGGCTCCTCTCGCCCATGGAGAACGACCTGGCCCCCGCCGAGTGCGGGGGCCTTTTTCTGGCGTCTCCGCTCCCGCGTTCTCTATGCACCCTGCCTCCGCTTCGCCCTCTGCCCTTCTCCCACCCTTCCCCCGCGTTCTCGTTCTCTATGCAACTTGCTGAATCGATAGCCTCGCCAACTGGGCGTTTGCACGGCCGACTTCAGAGAACGGCATAGAGAACGACGGCGGAACGGCATAGAGAACGATGGTGGAATGCCGGCAGGGCGGCGGCGCAACGCCGGCGGGACGCCAGGGGGTCGATGACGGGGGAGAGGGGCGCCAGGGGAGCACGGGGGCTGCGTTCGCTCATAATGGGTGACGGGCACCGCGCGCGGGCGTACGGATGCGCCTGCGGCATCGTGCCGACCCTTAGCCCGGCGACCACGTGGGCATCACCTACGCCTTCGACAACAGCTGCGACGCCTGCAAGCACGGGGAGCCCTACTATTGCGAGAACTTCAACCCCATCAACTTCGGTGGCGTGGCGGCGACCGACGGCACCACCCGCCTGCACCAGGACGGCAGGGACGTGAGCATGTTCTTCGGCCAGTCCTCCTTTGCCACCCACTCTGTGGCCGCTGCTGCGTCGGTGGCCAAGGTGGACGATGACATTGACCTGGGGCTCGTCGCACCCTTGGGGTGTGGCGTCCAGACGGGCGCCGGCGCGGTCATCAACGCCGGGCAGGCCGATCCCAGCTCGCAGGTCGCGGTCTTTGGCTGTGGCGCCGTAGGCATGAGCGCCATCATGGGAGCTGCCGTCGTGGGCTGCAAGACCATCATCGCCGTGGGAGGCAATCCAAAGAGCCTCGAGCTCGCTCGCGAACTGGGAGCCACGCACACCATCAACCGTCGCGAGGTGGAGGACATCGCGGGAGAGATCCGTCGCATCACCGGTCGTGGCGCCGACATCAGCGTGGACACCTCCGGAAACGGCAACATGATGCTCAATGCCATCCGGGGCCTCAAGTTCCATGGCACCTTCCTGCCCGTGGCGGCCGCGGGCTCCCTCGAGCACTTCGAGGTCGGCGCTGACATCATGATGCCCATGCGCACCATGAGGGGTACCTGCGAGGGGGAGTCCAACCCCAAGCAGTTCATCCCCCAGATGGTCAAGTGGTACAAGGAGGGTCGCTTCCCGATCGACCGCATCCTCTCGTTCTACGACTTCAAGGACATAGACCAGGCCCTGCGGGACTCGCACGACGGCAAGATCATCAAGGCGGTGCTCAGAATCTCGTAGTCTTGCCACGAGGTCATGGCTCCAGGCTGTGATGCCGATAACGACGTGGGGCTCGGGACTCGTCCGTTCGGGGGTTCCGGGCCCCTTCCTGTAATAGGGGGGCATGTGCGGCAGGCAGCCTGCGGTGGGGCGGGTCCGCATGCGCGCCTGGGCGCAGAGATAGCAAAAGAGCCAGGACCTGAGTCCTGGCTCCGAGTCTACATGGTGGAGAATAGGGGGTTCGAACCCCTGACCTCGTGACTGCCAGTCACGCGCTCTCCCAACTGAGCTAATTCCCCGTTCGCGTTGGTGCAGTAGCTATATTAGCAAAGGGAAAAGGTCGGTCAAGGACTTTTTTGACAAATTTTGTTGAACCCCGAAAAAGCGTCTGGATGACAATCGCACCGATGGGCGCTCTGATGGCTGACGTGGCGGAGGCCGTGGTGGCGTTCGCCACGTCCCGGTGCCGCTCATGCAGGCCAACGCTACCGTCGACACATTTTTTCCTCGTCACAACACGAGGACACTACTATGTTTCATGAGTTGCCGGATTTTATGCACAGACGCAACAGTATGTCATGGCGATTGCTCGGTTGGTCGCCGTGGGGCAGGGGGATGAGGGGCGACATGCTCAGCGACGAGCTCATGAGACGGGTGCTCGACTGGGAGGCGAGGGAGCGCGACCCAGAGCTGCTGGGGGAACTACGCGCGCTTCTCGCGCCAGGCCATGAGGACGAGCTCTTCGATGCCTTCTATCGATACCTCTCCTTTGGCACCGCAGGTATTCGCGGCGTCATGGGCGTGGGGACCAACCGCATGAACGTGCACGTGGTCGCGCAGGCGATGCAGGGCCTCGCCGACTGGGTCAATGCCAACGCGGAGCCCGGGAAGCGTCCGCGCGTCGCCCTCTGCCGCGACACGCGCAACAACTCGGAGCGATTCGAGCGCGTCGCCGCAGAGGTCTTCGCCGCGAATGGCATCGAGGCACTCATGTACCCCAGGGTCGAGCCCGTGCCCACCCTCTCCTTTGCCATACCGCGCCTGGGCTGCTCCGCCGGAGTGATGGTCACCTCGAGCCATAACCCGCGCCAGTACAACGGCTGCAAGGTATTCGCGTCGGACGGCTGCCAGATCTCCGGCGAGGTCGCAGAGGAGGTCGCCACTGCCATAGGGAGGATTGACGTGCTGGACGGGCCCAGGAGGCTGCCCTTCGAGGACTGCCTTGCCCAGGGGCTCGTCAGCTGGATCGACGACTCGGTCCTCGACGACTTCCTAGCGTGCGTGCATGCGCTCCATGTCCCTGGCTCGATCGACCCGGCTCGTCCGCCGAGGGTCGTCTACACCCCACTCAATGGCACTGGGCTCGAGTTGGTGAGACGCTCGCTCGCGAGTATCGGCGTGAGCGACGTGTCCGTCGTGCCCGAGCAGGCGGAACCCGATGGCGACTTCACGACCTGCCCCTATCCCAACCCGGAGTTCCGCGAGGCCCTGGAGCTCGCGCTCTCCCTTGCGGACGAGCTGCATCCCGACCTCGTCGTGGCGACCGACCCCGATGCGGACCGCCTGGGCAGCGCCGTCCTCCACGATGGCAGGTACGTCCTGCTCACGGGGGACGAGGTGGGCATCCTCCTCATGGACTGGATGGCACGGACGCGTGCGGAGGCGGGAGACGACCTCTCACGCAAGGTGGCCGTCTCGTCCATCGTGTCATCCGACATGTTGGACGACGTCGCGCGCGAGCACGGCTTCCAGCTGCGTCGCACGCTCACCGGCTTCAAGAACATCGGCGGCCAGATTGCCGTCCTCGAGCGGCAGGGCGGAGCCGAGCGCTGGCTCATGGGATACGAGGAGAGCTACGGATACCTGCCGGGCCCCTACGTGCGGGACAAGGACGGCGTCACGGCGCTCACCCTCCTCGTCGAGATGGCGGGCTGGTACGCCAAGAGGGGCCTCGACCTCGTCGAGGCCATGGACGTCCTGTACGAGCGGCACGGCTTCCGCCTGAACCGCACGCTCAACCTCCAGTACCCCGGCGCCGAGGGGGCCACGCTCATGGCGTCCAAGATGCGGGCCCTACGCGAGGGCGCGCCTCGGGACATCGCCGGGCGCGGGGTGACTCGCACCGTCGACTACCTCCACCCCCAACCCCTTCCGCAGCTGGGAGGTCCGGGGGACGACCGATCGCAGACGCTGCCTGCATCCGACGTCCTCGAATGGAGGCTCGACGACGGGTGCAAGGTCATGGTGAGGCCATCTGGGACCGAGCCGAAGCTCAAGTGCTATCTCTTCGGGATCGCTGGCAGCCGGGATGAGTCGACCCGAGCCCTCGACGAGCTCGAGGCGGCGGCGCGCCAGCTCCTTGGCGCCTAGGGAAGGGGACGAGGTCATGGGAGACGAACTGCAGCCACGAGAGGGGCAGTGCCCACAGGGGCAGCCGCAGCCGCACGTGAGGTGCATGAGGAAGGACGCGGCCCGCTACGCGATCCTGCCCGGAGACTGGGCGCGCGTTGACCGCATGCGCGAGTTCCTCGACGACGTGCAGGACATTGCGTTCAACCGGGAGATGAAGAGCATCGTGGGCAGCTATCGGGGCGTACGCGTCATGTGCGTCTCGACTGGTATGGGCGGCGCCTCCACGGGGATAGCCGTCGAGGAGCTCCACAACGTCGGCGTCGAATGCATGATCCGCATCGGATCCTGCGGCGCCCTCCAGCCCGAGGTGGGCATGGGCGACCTCGTCGTGCTGAGCGGCGTGGTGCGCGACGACGGCGCCTCGAGGGCGTACGTGGGCGAGAACTACCCTGCCGTCCCCGACACCGATGTACTCATGGCTGAGGTCCAGACGGCCCGCGAACTCGGCCTCCCGTTCCACGTCGGGCTGGGGAGGAGCCACGACAGCTTCTACACCGACCGCGAGGAGGACATAGACCGCTACTGGCACGACCGTGGCGTGCTCGGAGCCGACATGGAGACCTCGGCGCTCTTCACCATCGGACGCCTGCGCAGGGTTCGGTGCGGCTCCATCCTGAACGTCGTCTCGCTCTACGAGGGCGACCTCGCGAGCGAGATCAACGCCTACACCGGCGCGGAGGACAAGGCGGCCCAAGGCGAGAGGAACGAGATTACGCTCGCGCTCGAGACGGTCGTGCGCCTCGAGCACTACCGCAAGGCGGGGGAGTAGCGGCCGCATCGGGCAATCGGCTCATTCGGAGGGGCGCCTCGCCCCGTCCGACAGAATCTGGCATACGAAAGGAGCAAGTTCCATGTCAAGCAAGAGAGAGGGAAGTCCCTGGTCGCTCAAGCTGAACACCGCGTCGCTCGTGCTCATCCCCGCGGCCATCGGCATCAATTACGTCGGAAAGCTCTTCGCGAGCATGCTCAAGCTGCCGCTGTGGCTCGACTCGATCGGCACCTGCCTTTCGGCCTGCATGGCCGGGCCCGTGGTGGGGGCGCTCTCGGGCTTCCTGACCAACGTGATCTATGGCCTCACCATGGACCCGATCTCTACAGTGTACGGGCTCACCCAGGCGGGTATCGGCATCGCCGTGGGCCTCATGGCCTGGTACGGTCACATGCGCAAGGCGCCCGGCATCCTCGTCGCCGGCCTCGTCGCCGGCCTCGTAGCGGTCTGCATCTCGACGCCGCTCAACATGGCCTTCTGGGGAGGCTCCACGGGCAACGTCTGGGGCGACGCGGCATTCGCAGCCATGGGCTCGCAGGGCTTCCTCGCCTCCGCCGTCGACGAGATCATCGTTGACCTGCCCGACAAGATCGTGGTGCTCTTCATCACCGCCGGCATCTACAAGGTGCTGCCCAAGAGCCTCATCTCGCTCTACCAGGCGAAGGACGAGTCCCTGGACTAACGCCTCCCGTTCCCCGGGAACCCCCGGGGAGCCCCCGTTCCCTTGGTTCCCAGCCGGGACCCCTATCGAAACCGTGACCATGAAAAGCATCAGCCTGTTCGAGGAGAAGCACTCCTTCCTCAATGGACTCTCGCCCGAGACGAAGCTTCTCTACGTGGTCGTCGCCATCGCATTTCCTGCCCTCGTGGGCGGGACGGTGCCACAGCTGGCGATCATGCTCCTGAGCATTGCGCTCCTGGCGGGCTCCAAGATCCTGACGAAGTCAAGGCCCATCATCGCGGTGTCGGGCTTCGTCCTCCTCACTGTCGTGATCGTCCAGACCTTCTTCCGCGGCGGCGCCTACACCGAGCTCTTCCGCATCGGGCCCCTGGTGGCACGCCGGGAGGGATTCGACTACTCCCTGGGAATCGTCCTCAACGTCTTCAACATTATCTTCGCCTTCTGCGTTTTCGTGCTCGCCACGAAACCCTCCGACATGATGCAGTCCATGGTGAGACGGGGCATCTCGCCACGCCTGGGCTACGTCTTCGTCTCGCTCTTCCAGATAATCCCGCAGATGACGGAGCACACGTCGACCATCACGGACGCCCAGCGCAGCCGGGGCATGCAAACCGAGGGAAGCCTGGGGACGAGGGTGAGGGCGTTTCTCCCCCTCATCTCTCCCGTGATCATGAGCTCGTTCACCGACACGCGCGAGCGGTCCATCGCCCTCGAGGTGCGCGGCTTCAACTCGCACGAGCGCAAGACCTTCCTGGACGAGTTCGTACCAAGCTCTGCCGACCGTCCGGTGCGGATCGCCCTCCTGGCCCTCCTCACGCTCGGCGTCGCATTCTTCGTCCTGAGAATCGCGGGGGTGGTCTCGTGGCCCAGATAGAGGTGCGAAACCTGAAGTATCGCTACCCTGACGCGAAGAGACTCGCGCTGGACGATGTGAGCTGCCAGATAGAGCGCGGCGAGTTCGTGGGCGTCATCGGCAGAAACGGCGCGGGAAAGTCGACGTTCACGCAAGCGTTGCTCGGGCTGGTCCCCAACTTCTACCACGGCGCCTACGGAGGCTCCGTGACCATCGACGGCCAGAACGTGCGGGAGTCGAGCGTGGACGAGCTCTGCCGCAAGGTGGGCCTCGTGTTCCAGAACCCCTTCAACCAGGTGACGGGATCGAAGCTCACCGTGTACGAGGAGATCGCCTTCGGGCTCGAGAACTTCGGGGTTCCTCCCAAGGAGATGCGCCGCCGCATCGACGCGGCCATGGAGCTGCTGGACATCGCCCAGTACAAGGACCGTGCTCCCTTCGACCTCTCGGGTGGCCAGATGCAGCGCATGGCCCTTGCGGGGATCATCGTCATGGAACCCGAGGTCATCGTGATGGACGAGCCCACCTCGCAGCTCGACCCCCAGGGATCTGAGGACGTGTTCCGCGCGGTGGACGTCCTGCGCGCCCAGGGCAAGACCATCGTCATGGTCGAGCACAAGATTGAGAAGATTGCGGCGTACAGCGACCGAGTGATGCTCTTGGACGAGGGCAGACTCGTGGCGATGGACACGCCCCGCGCTATCTTCTCGCGCGACGACCTCGCGGAGCACGGCGTCGTCGCGCCGACCTACACCCAGATCTGCCGGCAGCTCGGCGTGCGTTCCGCAGACGGGCTCTACCCGGTCACGCTCGAGGAGACGCGCAGCCTGCTTGGTGCAGGCGGAAGGGGCGGTGAGGTCCGATGAGCAAGATCGACGTCAGGGACCTGCACTTCTCCTATGCCAAGGGTCCCGAGGTCCTGAAGGGCCTCGACTTCTCGCTCGACGGGCGCTCCTGCGCCCTGGTGGGTCAGAACGGCGCCGGGAAGACGACCTTCGTGAAGCTCCTGAAGGGCCTGCTCAGGCCTAGCTCGGGGAGCATACTGCTTGACGGCCGCGACATCGCCGGATCCTCCGTCCCGGAGCTCGCGCGCCACGTCGGCCTTGTCTTCCAGAATCCTAACGACCAGATCTTCAAGAACAACGTGCTGGACGAGGTCATGTTCGGGCCGCTCCAGATCGGCATGGGCGAGGGCGAGGCGCGGGCCTCAGCGCTCGCCGCTCTCGAGCTGGTCGGGCTCTCTGGCCACGAGGCTGTGAACCCCTACGACTTGGGGCTCTCGGATCGCAAGATGGTGTCCATCGCGGCCATCCTCGCCATGGACACCGACGTGGTCATCTTCGACGAGCCGACCATTGCGCAGGACCATGACGGCAAGGAGCGTCTCGCCCGGATCGTGCGAGACCTGTCGTGCCAGGGGAAGGTCGTCATATCGATCCTCCACGACATGGACTTCGCGGCGCAGACCTTCGAGCGCGTCATCGCCATGGCGCACGGCGAGGTCCTCCTCGACGCGGACCCACGCTCCGTGTTCTCGCAGCGGGACGTCCTCGAGCGCGCGCGGCTGGAGCAGCCCACCACGGCGCAGCTCTGCCATGCCCTGGGCTACGAGGAGCTGTTCCTCTCGCCACAGGAATTCGTTGACTTCTACAGATCCCAGCACGGGTCCCACGCCTAGAGGAGACGCGCGACAGGGGAGAGGTTGCTGCGTCTGGGTCATGCGCGCCATGCCCGATGGCGCGCGAACAACAGGAGGCCCCTCCATGGCTTGGTTGCCTTGGAGGGGTCTCGTCTTGCCTGTCCGGACACCAGGGCGTCAGGGACGTTTGACTTGCGGGCTGGGGACCTAGTCGCGGTCGCGTCCCTTGCCGTAGCCGCCGCGGCGGTCGTCCCGGCCCCCGCGGTCGAAGCCCCCGCGCCCTCCGCGCTCGTCGCGGCCGTGGCCGTAGCCGCCCTTGCGGTCGGAGCTCTGATAGCCGTAGCCTCGGCTCGTGTTCTGGGGGCCGAAGCCCTTGGGCCCGCGGCTGGGGCGCTCGTCCCTGCTGCCGCGTTCGTCTCGCCCGCGTCCAAAGCCGCCGCGGCGGTCGTCGTGGCGCTCGCGGTCGAAGCCCCCACGCCCCCCGCGCTCGTCGCGGCCGTGGCCGTAGCCGCCCCGACGCTCGTCGCGCCCTCCGCGCTCGAAGCCGCCACGACCATAGCCGCCGTGCCCTCCGCGCTCGTCTCGCCCGCGCCCAAAGCCGCCGCGGCGGTCGTCGTGGCGCTCGCGCCTGGCGTTGGGGTCGAAGCCCAATGCACGGAGCTTCTCCTCCAAGGAGGCGATCACGGTGTCAACGTGGGCTTCGAACTGGGCGCGCTCCTCGGCGGAGAGGCAGGAGAAGACGTCCTCGTCGGGGTCCATGTCGTCCTCGGCGGGGGCGGCGGACGCGCCCTCCTCAGTCAGGCGCACCATGGTGACGCGCCCGTCCTCCTCGGACTTGGCACGGGTGACGAAGCCCTTCTCCTCCAGCTTGGCGAGCAGCTCCGAGAGCGACTGCTGGCGCATGTCGAGCAGGAACGAGAGCTCCTTCTGGCTGGTCTCGGGCTTGGCCTTGAGCAGCGCGAGCACGCGTCCCTGGCCGCGCAGCGGGTCGCCGAAGCCGCCGTGGGCCTCGGTCTGGAGCTTGGTGTAGCGATAGAGCAGGTTGCCCATGCGTCCGGCCTTGTGGGCGAGCGAGATCTCCTCGTGGGCCTTGGGGCTCGTGGCCTCGGCCTTCTCGCCCGCGACCTCCTCGGTCTGGTCTGCCTGGGTCTGGGTGTCGTTCTCTTCGGTCATGCGAATCCCTCCGTCGGCGCCTGGCGTCCCGCACGGTCCTTCCGTGCGTCTTTCGAATGTCAGGTACCTGTGTAACTGTCTACGACGATAGCAGTGCGGAGTTGGATTGCGACGCTCGACCTCGTTGGGAGGCGCATCTACACCGCTCCTCCACATAAGACAGGTACCTGTGTAATTTGTTCGCTTTCCTGTGGATGCGCCGACCGCCGGAGCCGCGCGCCCCTTGATTCACCACCCTCGTCCCACCTCCCCCTCGCGAGTGCGCAAACTTAAAGCACTCAATTGCGCACTCGACAGCCGCACCACGATGTCTGCGCAGGAAGGAGAGAGAAACCGTCTCACGAGTGCGCAAGTTGAAACCTTCAGCTTGTACACTCGAGCGAAAAGGGGGAAGAGGGGAGAGGGTCCTCCTACGACGAGGAAGGGGAGCTTGTCATGGCAGACGAGGTGAAGGACACGAGCGTGCAGGACACGAGCGTGCAGGACACGAGCGTGCAGGACGATCCGGTGGCACTCTTCGGGCTCAGCATCGCCCACGTGGGCGTGAACGCGGCTACGGACGAGGAGGCGGAGCAGATCGCGGGCCTCTTCCAGACCCTCATGGGGCTGCCGCGCAACGTCCAGGCCCCCATCTCGCTCTTCTCGGGCAGCCTGGTCGAGATAATGCGCCCCCAGGCCCCGCGCGGGGAGAAGGGCCACATCGGCTTCCATGTCGACGACCTGCCTGCGGCGGAGCGCTGGTTCGAGGCGCGCGGGTTCAGGCTTAACCAGGCGTCGCGCGTGCTCAGGCCTGATGGCAGCACCCAGCTGATCTACTTCGAGCGGCAGATCGCGGGCTTCGCCATCCACCTCTGCTCGTAGGCGCGGCACTCGCGGCGTCACCGCGCCTGACATACGTGTTGTTCGCCGTCGAGCTGCGCTGTGCGTGCGGGGCTGCGCATGAGTCGAACGAGCACGTCGAACGCGTGCGTAAAATCCACGAATACGTCGAACGCGTCTGAAGCGTTCGCGTTTGCCCAGTTGCCGACTGCGCCAAAGACGCGTCGGACGCTATCAAGAAGATTACGCGCGTATCGGGCGTTGTCGAGACGAGCCTCCGAGCGCGTCGGACGCTGCGGACGAACCCGGGCGCGCATTGGACGCAGTGGGCGAACCCGGGCGCGCGTCGGATGTAGTGGGCGCGCCTGGCCTGCAGTCGTCGGCGAGCCATTCTGTTCCTGCGATGTGCGCGTCGGCAGGAGACGTCGCCCCTGTCAGGCCATCTCGTATACTGGGAGGTCACGTATAGGCGGGCATCCGGAGGAACGCGCTTGATCGCACTCGCTGACAAGATCTCGAAGTCATTCGGCGGCCGGGTCCTGTACTCGGCCGCTACGCTGCAGCTCAATGCCGGCGAGCGTTGGGGCCTGGTGGGTCCCAACGGCGCCGGGAAGACCACGCTGCTCAAGATAATCATGGGCCAGGAGTCCGCCGACGAGGGCACGGTGAGCTTCGCGCGCGACTGCAGCATCGGCTACTTGGAGCAGGAGACCCATCTGGCGGGCGAGAAGAGCGCCCTCGCCGAGGTCGTCGACTCCGCCCACGAGCTCAAGGAGCTCGAGCGCCGCATATCCCAGATGGAGCACCAGATCTCGTCCATGCCCACCGGGCCCGAGCAGGACGGCCTCCTCGAGCGCTACGGCGCGGCGCAGGACCGCTTCGAGCGGCTGGGCGGCTACGAGCTCGAGGCGCGCGCCCGGCAGATCCTGGGCGGCCTGGGGTTTCCCATCGAGGACTTCGACAAGCCTTCGCGCGACTTCTCGGGCGGCTGGCAGATGCGCATCGCCCTCTCAAAGCTCCTCCTCCGCCATCCCGACCTCCTGCTCCTGGACGAGCCCACCAACCACCTCGACCTCGAGAGCGTCAAGTGGCTTGAGTCCTTCCTGAGCTCCTATGACGGCGCCGTGCTCCTGGTGAGCCACGACCGTGCCTTCATGGACTCCTGCGTGAGCCACGTCGCCGCGCTCGAGAACAAGCGCCTGGTCACCTACGTGGGCAACTACTCCGGCTACCTGCGCCAGCGCGAGGACAACCTGGAGCAGCTCCGCGCCAAGCGCGCCGCCCAGGAGCGCGACATCAACCACATGCAGGTCTTCGTGGACAAGTTCCGCTACAAGCCCACCAAGGCCAAGCAGGTCCAGGAGCGCATCCGGCGCATCGAGCAGATCCAGTCCGAGCTCGTGGTGCTGCCCGAGTCGTCGAAGAAGGTCCGCTTCCGCTTCCCGGAGCCCCCGCGCACGGGCGACATGGTGATCAGCCTCGAGGGCGTGGCGAAGAGCTACGGGGAGAACCACGTCTACGAGGGCATCGACCTCAAGCTCTACCGCGGCGACCATGCGGTCCTCGTGGGCCCCAACGGTGCGGGCAAGTCCACGCTCATGAAGATCGTCAACGGCCACGAGGAGCCCAGTCGTGGCACGGTCGAGCTGGGGCAGAACGTGACCCAGACCTACTACGCCCAGCACCAGCTCGAGACCCTGCACGAGGGCCTGACCGTCATGCAGGAGATGGACGAGGCTGCCCCCGGCTGGACGAGCTCGGAGGAGCGCCGGCTCCTGGGCGCCTTCCTCTTCCATGGCGACGACGTGGACAAGCGCGTCGGCGTGCTCTCGGGCGGGGAGCGGGCGCGCCTCGCGCTGGCCAGGATGCTCGTCTCGCCGGACCCCCTGCTCTGCCTGGACGAGCCCACCAACCACCTGGACATCGACTCGGTGGACGTGCTCGAGCAGGCGCTCGTCGACTTCCCGGGCACCATCATGCTCATCAGCCACGACGAGCACCTCGTGCGCGCCGTGGCGAACAAGGTCATCGAGGTGCGCGACCACAAGGTGACCCTCTATGACGGGGACTACGACTACTACCTCTTCAAGCGCGCCGAGCTCGAGGCCCGGGAGGCCGAGGCGTCCGGACAGCAGGCGCCACAGCCCGCCCGTGCGACGGCGAGCCAGGAGGAGCCCGTGACCCAGGGCCGTAACGTGAAGACCAAGGAGCAGCGCCGCGCGGAGGCGGAGGCGCGCAACGCCGCGAACCGCGCCCTCAAGGGTGAGAGGCGCCGCCTGAGGCAGGTCGAGTCCGCCCTCGAGCCCGCGCGCAAGCGCTATGCGGAGCTGATGGAGCTCATGGCCTCGGAGGAGCTCTATGCCGACGCAGACCGCTTCGACACGTGCATGGCGGAGTACAACGCGCTCTCGAAGAAGATCCCCTCGCTCGAGGAGGAGTGGCTCGAGCTCACGGAGAAGATAGAGGAGGCCCTCAATGCCTAGCGACGTCCCGGGTGGTGGCTGGGAGGGGCGCACGGCAGCCTCTCCCCGGCAGGAGTTTTCACAGGCGGGCGCCCACGTGCCTTCCGACGCCTACGTGGCGGCCGACGAGCCGCGCCCCTGGCAAGCGGCGGAGCCTGCGACCAGGCGCCTTGACCGTTCCGCGCGTCAGGCAGGCGAGAGTCCCGAGCGCACGTTGCTGAGGCCCGTGGCCCAGGTGCCGCGCGCACAGCCGGCCCCGGCGCAGAGGCCCTACGTGCCAGCGCCTCGTGCCGCGGTGCCGAGCCCTCGCCGCGAGGCCTTCTCGCCCGAGCCCGCCCGCCGCCATGGGGGCTTCCTGTCCTCGCTGGGAGGGCTCCTCGCCCGTCTCGCCCTGTGGCTCCTCGCCCTCGCCTGCAGGCTCGCGGCGCTTGGCCTCTCGGCCCTCGTGGTCGCGGACGCCGTGGTCGTGGGATCGCACCGCGTCCAGCTCCTCGAGCTCACGGCACGCGTCTCGCAGCTCCTGCCCCGTGCCCTCTCGGGCGCCCTGCTCTTCGAGACGCCGCTCGGCGGGGTCCTGAGGCTCGACTTCGCCATCGCGGCCCTCGCGCTCTTCGTGCTCGACTGGCTCCTGTCCCGGGCATCCCGGCGCTAGGGGGCGGACGTGGACCTCAGCCTCATGAGCGTCGTCGGGACGCTCGTCAGCGTCGGCGTGGCCGTCCTCTCGCTCGTCCTGCACGAGCTCGCTCACGCCTGGGCCGCACTCATGCTGGGCGACCCCACGGCGAAGGAGCAGGGACGGCTCACCCTCAACCCCGCGGCGCACCTCGACCCCTTCGGGTCGGTCCTCCTGCCCGTCCTCATGGCGCTCGCCCAGGGGCCGGTCTTTGGCTACGCCCGTCCCGTGCCCTTCGACCCGCGCCGCCTGCGCCATCCCGCCCGTGACGAGGCGCTGGTCGCCCTCGCGGGCCCGGTCTGCAACCTCCTCCAGGCGGTCGTGGCCGGCCTCGCCTTCCAGGCCTTTGCGGGCTTCTGGGACGGAGGGTACGGCCTGGCGTACTGGCTGTTGCGCGTCACCTCGTCCTGGTGCTACGTCAACTGCTCCCTTGCCTTCTTCAACCTCATCCCCCTGCCGCCCCTCGACGGCTCCAAGCTCCTCTCGCCCTTCCTCAGGGGAGAGGGACGCCGCATATACCAGCAGGTGCAGGCCTACTCCATGCCCATCCTGCTCGTCGTCCTCTACGTCCTGCCGGGCCTGCTGGGCTTCGACCCCCTGAGCTCCTACCTCAGGGCCACCGCCATCCGCCTGGCCGGCCACCTCCTGGGGGCCTAGCATGTCGTACCGCGTGAGGACCCAGGCCTACTCGGGGCCCTTCGACCTGCTCCTCCAGCTCGTGAGCAGGCAGAAGGTGGCCATCGGCTCCATATCCATCGCCGAGGTGGCCGACCAGTACCTCGAGGAGGTCCGCTCCATGGGGGAGCTGGACCTGGACGTGGCGAGCGACTTCGTTCTCGTGGCGTCGACCCTCCTCGACATGAAGGCCGCGTCTCTGGTGCCCGACCACTCCGTGCCGTCGCGGCGGGACGACGATGCGGACGACGACGAGTTCGCGGACCTCTCGCCCGAGGAGGTGCGCGAGGTCCTCATCGCCCGACTCATCGCCTACAAGCAGTTCAGGAACGCCGGCATGGCCCTGGGGAGCCGCATGGAGGCGGAGGGCCTCATGCTCGCGCGCACGGCCGGCCCCGACCCGGAGTTCATGGGCCTCATGCCCGACTACCTCAAGGGCATCACCCTGCGCTCGCTCGCCGTGATCTGCGCCGACCTCGACAGCAGGCGCGAGGGCTTCCTGCTCGAGGCGGAGCACGTCGCCCCCAAGCGCCTGCCCATCGCCCTCACCGTGGCGTCGGTCGACCGCCTCACCCGCGCCCGTCCGCTCGTGACCTTCTCCGAGCTCGTGGACGGTGACTGGAGGCCCGAGGCGGTCGTCGCGACCTTCCTGGCCATCCTCGAGCTCAGCAAGCGCGGCGCCGTGACGCTCAGCCAGTCGCGGACCTTCGGGGAGATCGACGTGGCACGCGTGGAGGGCGCACCGGCCTTCGAGCTGGACGAGTCCGAACTGACCAGCATTGAGGAGGAACTCCAATGAGCGAGCTCGAACGACTTTCCACCGGCTCCCTCAGGGGCCAGCTCGAGGCGCTGCTCCTGGTCTCGACCGACGCCGTCCCGGCGACCGACCTCGCGAAGGCGCTGGGGGTCGCCCCGGGCGAGGCGGCGTCCGCCCTCGCTGAGCTCGCGGCGGAGTACTCCGACGCCAACCGCGGCTTCCAGCTGCGCGAGGTCGCGGGCGGCTGGAGGCTCTTCACCCACCCCGCCTACCACGAGCAGGTGGAGGGCTACGTGCTCTCGTGGGACATGCGTCGTCTCTCGCAGGCGGCCCTCGAGACCCTCGCCGTGATCGCGTACCACCAGCCCGTCACGCGCGAGGGCGTGAAGGCCGTGCGCGGCGTCAACTCGGACGGCGTCATCGGCTCCCTCAAGGAGAAGGGCCTCGTCCGCGAGGTGGGGCACGAGTCGGGTCGCTCCGGCGCCCTCCTCTACGGCACGACCCGCCGCTTCCTGGAGCAGTTCGGCCTCAGGTCCCTGCGCGACCTGCCGCCGCTCGAGGACTTCGCGCCCGACGAGGAGTCGCGCCAGTTCATCCGTGAGCGCCTGAGCGGCCGGGCCATCTCGTCCACCCTGGAGGAGACCTCGGAGGACATGGAGCAGGAGCGGGAGCTCCTGGGTGACGGCTACGACGGGGACGCCCCGGAGGTCCTCGTTGCCCTCGCGGACGGGGGAGAGGCCCCCCTCGCCCAGGCCGGCGGCGTGGCCGCCGCGACGGTCGTCCCGAGCGGCGAGGCGGAAGCCGCGGGCACAGTGGTCGGGGAGGCGTCCTGTGATGTCGAATAGGGGCGAGGGGGACGCGCGCGCCAAGCGGGCCTTTCCCGAGGGCGCGCCGCACACCATGCGCCTGCAGCGCTTCCTCGCCCGTGCGGGCGTCGCGAGTCGGCGCGGCTCCGAGGACCTCATGTGCGCCGGGCGCGTGAGCGTGAACGGCCAGGTGGTGAGCGAGCTGGGCAGCAAGGTCGACGTCGACGCGGACGAGGTGCGCGTGGACGGCCGCCTCGTGCGCCTGGCCGACGGGCACGCCTACGTTATGCTCTACAAGCCCGCGGGCTACCTCACCACCATGAGGGACCCTCAGGGCCGTCCCTGCGTGGCGAGTCTCGTGCCCACGGACCGCCATCCCGGTCTCTTCCCGGTGGGCCGGCTCGACGGTGACACCACGGGCCTCCTGCTCTTCACCACCAACGGCGACGTGGCGAACGGCATGCTCCACCCCTCCCGCCACGTCTGGAAGCACTACGTTGCCTTGGTCCGAGGCGTCCCGGACAAAGACGCCCTCCGGGCCCTGCGCGAGGGCGTCGAGCTGCGGGGTGGCGCCGCGGCGCCCGCGGAGGCGCGGCTGCTGCGCGCAGGCGACCCGCACACCCTGCCCGTGGCGCCCGAGGGCGTTCCCTATGGGACGAGCGTCGTCTCGCTCAGGATCCACGAGGGTCGCAAGCACCAGGTCAAGCGCATGCTCAAGGCCGTGGGGCACGAGGTGCTGCGCCTGCACCGCGACGAGTTCGGGCCCCTCGCCCTCACGGGCCTCATGCCCGGCCAGTGGAGGCCCCTCGACGCCCGCGAGCGCGCGGCGGTCGAGGCCCTGGCCACGGGGGAGGTGCCCTCGCATGCCAGGGGATAGGCAGCGCATCCTCCTGATGCGACACCCCGAGACCACGGCGAACCTCGCCGGCACGCTCTCGGGCAGGAGCGACGTGGACCTGAGCCCGGAGGGGGAGCGCCAGATGGCGCGCGCCGTCGAGGCGCTGGTGGCCTGGGAGCCCGACCGCGTCTGGTCGTCGCCCCTCTCGCGCTGCCTCGCCATCGCGCGCGAGGCGGCCTGGAGGCTCGGCGTGCCGCTCGAGGTCAGGCAGGAGCTGGCCGAGATCGAGTTCGGTCCCGCGCAGGGCCTCACGGTGGGTGAGCTCAGGGCCATGGGGTACGATTTCCCCTGGGCCCTGGGTCCCGACGGACGCTCGCGGGCGCCCGAGGGGGCAGAGTGCTTCGAGGAGCTCTTCGCGCGCGCCCACGGCCTGCTCGAGGCGCTGAGGCCTCTCGGGGGCCGCACGGCCTGCGTCACCCACGGGGGGCTCACCAGGGCGGTCCTGGCCTCGGCACTCCAGATTCCGCTCACGAGCTTCTGGAGGCTGCGCCTGCCCAACGTGAGCTCGCAGGTCCTCGCCTGCGACGGCACGAGCTACACCCTCGTCGCCATCGGGCTCGCACCCGAGGAGGTGCGGCGCAGGGCGGAGGATCCCTCCCTCCTGGGCAGGGACACGACCGAGAACATCGCGGAAGGTAGTGTGAAGTGATCGTTGCAATCGACGGGCCTGCCGGCTCCGGAAAGTCAACCATAGCGAGGGCGCTCGCGCGCGAGCGGGGCCTCACCTATCTCGACACCGGCGCCATGTACCGCTGCGCCACGCTGCGCTGCCTGCAGAGGGGGGTCGACCTGGCGGACCGCGAGGCCGTGGCGAGGGTCGCCGAGGCCTGCGGCATCGGCTTCGGCACGGCCGAGGACGGCTCCCAGACGGTCTTCGAGTCCGGCGAGGACGTCAGCGCCCAGATCCGCTCCGCCGAGGTGGACCACAACGTGTCAGCGGTGGCGGCCGTCCCCGCCGTGCGGGCCGCCATGGTGGCGCGCCAGCGGGAGCTGGGGCGCTCCGGCAACGTCGTGGCCGAGGGCCGCGACATCGGCACCGTGGTGTTTCCCCAGGCCGACGTGAAGGTCTTCCTCACCGCCGACCCCGCGGCCCGCGCCCACCGCAGGGCGGTCCAGCGCGCCGGCGGCAACAGCACCACCGACGCCTCGGCGCAGGCGGACGGCGAGGAGGAGCGCAAGATTCTGGAGGACATCGTCCGTCGCGACCGCCTCGACTCCTCCCGCGAGGAGTCCCCCCTGAGGCCCGCCGAGGACGCCGTGCACATCGACTCGTCGAGCCTGAGCGTGGAGGAGGAGGTCGCGCTGATCTCGGCCCTCATGGACCGGGTCGCCTCGGGTGAGAGGGACTCCGGCGACGGCGTCCCGGCGGCGTCCCAGGCGGTCTCCGGAGGCGAGGCGGGGACGGTCGGCGTGCCCGCCGCCGACTCCATGCCCGCCGGCACGCCCGTCCCGAATCCCGAGCCCGACGCCGCCGCGCGCAGGCCCGCCGTCGAGCCGGGCGAGGGCAGGATGCGCGCCTTCGCGGGAAACTCCTTCGACGACTACTACGACCACCGCATGGCGGACTTCCCGCTTCCGGCGCGAGCGCTTCTCGCCCTCGCGGTCTGCCTGGTCGGGGCCCTCACCAAGCTCGTCTGGCCCTGGAGGATGGTGGACGGCCGCAAGCTCTGGGACGAGAGGCGCGGGCGCGTCATAGTCATGAACCACGTCTCCATGCTCGACCCGATCCCCGTCGTGGTCTCGCTCTGGGCCCACGGCCAGCGCGTGCGTCCCGTCTACAAGAGCGAGTTCGACGGCAACAGGTTCGTGACCTGGCTCTTCTCGCGCATCGGCGGCATCCCCGTGGAGAGGGGCACGGCCGACATGAGCTTCGTGCGCCGCTGCGTCCGCTCGCTCAGGAGGGGTGAGTGCATCCTCATCTTCCCGGAGGGGACGCGCGTCAGGTCGCAGGACCAGCCCGTCGAGCTCCACGCGGGCTTCGCCCTGGTGGCCCAGCTCGCCAAGGCGCCCGTGCAGCCCCTCTCCATTGTTGGCGCCCTCAACATCACGCCCGAGGGCACGCACTGGAAGAGGCCGGGCAGGGTCTGGTGCAAGGTCGGAGACTGCCTCGAGTTCGGCGACCTGGGCGTGAGGGGCCGCAAGGCCCAGGCGAAGGCGATGGAGTCCCTGGCGATGGATCGCGTCTATGCCATGCGCGACGAGCTCCGTCGGGAGCACCCGGGCAAGCTGTAGGGGAGAAGAGATGCCAAAGATCCTGGTCGCCGACGAGGCGGGCGCCTGCTACGGCGTGAACCGCGCGCTCCAGATGGTGAGGGACGCGACCCGCGACGCCAGGGGTCCCATCCACACCCTGGGCCCCCTCATCCACAACCCCAGCGTGGTGGGCGAGCTCGAGAGCCGCGGCGTCGGCGTCGTCGCCTCCGCGGCGGACGCGCCCGGCGGCACGCTGGTGCTGCGCACGCACGGCGTCACCCCCGAGGAGGAGGACGCCGCCCGCGCCTCCCACGACGAGGTCCTGGACGCCACCTGTCCCTTCGTCATCCGGGCGCACAACGCCGCGGAGAGGCTCGCAAGAGAGGGCTACCAGGTCCTCATCCTGGGCGAGGAGGGGCATCCCGAGGTCGAGGGGACCTTGGGGCACGCCCCCCAGGCGCTCATCGTGGGCGGGCCCGAGGACCTCGAGGGCGTCAGGCTCGCGCGGCGCGTGGGACTCGTGGTGCAGACCACCCAGTCGCGCTCCCGCCTGCGCGCGCTCGTGGGGGCCCTCATAGGCAGGGTGGACGAGCTGCGTGTCGTCGACACCATCTGCGAGGCCACGACCCTGCGCCAGGCATCCGCGGCGAAGCTCGCCGCCCAGGCGGACGCCATGGTGGTCGTGGGCGGCCGCATGTCCGCCAACACCCGCAGGCTCGCCCAGATTTGCGAGGCCTCCTGCCCGCGCACGCACCACATCGAGGGCGCGTCCGAGCTCGAGGCGCCCTGGTTCGACGGGGCCGAGCTCATCGGCGTGACCGCCGGCGCCTCCACGCCCCAGTCCCAGATCGACGAGGTCGTCGAGCGTATCGGCGAGCTCGTGGGGGAGGGCTGATGGAGGCGGGAGAGGGCAGGCTCAAGCGTGCGGACTACGCCTCCACCCGACCGCAGGCGGACGGGGCTTGGATCCAGGCCGTCGAGGACGGGAGCCCCGCCTGGGAGGCAGGCCTCGAGCCGGGCATGCGCGTGGACGCCATCAACGGGCACCCCCTGCGCGACCTCATCGATTGGCGCTGGGAGGGGGCCGACGCCTACTGCGAGCTCGAGGTCTTCGACCCCGATGACGGCCAGTCCTACTCCTGCGAGCTCGAGCGCGAGCCCGGGCAGGACTGGGGCGTCGAGTTCACCGACGTGCTCTTCGACGGCATCCGCACCTGCGTCAACGCCTGCCAGTTCTGCTTCATGAGGATGCTCCCCGAGGACGCGCGCGCGTCCCTCTCGCTCAGGGACGACGACTACCGGCTGTCGTTCCTCCAGGGCAACTTCGTGACGCTCACCAACGTGGGGGACGACGACCTGGAGCGAATCGTCCGGTGCCGCCTCGAGCCCATGAACGTCTCGATCCATGCCATATCGCCCGAGGTCAGGAGGTCGCTCATCGGCCCGCGCGCCATGAGGGGCGTCGAGGTGCTGGAGCGGCTCTGCGAGGCGGGGCTCGAGGTGCACGGGCAGATCGTGCTCTGTGCCGGCATCAACGACGGCGACGAGCTCAGGCGGACCCTCGACTGGGTGGAGGAGAGGCCCAACATCAGCTCCATGGCGCTCGTCCCCATGGGCTACACCAAGTACTCCAAGCAGTTCTCGGAGTCCTTCTCGGAGGACGTCGAGGCGTCGCGGGCCGTGGTGAGGCTCATCGAGCCCTACCAGGAGCGGGCCAGGCGGGAGCTGGGGCGCACCCGCTTCCAGCTCTCGGACGAGTTCTACGTGGACGCCGAGCTGCCCGTCCCGCCGGCCGAGACCTACGACGGCTACCCGCAGTTCTATGACGGCATCGGCATGCTGAGGAGCTTCCTGGACGAGGCGGACGAGCTCTGCCGCACGCAGGGCGGGCTCCTCAGTGGCCTGAGGTCGCGCCTCGAGGAGCGGGGCATGCGCGCGCTCGTCGTCTGCGGCGAGGCTGCGGAGCCCACCATCTCGAGCTTCTTCGAGCGGTGGTCGGCGGGTCGTGCCGGCTGCGTCGCGATTCGCAACGACTACTACGGCGGGGACGTCAACGTGACCGGGCTCATCGTGTCCTGCGACCTGCTCGCGCAGCTGCCCCAGGACCTCTCGTTTACGGTGGTCGTGCTGCCCGAGGTCATGTTCAACTTCGACAAGGTCACCCTGGACGGGGACAGCCAGGCACACATCCTGGACGAGATCCGCTCCCGCGGGGGGCTCCCGCTGGTGAGCCAGTCCTCGCCCGGAACTATGGTCGCAGCCCTCGCCGGGACCTTCGGGCTCTAGGGCCTCGTCGGGCGAGGGCCACGTGCCTCGACGCCTCCCGGCAGGGGAGGGACGACCCTGCCGTGGCTTTGCTGTGCGCGGACCCCGCCGCCCGGGGCTCCCAGGGCGCGCATGCTAGACTTTTCCCAGGAATCTGCAGCAGGAACAGCAAGGAGCATCATGTCCAAGCCCATAGTCGCCGTGGTCGGCAGGCCCAACGTGGGGAAGTCGACCCTCGTCAACCGCCTGGCGGTGAACCGCGACGCCATAGTCCACGAGTCGCGCGGCGTGACCCGCGACCGCTCGTACCACACGACCGACTGGAACGGCCGCGAGTTCGTCCTCATCGACACCGGCGGCATCGAGTCCGCCAAGAGCAAGGACGTCTTCGCCCCGCGCATCCGCGAGCAGGCGCTCGCCGCCTGCGACGAGGCGGACGCCATCATCTTCGTGGTGGACGGCACCGTCGGCGTGACCGACGAGGACGAGGAGGTCGCCCGCGTGGTCAGGAAGTCGGGCAAGCCGGTCTTCCTGGTGGTCAACAAGATCGACGACCCCGCCCGCGAGCTCGAGTCCTGGAACTACTACTCCCTGGGCGTGGGGGAGCCGCGTCCCATCTCGGCCGGGCACGGTCACGGCACGGGAGACCTCCTCGACGAGGTCGTCGCCGTGCTCCCGGACGAGGAGGACGAGGAGGGGCCGGCGGACGACGCCCTCAACGTGGCCATCATCGGCCGTCCCAACGTGGGCAAGTCCTCGCTCGCGAACCGTCTGACCAAGAGGAACCGCTCCATCGTCTCGGACGTCGCGGGCACCACGCGCGATGCCATCGACAGCATGATCGAGTGGAAGGGCACGCGCATCCGCCTCGTCGACACCGCGGGCATGCGCAAGAAGAACCTGGTGCACGAGGACGTCGAGTACTACAGCCTGGTCCGCGGCCTCGAGGCCATGGACCGCGCCGACGTCTGCATCCTGGTGGTGGACGCCTCGGTGGGCGTCACCGAGCAGGACCAGAAGCTCGTGGGCATGGCGGTGGACCGCGGCTGCGCCCTCGTGGTGGCCCTCAACAAGTGGGACCTCGTCACCACCGAGAAGCAGCGCGACGACGTGGCGGCCACCCTCGCCCAGCGCCTCTCGTTCGCCCCCTGGGCGCCCTCGGTCAACATGAGCGCCCTCACCGGGCGCGCCACCGACAAGATCCTCGAGGCTGCGGTCAAGGCGGCGGCGAATCATGCCTGCCAGCTCAAGACCTCGCAGCTCAACGCCCTCCTCACCCAGATCCGCGAGGGTGGGCACACCGTCACCGACAAGGGCCGCCGCCTCAAGGTCCACTATGGCGTGCAGACCGGCCAGAGGCCTCCCGTGCTCACCTTCTGGTGCAACGCGCCGGACCTCGTGGACGACAACTACGAGCGCTTCATGGAGAACCGCCTGCGCCAGGCCTTCGACCTCACGGGAACCCCCGTCAGGCTCAAGTTCCGCCTGAGGGAGGAGGGGCGCAGATGAGCCCGCTCGCCCTGGCGACCGCCGCCTGCATGCTCGCGTCCTTCCTCGTCTGTGGCATACCCTTCGGCCTGCTCATCGCCAAGGGCTCGCGCGAGCACGTGGACGTGCGCACGGTGGGCTCGGGCAACATCGGCATGACCAACGTCGCGCGCTCCGCGGGTGCCGCTGCGGCGGCGCTCACCCTCGTCTGCGACGCGGGCAAGGGCATGGCGTGCATGCTCCTCTCGCACCTCGCGCTCTCCGATTTCGTGTTTGGGGGAGACTGGGCCGCCGCGGGCGTGGAAACCCCCTTCGGCTGGGCCCTCGCCCTGGTCTACCTCAGCTGCGTCATGGGACACGTCTTCTCCCCCTACCTGGGCTTCAGGGGAGGCAAGGGCATATCGGTCGGCTTCGGCGCGGCCCTGGGGCTCCACTGGCCCCTGGCGCTTGCCATCCTCGCCGTGTTCTTCGTCCTCGCCATACCCTCGCGCTACGTCTCGCTTGGCTCCGTCGCCGCCGCTGCCGCCCTTCCCGTGGTGGGGGCCCTCATGGGCTTCGGGCCCTGGGTGGAGCTGCCCTTGGCCGTCACCGCGGTCGTCGTCATCTGGTCGCACCGCACCAACCTGAGGAAGCTCGCCAGGGGAGAGGAGCGTCGCTTCAGCGTGCATCGCGGCTCGTCCGACAAGCGCGACGAGGAGGGGGGGTCGCGATGAGCGGGAGGGTCGCCGTCATCGGCACGGGGTCCTGGGGCACGGCGGCGGCCGGCCTCGTTGCGGGGCATGCGGACGAGGTCTGCATGCTCGCCCGCTCCGATGAGGTTGCCCGCTCCATCAGCGAGCTCCACCGCAACCCGCGCCACCTCAGCTCCTACGAGCTGCCCGCGAACGTCCGTGCCACCACGAACGCCGCAGAGGCGCTCGCCGGGGCGGGCCAGGCCCTCGTGGCGGTGCCCTCCTCCTTCCTGAGGGCCACCCTCGCGTCCTGCGCGGCCGCGGTCCCCGACCCCGCCGGGCTCCTGGTGCTCACCAAGGGCATCGAGCCGGGCAGCCACCTGCTCATGACCGAGGTCGTGGCCCAGGAGCTGGGGCATCCCCGCCGCATCGCCGCGCTCTCGGGCCCCAACCACGCCGAGGAGATCTCGCGCGGGATGGTGTCCGCCGGCGTCGTCGCGGCGGAGGACGAGGCCCTCGCCCGCGACTTCCAGCGGCTCCTCCACTCGACCAGCTTCAGGGCCTACCGCTCCCGGGACGTGCGGGGCGTCGAGGTCTGCGCCGCCGTCAAGAACGTCATCGCCATCGCCTGCGGGGTCTGCGCCGGCCTGGGCATGGGCGACAACGCGCTCGCCGTCCTCATGACCCGCGGCCTCGCCGAGGTGGGGCGCATCGTGAGCGCCCTGGGCGGCGACACCCTCACCTGCATGGGGCTCGCCGGCATGGGCGACCTCGTCGCCACCTGCACCTCGCGCCACTCGCGCAACCGCAGCTTCGGCGAGGCGTTCGCCGCGGGCGAGACGCTCGAGTCGTACGAGGGCCGCACCCGCATGGTGGTCGAGGGTGCCCGCGCGGCGGTGAGCGTCTGGGAGCTTGCGTGCGAGATGGGCATAGAGACCCCCGTGACCCATGCCGTACACGCTATCCTGTACGAGGGAGTCAGACTCGAGGAGGCGGCCGGGCTCCTCTTGGACCGCGGGCCCAACGAGGAGTTCTACGGTCTCCGCACAAACGAATAGGGGATGTGCTGATGCTTGACCATGACGTGAGGGTGGCGCCGTCGCTGCTCTCGGCAGACTTCACCAGGCTTGCGGACGAGCTCGACGACATAGCCACGGCGGACCTCCTCCACTTCGACGTCATGGACGGTCACTTCGTGCCCAACCTCTCGTTTGGCGTGGGGGTCCTCTCGCAGGTCAAGCGTGCCACGGGCCTTCCCGTCGACGTGCACCTCATGGTCTCGAACCCCGAGGAGTGCGTTCCCTGGTACCTCGACGCCGGCGCCGACGTGGTGAGCTTCCACTGGGAGGCCCAGACGCACGCCCGGAGGCTCGTCTCGCTCATCCACGAGGCGGGGGCCAAGGCGGCCGTGGCGCTCAACCCCGCGACCCCCGTGTCCTGCCTCGAGGAGCTCGTCGACGAGCTCGACATGGTGCTGGTCATGACGGTCAACCCCGGCTTCGGGGGCCAGGGCTTCATCGAGGGCTCCCTCGCCAAGCTCCGCCGCCTCAAGGCCCTCTGCTCCGCCCATGGCGTGAGCCCCAGGGTCGAGGTCGACGGGGGCATCTCGGCCGGGAACGCCGCCGCCGTGGCGGCGGCGGGAGCCGACGTGCTCGTGGCGGGAAGCGCCGTCTTCGGCGCGCAGGACCGCGCCCAGGCCATCCGGTCCATCAGGGACGCGGCCCTAGGCGGACTCGCGAGGCGCGCCTGATGCCGTCCGATGCCCCCCTCTACCTCGACTACGCCGCCTCGGCCCCGCTCTGCGACGCGGCGCGCGAGGCCGAGCTCGACTACGAGTCCTCCCGCATCGCGGGGGCGAACCCCAACTCCCTGCACAGCCTGGGCCGCGAGGCCGCCCGCGCCCTCGACGGCGCCCGTCGCGACCTCGCCCGCTGCCTGGGCGGCGGCTTCAGGCCCATGGACGTCACCTTCACCTCGGGCGGCACCGAGTCCAACAACCTCGCCCTCCTCGGCATGGCCGAGGCGGCACGCGAGAGGGACCGCAGGCGAACCAGGGTCCTGGTCTCCGCCATCGAGCACGACTCGGTCCTGGACGTCCTGCCCCCGCTGAGGGGCCGCGGCTTCGAGGTCGGGCTCGTGAGTCCCGACCGCCATGGCGTCGTCACCCCCGAGGCGGTGGGCGAGCTCCTGGGCCCGGACGTGGCCCTCGTCTCGGTCATGTGCGCCAACAACGAGACGGGCGTGGTGCAGCCCGTGGCCGCCATCGCGCGGAGGGCGCACGCGGCCGGCGCCCTCATGCACACGGACGCCGTCCAGGCCTTCGCCAGGATCCCGCTCGAGCTCGGGGACGTGGACGCGGTCTCCCTCGCCGCCCACAAGATCGGCGGCCCGGTGGGCGTGGGGGCGCTCGCCCTGCGCAGCCGCTGCCCGCTCAGGCCGCAGTCCTTCGGAGGCGGCCAGGAGCAGGGGAGGCGCGCGGGCACGCAGGACGTGCGCGGCGCGCTCGCCTTCGCCGCCGCCGCCCGCTCCTGCTCGGACGGGCTCTCCGAGCGCCGTCGCCTCGTCGCCTCCCGCGCCCAGGGCCTCTACGACCGCCTCTGCGCCCCCGGAACCGGCATCGAGGCGAGCGTCTCCCCCCAGATGGACGAGGGGCGTCTGCCCGGCATGGTCTCGCTGCTGGTGCCGGGCGTCGACTCCGAGACCCTGGTCCTCTCGCTCGACGAGGCGGGGTTCGAGGTCTCGGCCGGGTCTGCCTGCTCGTCGGGATCGCTGGACCCGAGCCACGTGCTCTCGGCCATGCGGATACCCCGCGAGCTCGCCCTCTGCTCCCTGCGCGTGTCCTTCGACGAGCGCGTAGGGGAGGACGACCTGTCGCGCTTCGCGGACGCCCTGCTCGCCCTCGTGCGCAAGAAGGCCGGGGCGTAGCGGACCGCCTCGCGCGACAGCAAGCCCGCCGGCACGAACCACCTGCGACCAAGCACCATGCCCCCAAGGAGGCGGCACATGAAGGAATCCCAGGCACTGCTCAGGCTCCAGGAGATCGACCTCCAGCTCCTCAGGCTCAAGCGCCAGCTCTCGGCCATGCCCCAGCAGAAGAAGCTCCAGGCCATCGCCCAGGCCAAGCGCAAGCTCCAGGGCGAGCTCGCCAGCATAGTGGGCCAGCGCAAGGACAGCGAGATGGACGTCGAGGACTCGGAGGCCGCGCACGACAAGTTCGTCGTCCTCATGGACGAGGTCAAGGCCCAGGCGGCGGAGCGCCAGGCGGACTACCGCCAGCTCACCGACCTCGAGGCGCAGCTCACCTCCCTTGCCAAGAGGCTCGAGAAGATCGAGTTCACGCATGGCGAGAAGGTCGAGCTCCGCGACCGCCTGCGCAAGGCGGAACGCAACGCCCGTGGCGTCATGGCGCGCCTGGACGAGGAGGCGGCCTCCCAGCAGGAGGCCTTCGAGCGGGCGTCCGCGGACCTCATGGCCGAGGTGCGCAAGCTCGCGGCCGAGCGCAAGTCCGTCGTCGCAGACCTCTCGGGCGAGGTGCTCGCGCGCTACGAGGCCGCCTCGAGGCGCTTCGGGGGCCTCGCCGTGGAGAGGCTCGCGGGCAACCTCCCCTCGGTCTGCCGCGTCAAGCTCCAGCCCAGCCAGTTCTCGGACCTCAGGCGCGCAGGCGCAGAGGTGACCGAATGCCCCTACTGCCACCGCATGCTGGTGTTCGAGGGGGCCTTCGATGAGGTCGAGTAGGGTCCTTCTCGCCGTGTGCGGCGGGATTGCCGCGTACAAGGCGGTCGAGCTCATGCGGGGCCTCCAGAAGGCGGGCTGCGACGTGCGCGTCGTCATGAGCGAGGACGCGACGCGCTTCGTGGGCCCCACGACCTTCGAGGCCCTCTCGGGACATCCCGTCACGACGAACCTCTACGGCTCAGGAGAGGGTCCGATCCCCCACGTCGAGCTCGCCGACCTCGCCGAGCTCGCGGTGGTGGTCCCCGCCACGGCCAACGTGATGGCCAAGATGGCCGCGGGGATGGCGGACGACGCGCTCTCCACCACGCTCCTCGCGTTGGGCTGCCCCGTGCTGGTCGCCCCTGCCATGAACCTGCGCATGTGGCAGGCCCCGGCCACCCAGGCCAACCTCGCCACCCTGCGCTCGCGCGGGGTGCGCTTCGTCATGCCCGACTCCGGCAGGCTCGCCTGCGGCGCCGTGGGCACGGGCAAGCTCGCGCCCGTCGGGCAGGTCCTCGCGGCCGCCCTCGACCTCCTGGGCGGGGAGGCGCGTGACCTCGAGGGCCTTTCCCTCGTGGTCACGGCGGGGCCCACGCACGAGGCCATCGACCCGGTGCGCTACATCGCCAACGCATCGAGCGGGAAGATGGGCTTCGCCCTCGCGCGCGAGGCGGCGAGGAGGGGCGCCTCCGTCACGCTGGTGGCAGGGCCCGTCTCGCTCCCCACGCCCGAGGGGGTGAGGCGCGTGGACGTGGTTTCCGCCGCCCAGATGCACGATGCCGCCCTCGCTGCCTTCGACGGTGCGGACGTGGCGGTGTGCGCCGCCGCCGTGGCGGACTACGCCCCTGCCGAGCCCGCGGACCACAAGCTCAAGAAGGCAAGGGAGCCGCTCGACTCCATCCGCCTGGTGCGCACGGCGGACGTCCTGGCCGAGCTCTGCGCCCGCAAGGGACGACGCGTCGTGGTGGGCTTCGCCGCCGAGACCGACGAGCTCGTCCCCAACGCCCGCGCGAAGCTCCGCGCCAAGGGAGCCGACCTCATCGTGGCCAACGACGTCTCGCGCGCGGACTCGACCTTCGGCTCCGAGACGGACGCCGTGACGCTGGTCGACGCCTCCGGCGAGCTCGAGCTTCCCTGCCTGCCCAAGGACGAGGTGGCGCGCCGCGTCATGGACCGCGTGCGCGAGCTTGCCCTTCCCCGGGACCAGGGCTAGGGGGCGCGCATGGGAATCCTCATCGGGCTCGAGCGCGTCGACATGGAGTGGCCCAACAAGCGCGTGCTCGAGGGCCAGACCATCGGCATAGACGAGGGCGACCGCATAGGCATCGTGGGCAGGAACGGAGACGGCAAGTCAACCTTGCTCGAGCTCATCGCACGCGAGGTGGAGCCAAACGCCGGCGCCGTCACCTGGAGGAACGGCATCAGCGTGGGCGTCCTGGGCCAGTCGGACGCTCTCACGGACGACGAGACGGTCGAGCATGCCGTGGTGGGGGAGCAGCCCGAGTACGTCTGGGCCTCCGACCCCCGCGTGCGCGGCGTCATCGACGAGCTCCTGGGGGACATCGACTGGCACGCCCGCGTGGGCGAGCTCTCGGGCGGGCAGCGTCGCCGCTGCGACCTTGCGCGCGTGCTCGTGGGGCGCTGGGACGTCCTCCTCATGGACGAGCCGACCAACCACCTGGACATGCAGGCGATTGGCTGGCTGGCCGACCACCTCAAGGGGCGCTGGCCCCAGGGGCAGGGGGCGCTCCTCCTGGTGACGCACGACCGCTGGTTCCTCGACGAGGTCTGCGACCACATGTGGGAGGTCCACGACGGCGCCATCGACCCCTTCGAGGGCGGCTACTCGGCCTACGTGCAGCAGCGCTTCGAGCGCCAGAGGCAGGCGGCCGTCATGGAGGAGAGGCGCCAGAACGTCCTGCGCAAGGAGCTCAACTGGCTCGCCCACGGCGCCAAGGCGCGCTCGAGCAAGCCCAAGTTCCGCATCGACGCGGCCATGGAGCTCCTCGCCGGCGACCCGCCCCTGCGCGACACCGTGGAGCTCAGGCGCATGGCGGTGAGCCGTCTGGGCAAGCAGGTCATAGAGATGAGGGGAGCGTCCTTCTCGTATCCCGGCTCGGACGCCCCCGTCGTCTCGGGCGTCGACTGGATCGTGGGACCGGGAGACCGCTTTGGCATCCTGGGAGAGAACGGCGCCGGGAAGTCGACGCTCCTCTCGCTCATGACGGGCAGGCTCCGTCCCAGCTCGGGGAGCGTGAGGATCGGTGCCTCAGTGCGCTTCGGCATCCTCTCGCAGAACCTCGGGAGACTCTCCGAGAGGGACGGCTGGCGGGTCCAGGAGCTCCTCTCGAGCTACAAGAGCTACTACGTGGTGGACGGCAGGCAGCAGAGCCCCGAGCAGCTGCTCGAGCGCCTGGGCTTCGACCGTCGCGAGTTCGCGAGCTTCGTGGGCGAGCTCTCGGGTGGCCAGCGCCGCCGCCTCGCCATCATGTGCGTCCTCATGGAGGAGCCCAACGTCCTCGTCCTGGACGAGCCCGGCAACGACCTCGACACCGACATGCTGGCCGTGCTCGAGGACCTTCTGGACGGGTGGCCCGGCACGCTCCTGCTCGTGAGCCACGACCGCTACCTCATGGAGCGCGTGACCGACGACCAGTTCGCCCTCCTTGACGGACGGGTCCGCCACGTGCCCGGCGGCGTGGACGAGTACCTGAGGCTCCTCGGCGAGCATGAGCCCGCCGACGACGGCGCACGGGCCCGCGTGGCGACGGCGCCCCCACCCGCTCCCGCCGAGGAGGGGGGAGAGGCGCGCCTCTCCAACGCCGAGCGTCGCGAGCTCAAGAAGCGCTACGATGCCGTGAGCCGCCGACTCGAGCGGCTCGAGGGGGAGCCGGAGCGCCTCGAGGCCGCGATGGCGCAGGTCGACGCCTCGAACTACGAGGCTCTCATGGAGGCGCAGGCGGCGGTGGACGCCGCGCGCGCCGAGCAGTCCTCGCTGGAGGACGAGTGGCTCGAGCTCGGCGAGAGGCTGGGCATCGGGTAGGAGGCAGCGGGAGGGAGGTTCCACGTGCTGGAACTCCTCAGGAGGTATCTGGGGCCGTACCGCGGCAAGGCGGCCTTCGGGATGTTCGCCAAGATCATCGAGGTGGCCTTTGAGCTCCTCGTGCCGGTCATCGTGGCGTCGATGGTGGACGTGGGCGTCGCGGGCCACGACGTGGGCGCAATCGCGCTCAGGGGGGCGCTCCTCATAGGCCTCGCCCTCGTGGGCTTCTGCTTCACGGCGGTCTGCCAGAAGATGGCGGCGCTGGTTTCGCAGGGCATGGGTACGGACCTGCGCGAGGCGAGCTTCGCCAAGGCCGTCGAGCTCTCGGCCGTCGACGTGGACAGGATCGGGCCTGCGTCGCTGGTCACGCGCATCACGAGCGACGTCAACCAGGTCCAGCTCGCCGTCGCGCTGGGGATTCGCCAGCTCATCCGCTGGCCCTTCCTGGGCGTGGGCTCGATCGTGGCCGCCCTGCTCATCGACTGGAGGCTGGGCCTGGTCTTCCTGGTCTGCACCCCGGTCATCGCCCTGGTGTTCTGGCTCGTGCTCTCGCATTGCGTGCCCTACTTCCGCAGCATGCAGGAGAAGCTCGACCACATCTCGCTCCTGGTGAGGGAGGCGCTGGGCGGCGCCCGCGTGGTGCGCGCCTTCCGTCGCGAGGAACACGAGCGCGAGCGCTTCCGCGAGGCGGCTGCCTCGCAGGCTGCGGACGCCATCGCCTCGGGCAGGCTCTCGTCGCTCCTCAACCCCACGACGCTCCTGGTCATGGACCTGGGCGTGGTGGTCATCCTCTGGCTCGGCGGCGTGCGCGTCGACTCCGGTGCCCTCACCCAGGGCAAGGTCATCGCCTTCGTCAACTACATGACCCAGACACTCCTCTCCATCGTCTACATCGCCAACCTCGTGGTGGTCTTCACCCGCGGAGCCGCCTCGGCCCAGAGGCTCGTCGAGGTGCTCGACTGCGAGCCCAGCGTGCGAGACGACGCAGTGGACCCCATCGAGCCCCGGGAGGGCGCCCCTGCCCTCGAGCTCGACGGGGTCTCGTTCGCCTATCCGGGCGTTGCCGTGCCCGCCCTCGACGGCGTGACCCTCTCGCTCGCACGCGGGGGCAGCCTCGGCGTCATCGGCGGCACGGGCTCCGGCAAGTCCACGCTTGCCTCCCTCATCCCCAGGCTGTACGACGCGAGCGCCGGGAGCGTGAGGGTGCTGGGGCGAGACGTGCGCGCCTACCCCGCGGTGCAGCTGCGCTCGCACGTTGGCCTCGTCCCACAGAAGGCCTCGCTCGTCTCGGGCACGGTACGCTCCAACCTCCTCTGGAGGAAGGACGACGCGAGCGACGACGAGCTCTGGGCCGCCCTCGCCACCGCTCAGGCCGAGGACTTCGTCCGTGCGAAGGAGGGCGGGCTCGACGCCGTCGTCGAGGCGGGCGGGAAGAACTTCTCGGGCGGCCAGCTCCAGAGGCTGACCATCGCCCGCGCCCTGGTGGGCGCCCCCGCCCTCGTGGTCCTGGACGACTCCGCGTCCGCCCTCGACCTCGCCACGGACGCGCGCCTGCGCTCCGCCCTCGCCCGCGACCTCTCCGGCAGCGCCCGAGTCATCGTGTCCCAGCGCGTCGCCAGCGTGCGCGGCTGCGACCAGATCCTCGTGCTCGACCACGGGCGCCCTGCCGGCCTGGGCACGCACCGCGAGCTCGTGGGGGGCTGCCCCCTCTACAAGGAGATCTGCCTCTCGCAGCTTTCCGAGAAGGAGGTGCTCGACTGATGGCCAACCCATACCAGGCCGGTGGCTCCGGCGCGAACCTGGTCTCGTCCGTCCGTGGCGGGGGCGCGTCCCTCTCGCCCGAGGGCGCGGAGGCGGCCTCCCTTCCCATGAGAACCGTCCTGCGCAGGCTCGGGCGCTACGTGGCGCCCCACGCCGCGTCACTCGTCCTCTCGTTCGTGGCGTCCCTCTGCTCGGTGGCGCTTCAGCTCTACGTGCCCATCCTCATCGGCCGCGCCATCGACGCGATGGCCTACGGCGCGGGCGTCGCGGCACTCGTCCCCGTGCTGAGGTCGCTCGCCCTGGTCGTGGTCGTCGCCGCGTCCTGTCAGTGGCTCTCGGGCTACTTCGTGAGCCGCCTCGCCTTCGAGACCGTGCGTGACCTGCGCGACGACGCCTACGACCACCTCTCGGACCTTCCGCTCGCCACCATCGACGCGCACCCCCACGGAGACCTCCTCGCCCGCGTGGTGGCGGATGCCGACGCGGTGGGCGACGGGCTCCTGCAGGGGCTCAACCAGCTCATGGGCGGCGTCGTCACCATCGCGGGGACCATTGCCTTCATGTGCTCCATCTCGGTTCCCGTGGCTCTGGTCGTGGTCCTTCTCACCCCCGTCCTCGCGCTCGTCGCCTCGCTCATCGCGCGCCGCTCGTCCTCGAGCTTTGCCTCGCAGCAGGGCATCCAGGGCGAGCTGGGCGGGTACGTGGAGGAGGTCATGGGCAACCAGCGCCTGTTCACGGCCTTCGCCCGCACGGGCAGCGCCCGCGAGCGCTTCGCGGGCATCAACGCCAGGCTCTATGACTCGGGGGAAAGGGCCCAGTTCGTCAGCTCGCTCACCAACCCGGCGACACGCGTGGTCAACAACTCGATCTATGCCATCGTCGCAGTCGTGGGCTGCCTCTGCGTCGTCGGGGCCGGCCCCAGCCTGCTCACCGTGGGGCAGGTGCAGAGCTTCCTCTCGTATGCCAACCAGTACATGAAGCCCTTCAACGAGGTGTCAGCCGTCGTCGGCCAGGTCCAGGGCGCCTTCGCCTCCGCGCGCCGGCTCATCGAGCTCATGGACAGCGAGCCTCAGACCCAGGACACGCCCGGCGCGGTCGAGCTGGTCGATCCCAAGGGCGCGCTCGAGCTCGAGGACCTGCACTTCTCGTACGAGCCCGGTCACGAGATCATCCGTGGCTTCAGCCTCTCCGTCCCGGCAGGCGGGCGCTTCGCGCTCGTGGGGCCGACGGGCTGCGGCAAGACCACCCTCATCAGCCTCCTCCTGCGCTTCTTCGACCTCGACTCCGGTCGCATCCTGGTCGACGGACAGGACGTCTCGGGACTCAGCGCCAGCAGCCTGCGCGCTGCCTTCGGCATGGTGCTGCAGGAGACCTGGCTCTTCGAGGGGAGCGTGCGGGACAACATCGCCTACGGCCGGCCCGACGCCACGGACGCCGAGGTGGAGGAGGCCGCCCGCAGGGCCCACGCCCACAAGTTCGTCATGCAGCTTCCCCAGGGATACGACACCCCGGTGGGGGAGGGCGGCGGCAGCCTCTCGCAGGGGCAGCGCCAGCTCCTCTGCATCGCCCGCGTCATGCTAGCCGATCCCCCGGTGCTCCTGCTGGACGAGGCGACGAGCTCCATCGACACCCGCACCGAGCTGCAGGTGCAGGACGCCTTCGATCGCATGATGGTGGGACGCACCTCGCTGGTCGTGGCGCACCGCCTCTCCACCGTCCGCAACGCCGACTGCATCGTGGTCATGGACGCGGGCAAGATCGTGGAGATGGGCACCCACGACGAGCTCCTCGCCCGCGGCGGATTCTACGCCCGCCTCTACCAGAGCCAGTTCGCGCTCTCGTAGGCCTGCGCCCAGCTGCGGACGCGACGGGAGGGGACCCTCTCGCCTGGGGCCGTCCCTCCCACGGCCGCTACCGCTGGCGGCACGCCGCCTCCCCCGCATGCCACCAGCGACATAAGATGTCAACGCATGTGCCGCGTCAGGAGGGGGAAGCATGGAGAAGCGCTGGTATGACGTCGCCGTGGTCGGCGCGGGGGTGAGCGGTTGCGCCACGGCCCGGGAGCTCTCGCGCTACGATGCGAGCGTGCTGGTCCTGGAGGCGCTGGACGACGTGTGCTGCGGCACCTCCAAGGCCAACTCCGCCATCGTGCACGCGGGCTTCGACGCCGCCGAGGGCACGCTCATGGCGCGCCTCAACGTCGAAGGCAACGCGATGTTTCCCCAGCTCTCGCGCGACCTCGACTTCCCCTTCGAGCAGGTCGGGTCTCTGGTGGTCTGCCTGGACGAGGGGGCACGGCCCGACCTCGAGGCGCTCCTCGACCGAGGTGCCGCGAACGGCGTCCCGGGACTGCGGATAGTCGAGCGTGACGAGCTGCGCCAGATGGAGCCCAACGTCTCTGACGAGGCGGTCTGCGCGCTCTGGGCCCCGACGGGCGGCATCTGCGACCCCTGGGGCCTCTGCTGCGCGCTGGCGGAGAACGCCGCCGCGAACGGCGTCGAGTTCCGCTTCGACGCCAGGGTCGCCGCCATCGACCGCGACGAGGAGGGGCTCTGGCGCCTGCGGCTCGAGGATGGCGGGGAGGTCGTTACGCGCACGGTGGTCAACGCCGCGGGCGTGCACGCCGACGAGCTGCACAACATGGTCTCGCCACGGCGCATGACCATCGTGGCGCGCCGCGGCGAGTACGAGCTCCTGGACACCACGGCAGGCGCGCACGTGCACCACACCGTGTTCGCCCTTCCCACCAAGATGGGCAAGGGCGTGCTCGTCACCCCCACCACCCACGGCAACCTCCTGGTGGGGCCTACCGCCGACGACATCGACGACAAGGACGACACGTCCACGACCCCCAGGGGAATGCGCTCGGTGGTCGAGAAGAGCGCCCTCACGGTGAAAGACGTCCCCTTCCGCGAGACCATCACCTCCTTCTCGGGCCTGAGGGCGCACCGTCCCGAGCACGAGTTCGCCATCGGGGAGGTTCATGGCGCCCCCGGCTTCGTCGACTGCGCGGGCATAGAGAGCCCGGGCCTCACGGCGAGCCCCGCCATCGGCGTCATGGTCGCCGGCATCGTCCGGGACATCCTGGGCCTCGAGCCCAAGGAGGGCTTCGTGGCGACGCGCAGGGGCTTCGTCGACCTGGACAAGGTCTCGCCGGACGAGTGGAACGCCCTCGTCGAGGGGGATTCCAGCTACGGGACCATAGTCTGCCGCTGCAGGAGGGTGAGCGAGGGGCAGATCCGCGACGCCTGCCGCCGCGTTCCGGGCGCGCGCTCCGTCGACGGGGTCAAGCGTCGCGTGACGGCCACGATGGGCCGCTGCCAGGGCGGCTTCTGCTCGCCCCGCGTCATGCAGATCATCTGCGAGGAGGTCGAGGGGATGGACATGCTGCACGTGAGCAAGTCCGGTCCCGGCTCGGAGTACGTAGTGGGGCTCGCGAAGCAGCCCGTCGAGGGAGGCGAGGCTCGTGGCTAGCGCGGAGCGCCATGACGTGGTGGTGATCGGAGGTGGCTCCGCCGGCCTCGCCGCGGCGGTCGCGGCGCACGACGCGGGAGCGGGGGACGTCCTCGTGCTCGAGCGCGAGGGGCAGCTCGGCGGCATCCTCAACCAGTGCATCCACAACGGCTTCGGCCTCCACACCTTCAAGGAGGAGCTCACTGGGCCCGAGTACGCGGCGCGCTACGTGGCGCAGGCGACCGAGCGCAAGATTACCCACCTGCTCAGGACCACCGTCCTGGACGTCTCGGCCGACAGGGTGGTGACGGCCGTCAACGCCGAGCGTGGCGTCTTCCGCATCGAGGCCGGCGCCGTCGTGCTCGCCATGGGCTGCCGCGAGAGGCCGCGCGGCGCGCTCGGCATCGCGGGGACGCGCCCTGCCGGCGTCTACACCGCCGGCTGCGCCCAGAGGCTCGTCAACATCGACGGCTACCTGCCCGGGCGCGAGGTCGTGGTGCTGGGCTCGGGCGACATCGGGCTCATCATGGCGCGCCGCCTCACCCTCGAGGGGGCGCACGTCGCCTGCGTGGCGGAGCTCATGCCCTACTCGGGAGGCCTCAAGCGCAACATCGTGCAGTGCCTGGACGACTTCGGGATCCCCCTCTACCTCTCGCACACCGTCGTGGGCGTCGAGGGAAGGGGACGCGTCAAGGCGGTGACCATAGCTCGGGTGGACGAGGCCCTTCGTCCCATCCCAGGGACCGAGAGGCGCTATGAGTGCGACACCCTGCTCCTCTCGGTTGGGCTCCTGCCCGAGAACGAGCTCAGCCGCCAGGCGGGGGTCGAGCTGAGCCCCGTGACCCGCGGGCCTGTGGTGGACGAGTCCCTCCAGACCAGCGTCCCGGGCATCTTCGCCTGCGGCAACGTCCTGCACGTCCACGACCTCGTGGACTACGTGAGCGAGGAGGCTGCCGTCGCGGGGAGGTCCGCCGCGGCGTGGGCTCTGGGAGGGGGACGGGCGGCTGCCTCAGATGCCATGCCGACCGAGCACGAGCTCGTCTGCGGGGAGGGTGTCCGCTACACCGTCCCCGCGCACCTCTCGCCCCAGAGGATGGGGGAGAGGCTCACCTTGCGCTTCCGCGTGTCCGGCGTGTACCAGGACTGCCACCTGAGCGTCTATGCCGGCGAGCGGCGCATCGTGCACCGGCGCAAGCAGGTCGTCGCCCCCGGCGAGATGCAGGAGGTCGTGCTGCGGCGCGACCAACTCCAGGGGCTGCACGGGGGAGAGAAGATCCGTGTCCTGCTCGAGGAGGCATAGGTCCATGGAGACCAGGGAACTTACCTGCATACGTTGCCCGAGGGGCTGCCAGGTTGAGGTGACGCTCGACGGCGACGAGGTCGTGGGGGTCAGGGGCAACGCCTGCCCCCGCGGTGACGAGTACGCGCGCAAGGAGGTCTGCGACCCCACCCGCGTCGTGACCACGACGGTGCCCGTGGAGGGGTCGGCAGTCGCCGCGGTGGTCTCGGTCAAGACGGCGGGCGACGTTCCCAAGGCGCGGGTGTTGGACGTCGTGCGCGCCCTCGCGGACGTGAGGCTCACGTCCCCCGTCCGCATCGGGGACGTGGTGCTGGCAGACGTCTGCGGCACGGGCGTGGACGTCGTGGCCACCAAGGACGTGTAGGCGGCGGGCGGCGGGAGCTCCCGTCACGCCTCCCAGCGGAAATGCGCGAGGTCGACCCTCCCGTCGGGGAGGAAGCCCACGCCCTCTCCCTCGAGGAGGTCCCTCTGCGCGTCCGGACCCCCGAAGGCGAAGCCCGGCGCGAGCCTGCCGTCCGCGAACACGACGCGGTGGCAGGGCACGCCTCCGGCCATACCGGGGCTCTGGTGCATGGCAAAGCCCACGTAGCGAGCGCGACGCGGCTCGCCCGTCATCGCCGCGACCTGGCCGTAGGTGGCCACGCGCCCGCGCGGCACCTGTCGCACCACGTCATAGACGCGCCCGAAGAAGCCCTTGTCCGCCATGTCCGTCCCCCTGCCTCGCGCTGGAGCCGCCATCGTGCCCGTCGTCCCGGCGGTGGAGTCCGCATGGTGTTGGAAAAGCGACAGACATCGCGCGCGCCGGGAAATAGCATGCGTCCCAGTATCGTCTATCGAAGGGAGGGGCGCATGTACAACGTGGCGCTCGTGGAGGCCCAGAGCCTCAAGGACTATCTGAACGGCAAGCTCCAGAACGGCGATGCCGGCTTCGTGGGAGACCCCTTCGCGGGGGAGTTCGTCTCCTTCGTCATCAACCCCCACTCCGGCGAGTACACCGTCGTCTCCAAGGCGTAGCTCCCGCACGGCCCCTTGCCAGCGGCCGCATGCGGCGCCTCGGGCCCGCTGCCATCCCTGCGGTGGCGGCGGGCCCCTTGCGTCGGGGAGCGTCGTCCGTGGAGCATCGTCTTCCGTGCAGACTGCCGGCAGTCTGCACGGAAGGTCGGGGCAGTCTGGCGTCAGTCTGCGGCGAGCCCATTTTGGAACGTGGTCCCTCGTGCCCCTCATGTCGCGGCCCGTCCCCTAGCCTCTTCCCAAGGAGGACGAAGGGAGGGGCGTCTTGGGAGCGCGCGTCAGGAGGGGGAGGAGAAGGGCGAGGGCCCTGAGGCTGCGTGGCGGGGCGGTCTGTCTCGCCTGCGTGCTTGCGTCGTTCTGGCTGGGGAGGTCCCTCTCGCCCGGCGGGGTCCTTTCCGGCGTCGATGCAGTCGCTCTGTTTCGGGCGATCGTCCCTGGCTACGGGTTGAGGCGCCCGCACGCGAGGGTGCGGAGCGAGTGGGACGAACGGGCGAGTCCCGACTACTATCGCGTGGTCGGTCTCGCGCTCGTGGACGTGGAGCTCGCGGACGGGGAGGTCAGCTACGCGGAGCTGGATGACCTCGGGAGGTCCGGGCAAGCTGCCGCGAGGGTGAGTTGGGACATGGTCCGGGAGGGCACCTCTCGTCCAAGGGGGGACATGCAGGCCCTCAGCCCCTCGGGATGGGGGCACAACGAGAAGGTGGACATACCGCTGGCGCGCGGGAAGGCATACCACGGCTACTTCTGGAACCGCTCCCATCTCGTCGCGAAGTCGCTGGGCGGGGCCGAGGTCGTCCAGAACATGGTGTGCGGCACGCGCATGCAGAACGTGGGGTCAAACGACGAGACGGGCGGCATGGCCTTCTGCGAGACGCTCGTGCGCGACTGGCTCGAGGCTCACCAGGAGAGGAGTGTCACCTACGTCGTCACCCCGCTCTACGAGGGCGAGGAGCTCGTTCCCCGCAGCGTGATCGTCGACCTGATGTCCAGTGACGGCTCGCTGGACCTCGAGGTGGAGGTGTACAACGCGGCGCGGGGATACCTGATCGACTACGCCACAGGCGAGTTCGAACGGGTGGGGGAGTAGGGTCCTGGCCCACAAGAGCCTGCGCGGACGCGGTCTCATGGAGGAAGGTAGGTCGTAGGATCGAATTGCTCGGTTATGTCACGCCTGATTGTGGAACACTTTTTTCCTAACGCCTAAAATGGTAAGATGTACCAAATTTATTAATATATTTTGGTATATCTTACCATAGGAGGAAGCTACGAAGAAGGATGAGCTCATATCCCTCATGCAAGGTTGCGCAGGCCGAATCACCACGAAGCAGGCCCGGGAGGCGGGCTTCTCTTCGAGTATGCTCCAGCTGCTCGTCTCGCAGGGGGTCGCGGTGCTCGAGAGTCGTGGGGTGTATGCCCTTACGGAGACGCCGCCGGATGACTTCGCCGTAATCGCGCTGAGGTGGCCGAGGGCGGTGTTTCGCTGCAGCAGCTCGCTCTACCTGCACGGTCTGGTGGACTTCGTCCCCGGTGTGTACGAGGTTGCACTCCCGCGGGGCTACAAGGAGGGACACATAACGGAGGAGTTTCCCAACTGCCTCGTCACGCACGAGAACGAGGCGCTTTACGGCCTTGGGGTGTCCTCCGGGCATTCTCCCACCGGAACTCCGCTCGCCCTCCACGACTGCGAGCGTAGCATCTGCGACCTGGTGCTCTCCCGCAGACGTGATGAGGCCGACGCGCAGCTTCTGGGCCAAGCGATGGGCTCGTACTTCTCCTTGCCAAACAAGGATCTTCCCCGGCTTGCGCGATACGCCAACGCCATGGGCATCTCGCCTGAGCTTCAGACCTACCTGGAGGTGCTCTCGTGACCATCAAGAGCGACGCGAGCCTGCGTGGCAAGGCGAAGGCACTCGCCAAGGAGCATGGACTGTCAGCCCAGGAGCTGATGCAGCGCTACTTCTTCGAGCACTTCCTGATGAGGCTCGAGAGGACTAGGTATCGCGAGCACTTCGTCATAAAGGGTGGTCTTCTGCTTTCTGCCATGTTGGGCGTGGCCCAGCGAACGACCATGGATCTCGATGCAACGGTGCGGGCAATGAAGCTTGACGCGGAGAACCTCTCAATAGCAACAGAGGAAATCTGCGCTGAAGATCTGGACGACGATGTGACCTGCAAGCTCG
Source organism: uncultured Olsenella sp. (assembly GCF_959602185.1). NCBI lineage: Bacteria > Bacillati > Actinomycetota > Coriobacteriia > Coriobacteriales > Atopobiaceae > Olsenella > uncultured Olsenella sp. The sequence goes on from NZ_CAUGRZ010000001.1 coordinate 63,850, forward strand.
AGCGCGTAGAGCCCATTCGCGAGGATGACGACTACGGTGGATTGCGAGCCCACCTCATCGCCTCCTTCGGACGCATGAGGACGCCACTCAAAATAGACGTCACGACGGGTGACGTTATTACCCCGCATGAGGTTGAGTATGAGTTCCCGACTCTTTTCGAGGAGGGCACGATTCATGTGATGTCGTATCCCCTCGAGACGTGCATCGCAGAGAAGTTCGAGTCGATTGTCAAGCGTGGTGCCGCGACGACCCGCGCCCGCGATTTGTACGACCTTGCGACCCTCACGAGACTGTACGAACGGGAAATCAGGTGGGACGTCCTCGCGAACGCACTGCGTCGTACGTCCGAGCACCGAGGGACCTGGCACATGATGAGAGACTACGAGCGCGTGAGTCGCGAAATAGAGAATTCGACAGAGATTGCACGAATTTGGAAGGCATACGTGAGGCTTAACCCCTACGCCGCGGTCGTGACGGCGGAGGACTCAATGCGGTGTGTCCGTGAGATCGGCAGGATTCTGGAGCTGTAGGGACAGATTCGACAGCAAGTGGTGTTCCCCGATGCGCTCATGCATGGCGCATAAATCAGTGGACGCTCGCCGATTCGAAAATAGGTGAAAAGGGGCAGCAGATTTTGGCGCACGCCCGACGTAGAGCCACATTCCCCTTGGTACATACAAAAACAGGTCAAAGGCTTTTGACCTCTGACCTGCTATTTTCTGGTCGGGTGGACTGGATTCGAACCAGCGACCCCTTGACCCCCAGTCAAGTGCGCTACCAAGCTGCGCCACCACCCGCTATGTCTGCCACGCGGTGACCCGCGCAGCGCTTGTGCATAGTAGCACTATCCCGCGAAGCAGTTCAAGCGAGAATTTCGAATCTCCTCTCGCCTGCGGACCGATGCGGGAAGGGGTGCCTAGATTCCCAGCAGCTCCCGCTTCTTGAGGTCGAACTCCTCCTCCTTGTGCCCATCCATTGCGGTCGCAGACGCGCTGCCCGTTTGGGGAGGGGACGGACTCTGACAAATTTTTTGCTGACATCCGTCGGGGCATCTGATAAGATGCTAACGCGCTAAGGGCGATTGGCTCAGGGGTAGAGCACTTCCTTCACACGGAAGGGGTCGCTGGTTCGAATCCAGCATCGCCCACCACGAGAAACGTGGCGGCGGCTTCGGTCGCCGCCTTTTTCATAGGGGCCCATGGCGCAACGGTTAGCGCAGGGGACTCATAATCCCTGGGTTGCAGGTTCGAATCCTGCTGGGCCCACCACAAGAGCAGCAGGCCAGCGACGCATTTGCCGTTGGCCTGCTTTTTCGACCCTCCGCCTGCCCATGGATGACGCCAGCATCTCTCGCGAAGACAGCATTCTGTGCAGAATGCTGTCGATTTTGGCGTTTGGCCTGTTGAGGGGCGAGAAAGACAGCAAATCTCACAGAATGCTGTCTTCGGCGCCGCCTTCCGCGCTGTCACCGTGCTGTCTTCAGCGCCACCCTTCGCGCCCGCCGCCAGGCCCCCGCCCCCATCCGCGTTGCGGCTACAATCGACTTCCAACGCAGGCCTCGCCTGCAAGGCAACAACGACACGGCAACGGGAGGGAGGGGCGACATGCCATACGCCTACGCCTCGGTCGCGCTGGACATCCCCACGCGCGCGATAGACGGCTGCTACAGCTACGTCATCCCTCCCGAGCTCTCGACGTCCTGCGCGGTGGGCGCCACCGTCCTCGTGCCCTTCTCACATCGCGACGTGGTGGGTTACGTCATGTCGGTGTCGGACGAGCCTCCCGCGGGCGTCGCCGCGCACAAGCTCCTCGGCGTCGCGCGCGTGCTGGCAGACTCCGCCTTCGACGAGGTCTCGGCCCGACTTGCCGCCTGGATGGCACACGAGTACGGCTGCACCCTCTGCGACGCCGTCCGTCCCTTCCTCGCCCCCGGCCAGACGGTCCGCGTGCGTCGCAGGGGCTCGGACGACCCCTGGGAGCTCGTATGCGAGAAGAGCGGGCCCGTCGACGAGCGCTGGGCGTCCCTCACCCCCAAGGCCGAGGGCTGGCGCCCTCGCGCCAACGCCTCGCGCCAGCGCCAGGTCATGGAGGCCCTCGCCTCCGGTCCGCTTCGTCTGGCGGAGCTCTCGGCCACGATGCCGGGGAGCGTCGCCGCGGCGCAGGCCCTCGCCCGCCATGGCGTCGTCCAGATAGAGGAGAGGCGCCGCGTGCGCGGGACGACGGGAACCACGCTCTCGAGCGCCGTCGCCCGCCGGCCCGAGCGCCTGACCCAGGGCCAGCGGGACGCCCTCGCAGAGATTGCCCGTGCCACCGAGGCCGGCGCCGGCGACGTCGTCCTGGTGGACGGCGTGACGGGTTCCGGCAAGACCGAGGTCTACCTCGCCGCCATCGAGCGCTGCGTGGGGCAGGGGAGGGGCGCCATCGTCCTCGTGCCCGAGATCTCGCTTACCGCCCAGACCGTGGGCCGCTTCCGCTCGCGCTTCGGCGATGACGTCGCGATCCTGCACTCGAGGCTCTCTGCCGGGGAGCGCTTCGACCAATGGGACCTGGTGCGCCAGGGCAGCGTGCACGTCGTGGTGGGCGCCCGTTCCGCGCTCTTCGCGCCCGTGTCGGACCTGGGGCTCGTGATCATCGACGAGGAGCACGAGCTGTCCTACAAGCAGGAGTCGGCCCCCCGCTACCATGCCCGCGAGGTCGCGGCCCGCCTCGCCCGCCTGCGCGGCTGCCCGCTCGTCCTGGGGTCGGCCACCCCCTCGCTCGAGAGCCTCCTGCGCTGCCGCCAGGGCTCGCACGCCGGGGTGTCGTGGACGCGCGTCCCGATGCCGGAGCGTCCGGGCTCGGCTGTGCTTCCCCGCGTCCGCGTGGTGGACATGACGCAGCAGTTCGCCGGGGGCAACAAGTCGATCTTCTCGGCACCCCTGAGGGACGCCCTGGAGGGCGTGGTCCAGCGAGGGGAGAAGGCCGTCCTCCTCCTCAACCGCCGAGGCTTCGCCAACTTCCTCATGTGCCGCGACTGCGGCTGCGTGCCCGAGTGCCCGCACTGCTCCACCTCGCTCACCTACCACGAGCGCACGCACTCGCTGATGTGCCACAGCTGCGGCAGGAGCTGGCCGGTCGTCGCCTGGCCCAACCCGGCCACGACCTGCCCCAACTGCGGCAGCCGCTACCTGGCGGCCTTCGGGGTGGGCACCCAGCGCGTCGAGGACGAGCTCTCGCTGCTCCTGGGCGGGCGGGTCCAGGTGATTCGCATGGACGCGGACACCACGCGCGGGAAGGGGGACCACCAGCGGCTGCTCGAGGAGTTCGACGCCGCGGAGTGCGCGGTGCTCGTGGGCACCCAGATGATCGCGAAGGGGCTGGACTTCCCCGAGGTCACGCTGGTCGGCGTCATCAACGCGGACACCACGCTCAAGCTGCCCGACTTCCGTGCGGGCGAGCGTACCTACGACCTGCTCGAGCAGGTGAGCGGGCGCGCCGGCAGGGGGAAGGTCCCGGGGGAGGTCATCATCCAGACCTACTGGGCGAGCCATCCCGCCATCCGGGCCGTGGCGGACCACGACAGGTCCCTCTTCCTCGAGCCCGAGCTCAGGGACCGCGAGGAGGGCAACTACCCGCCCTACTCGCGGCTGGCCAACGTCGTCGTCTGGGGGAGAAGCGCCCCCGCCGTGACGGGGGCGATTGCCTCCCTGGCCCACGCCGTCCGCCAGAGGGTGGAGGGGAGGCGGGGATGGGAGGTGCTGGGTCCCACCGACTGCCTCAAGGCCCACGTGAAGGACCGCATCCGCCGGCACCTGCTCGTGAAGGCCCCCCTGGGCTCCGAGCCAGGGGAGCTCCTGCAGTCCTGCGTGCGGGGGCTGGACGTCCCCCGCGGCGTGAGCGTCGCCATCGACGTGGACGCGTACGACCTGATGTAGGGTCCCTGGCCCATGCGACGGCGGTTTGGGAGGCATGTCGCTGGGGTAGTAACATAGCCTGGACAAAGCGTGGCGCCCCCGGCGCCCCCCACATAGCAAGGAGCCATGCAATGAGTGCACTGGAAGACATCGTCCGCGCCCCCGACGGGCGGCTCAAGACAGAGTGCGCGCCCATCGAGGCCATCGACGAGCGCATCAAGAGGCTCGCGCGCCGCATGCTGGACGACATGTACGCCGCCGACGGCTGCGGCCTGGCGGCCCCTCAGCTCGGCGAGCTCGTCCAGATGGTCGTCATAGACGTCGACTACTCCGGCCCCAGCGGCAAGAACCCCTACGTGCTCATCAACCCCAAGATCGTCGTCGCCGACGGCGAGGAGCGCGAGACGGGCGAGGGCTGCCTGTCGTTCCCCGGCATCACGGTTCCCGTCAGGCGACCCAGCCACGTGGTGGTCCAGGCCCTCAACCTGGACGGGGACCTCATGCAGTACGAAGCCCGCGACAACCTCATGGCCGTCTGCCTCCAGCACGAGATCGACCACATCCACGGCGTGACCATGGTCGACCACCTGAGCGCCGGCCAGCGCATCGCCGCCATGAGGGCCTATCAGGAGGCCACGGCCGCGGGCGCCCGTCCCGGCGACGTCTCCGTAGACTAGTCGGAAGGGGAGCCGCAGATGCGCCTGGCATTCATGGGCACGCCAGACTTCGCCGTGCCCTCCCTCAGGAAGCTCGCCGCCGTCCATGAGGTCGCGCTCGTCGTGACGCGGCCCGATGCCGTGCGCGGCCGCGGGAGGGCCCTCGTGCCCTCCGCGGTGAAGTCGGCGGCCCTCGAGCTCGGGCTCGAGGTGGCCGAGGCGAGGCGCGTGACGCTGGAGCTCCTCGATCGCCTGCGCGACCTCGACCTGGACGCCGTGGCCGTCGCGGCCTTCGGCTGCATCCTGCCCGACGAGCTCCTGGGCATCGCGCGAATGGGCTGCGTCAACGTGCACGGCTCGCTCCTGCCCCGCTGGCGCGGCGCCGCGCCCATCCAGAGGGCGGTGCTCGAGGGCGACGAGCGCGCGGGCATATCCATCATGCGCATTGTCCACGAGCTCGATGCCGGCGCCTACTGCAGGCAGGCGTCGGTCGAGGTGGGCGAGAAGCCCTGCGCGACGGTCATGTCCGAGCTTGCCGAGCTGGGGGCAGACGAGCTGCTCCTGGCCCTCGCGCAGATGGAGGACGGGACGGCCCGCTGGGTCGACCAGGACGAGTCGCAGGTGAGCTATGCCCGCAAGATCGACAAGCGAGAGATGCTCCTCGACCCTGCGGACGGCCGTCTGGCAAACCGCAGGCGCGTCCAGGCGTCCCTCGACGCCGCGCCGGCCCGCATGGCGCTCCAGGGCAAGGGGGTCCGCGTGCTCGACGCGCGCGTCTCTGGCGAGGCGCTATCCCAGGGCGGCGTGCTGGTCCGCAAGGGACGCGTGTTCCTGGGCTGCTCCGACGGGGCCATCGAGCTCCTGCGGGTCAAGCCCGACGGCAAGCGCGAGATGGACGTCTCTGCCTGGGCGGCGGGACTCCAGAAGAGGGACCTTGGCTGGGAGCGCGCATAGGCATGGCGAGGGCGACCGCCGCCAGGAGGGCGGCCCTGCGCCTGCTGGGCGAATGCCGGCGTCGCTCTGCCCGCGCACGCGACCTCATGAGGGCCTCGGAGGGGCTTGACGCCCTCGAGCCCCGCGACCGGTTTCTCGCCACCCGCCTGGTGCTGGGCGTGACACGCTGCTCCGGCGGCCTTGACGGGGTCATCGACGGGCATCTCCGTCGTGGCATGAGGCTCGAGCCCCGGCTGCGTGACGCCCTGAGAGTCGCTGCCTTCGAGCTCCTCTTCCTCTCCGCCCCCGCGCAGGCGGCCGTGAGCCAGGGGGTCGAGCTGGCCCGCGAGGCGAGCCCCCGCGCCGCCGGCCTCGCCAATGCCGTCCTGCGCCGCATCGCGGAGGAGGACCGGCCCCGCCTGGCCGAGGCGCGCGACCGCCTCCACGCGGCCGCGGCCCCCGGAGGACGGCCTGTCGACGAGGGCTCCACCCCCGATTCCCTGGCAGGCGACATCTCGCTCGGTTGCTGCCTTCCCGGCTGGCTCTCCCGCGAGCTCGTCTCCTCCCTCGGCGCCTCCCGCGCCGCCGCCGTCGCGCTCGGCTCCCTCGAGCCCTCCACGCCCTGCGTGGCTGGCAACCTCGTAGTGCAGGGCGAGGGCCCCTCTCGCCTGGCCCTCGAGGCGGCAGGACTCGCCCCGGAGCCGCTCCCGTGGCCGGCCGCCTTCAGGCTCGGCCGCCCGTCAGCCCTCGCTGGCTCCGGTCTGGTGCGCACGTCCGACGTCCTTCCCGCCGACCTCGCGGCGCAGGTCGTCGCCTGGCTCGCCTGCCCCCGGGGAGGAAGGCTCCTCGAGGTCGGCCAGGGCAGGGGCACCAAGAGCCTGCTCCTGCAGTCCGCCGCCAGGGCGCTCGACGTGGGCCTTCGCATGGCCTGCGTGGAGAGCGACCCGCACAAGAGCGCCTCGTCCGCACGACGCCTGGGGTCCGTGGGGCTTGCCGGGCGTGCGAGCTGCCACGCCCTGGACGGCAGGACCCTCTCGGGAGCCGACGAGTCGCTTCCCGAAGGGCTCAGGGGAGAGTTCCGCCTTGCCTTCCTGGATGCCCCCTGCTCGGGCAGCGGCACCCTGCGCCGCCATCCCGAGGTCGCCTGGTCGCTGGGGGAGGAGGCGGCCCTGCGCGAGCTCCCGAAGCTCCAGCTCGAACTCCTTGGGGCCGTGGCCCGTCGCGTCGAGGTCGGGGGATGTCTGGTCTATTCGACCTGCTCGGAGCTGAGACAGGAGGATGAGGACGTCGTCGCGGCGTTTCTCGCCTCGGACGTCGGGCGAGAATTCAGCCTCGCTGGTCCGCTGGACGCACCCGCCACGGGCGTCCTCGCCCCCGAGCAGCTCGCCCTGGCGCGCTCCATGCTCACCCCCGAGGGCTTCCTGAGGACCTCGCGCGCGAACCGGCTCGGCTCCCCGCTCTGTGACGGTCACTTCATGGCGCGCCTGTGCAGGTTGGGATAGCGGCTTCGGTTGACGGACGCACGAGAGGAGGCCCGTCCGGACAGCTGCCAGACGGGCCTCCTCCCCGCTCTTGCTATGGTGACGCGGCCGCTACTCCGATTTTCCGTGGGAGTCGGGTGGCGACCAGGCGCGCTACTTCTTGCCCCTCTGGTCGGTGTTGTAGAAGCCGGATCCCGAGAAGACGATTCCCGAGCTGGAGAAGACCTTCTGGGCCTTGCTGCCGCACTTGGGGCAGCTGACGCTGGGGTGGGCGCTCATGGGATGCTCCACCTCGAAGCGGGTCCCGCACGAGGGACACTTGTAGTCATAGCGAGCCATGTGAATCCTCCGGAAGAGTGCGTGCACAAAAAGCGGCCTCACGGCCACGTGGGCTACTGTACCCAAGTGTGGCCGGCTCTTGCGCCGGGGCCGCCGCCGAGCGGCTGCTACCATGAATCCTGCAACCAGCGGCTGGGAGGGCTGACGCCATGCGCATAGACGGGGCGATCTTCGACCTGGACGGGACCATCCTCGACTCCGCGCCCATGTGGAGAGAGGCCGTCCTCGAGCTCCTCGAGGACGGGGGAGCGCCAGACCCAGGGCAAGTCTACGCGCAGGTCGAGTCGGTGCCCCTGGTCCAGATGTGTCGCCTTCTGCACGAGCGCTACGGAATGCGGGAGGAGCCGGAATGCATCCTTCGCGACCTGCGACGCAGGGCGCTCGAGGGGTATCGGCAGCGCGTGCGGCCCGTCGAGGGCGCGCGCGAGCTCCTGCTCGAGCTGCATGATGCGGGCATCCACCTCGCCGTGGCGAGCTCCACGAGCGCCGACCTCGTGCGCGAGGCGCTCGAGGTCCAAGGGTTGCTCGGGCTCTTCGAGCTCGTCGTCTCCGCAGAGGGGTGCGGCAAGGGCAAGGGCCATCCCGACGTGTACCTCGAGGCGGCGCAGCGCCTGGGCTGCGACGTCAGTGCCACCTGGGTCTTTGAGGACGATCCCCTCGGTCTGGGCTCCGCGCGCCGGGCGGGCTTCCCCACGGTCTGCGTCTACAGCGAGGGGGGCGGGCGCGACCGCGCGCTCTGCGAGGACGCATCCACGATCTTCTCGCATGGGTACGTGGACGTCTCGCTGGCGTTGATCCGCGACCTCGAGCCCGTGCCCCCGCGCACGCGGGGCACCCTCAGGGCGCTCGTGGTGGACGGCTCCCCCGAACCGAGCTCGCCCGGCCTCGTGGCACGTCTCGCACGGGATGCCGACTACGTGGTCGCGGCGGACAGGGGTGCCGAGGCCCTCCGTGCCGCCGGCGTCGTGCCCGACGCCTTCTGCGGCGACTTCGACTCCGTGGGGGGCTCGGCCCGGGCCTGGGCGGAGGGGGTGGCGCGGACCAGGATCGCTTTCCCCTCGCAGAAGTACTCGACCGACCTCGCCATCGCCATAGCCTGTGCCCGCAACGAGGCGGCTCGCAGGCGGGAGGCGCTCGAGCTCACGCTCTGCTGCGCGTCGGGGGGCAGGAGCGACCACGCCTTGGCCGTCGTCGGCCAGCTCGCCTCCGCCGCCGACGCGCGGCCTCGCCTCGTGGAGGACGGCTTCGAGTGCCGCGTCCTCTCGCCGACGGGCCGGCCCAGCTGGGAGCTGGGTCCTGAGGCGCAGGGGCGCACGCTCTCTGCCATCGCCCTCTCCCCGGGCTGCGTGCTGAGCGAGCGGGGGCTCAGGTGGGAGCTCGACCATCGCGCGCTTCCCCTGCTTGGGGACGAGGGGGTGTCCAACGTCGTGTGCGTGCCTGACGCGAGCGTGACCTGCCACGAGGGGGTGCTGGCCGTCTTTCTCGTCATCTAGGTCCGCGGCGGCCGTGGGGAGGGGTGCGCGACGCCCCGCGGGCAGCCGCCTGTGACGCACAAGAAAGGAGGCCCCGAGGGGCCTCCGAGGAATCGCCGGTATGTCGCGCGCCGCGCTACGCCTGGGCGACGGAGCGAGCCAGGTTGCCCTTCTTCAGGCAGCGGGTGCAGACGTTCTTCTTCTGCGGACGCCCGTCGACGACGACGGTGACGCGCTGGATGTTGGGCTTGAACTTGCGGGCGACTGTGCGGTGGGAGTGGCTGATGGAGCGACCAGCAACGGCGTGCTTACCGCAGATATCACATACCTTCGACATGTTTACGACCTCCATAGGGTGGCGCAAGGCGCCAGCAATTACCAAAAGCTGTCCAAATATAGCACAGGACCAGCGGCATGCAAGAACAAAGCGCGACAGCTTGTGTGCGTTTTGTAGCCAGACCACAAGACCTTTGGTGGCAGAGCATTCCGGGGGAGTCCGCCCCGTGTCACCGACGAAAGATACTAGCAGACGGGAGACGGGCTGCGGTGGCGTTCGCGTGGACTTTCCACGGCAGCGGCGTCGGGCTGTGGGCCGGGCGTACGGGTTGTCCTCCTGCGCCGCATGCCTCGCGTGCTAGACTTCTATGAATGAATGCGCCGGTCGAACATCGACCAAGCGAGAGGAGAAGCTATGGCAATGGTCGTCCCCGGAACCCTGAAGGTGTCCAACGACTGCATCGCCGACCTCGCGGGCTATGCCGCCCTCGAGTGCTACGGCGTGGTGGGCATGGCGGTCACCGACGAGCAGGAGGGTCCTGCCCACCTCCTTCCGACCTACCGCCTGCGCAAGGGCGTCGGCGTCTCCGCAGAGGGGGAGATCGTCAAGGTGGACCTCCACGTGGTCGTTGAGCAGGGCGTGAACATGGCGTCCGTGTCAGAAAACCTCGTGAGCGCCGTCAAGTTCATCCTCAGGCAGATTGCCGAGCTTGACAACGTCGAGGTACGCGTCCACGTCGAGGGGATGCGCACCGCCCGCTAGGCGTGCCCCACGATACGAGAGGAACCGAGGTTCTCCAGATCATGATTGCCAACACCATTCGCAGCTGCTTCCCCGTCGCCGCCAAGGTCGTCGCCGACAAGGCGGACGAGATCAACAAGCTCAACGTCTTCCCGGTCCCTGACGGCGACACGGGCACCAACATGTCCCTCACCCTGGGCACGGTGGTGAAGGAGGTCGAGTCGCTCCCCGCCAACGCCTCGGTGAACGACATCGCCAAGGCCATCACCCATGGCTCGCTCATGGGCGCCCGTGGCAACTCGGGCGTCATCACCAGCCAGATCCTGCGCGGCGTGGCCGAGGGCCTCACCGGCGCCAAGGGCCCGGACGCCACCACGGCGGACATCGCCTCGGCGCTGCGCAACGGCGTCAAGGTGGCCTTCAAGGCCGTGCGCAAGCCCGTTGAGGGCACCATCCTCACCGTGCTCAAGGACGTCTCGGCCAGGGCGGACCAGATGGAGAGGGCCAAGGCCACGCCCCAGGAGGCCCTCGACGCCATCGTGGTGGAGGCCTACGAGTCCGTCGCCCGCACCCCCGACCTCCTGCCCGTCCTCAAGGAGAACGGCGTCGTCGACTCTGGCGCCTTCGGCCTCGCGACCTTCATCGAGGCCTTCGTCAACGCCTACGAGGGCAAGGCGGGCGAGGTCTCGGACTTCGACACCAGCGTCACCCCCACGAGCGCCAAGGCGCAGGTCGCCAACGTCGTCGACATAGAGATCAACGACGACTGGGAGGGATCCGAGTTCCGCTACTGCACCGAGTTCCTCTTCCATGCCGACAGCCAGGACTTCGACGAGGAGGCCAACCTCAAGTACCTGAGCTCCATGGGCGACTGCGAGCTCCTCGTGGGCACCAACCCCGACTACAAGATCCACGTGCACACCAACAGGCCCGACCGCGTCCTGCGCCACATGCTGCACCGCGGCCAGATCTTCAACGTGTTCGTCCACAACATGGACCTCGAGGCACAGGAGCGCACCGAGGGCATCCGCGAGGACAAGGAGTCCTCGCCGCGTCACGCCGCCCCCAAGAAGGGCCTGGGCTTCGTGGCCGTCGCCGCAGGGTCCGGGCAGGCCGAGATCTTGCGCTCGCTGGGCGTCGACGTCATCGTGTCCGGCGGGCAGACCATGAACCCCTCCACGGCAGACATCCTCGAGGCCATCGAGGCCTGCAACGCCACGAGCGTCATCGTGCTTCCCAACAACGGCAACATCCGCATGGCCGCCGAGGCCGCCGTCAGCGCCTGCACGGACGTCGAGGCGGCGGTTGTCCCGACCAAGACCGTCCTCCAGGCCTTTGCCGCCATGTTCGCGGCGGACGCCGAAGAGGGACTCGAGGCCAACGTCGAGCAGATGGGAGAGGCCATCGGCACCATCCGTGACGGCGAGGTGACCACCGCGGTGCGCGACTCCGCCGCAGCGGACGGCACCCCCATCCACGCGGGCGACGTCATGGGCATCGAGGGGGGCGCCATCGAGGTCGTGGGCAGCGACGTGCGACAGGTCACCCTCGACGTCATCGCCCGCATGCAGGAAGAGGAGGAGGGGGACACCCTCACCATCCTCGCAGGCTCCGACCTCGGCGACGAGGCCTTCGAAGAGCTCGTGGCCGCCATCGAGGAGGCCCAGCCTGACCTCGAGGTCGACGCGCACCGCGGCGAGCAGCCCCTCTACCCGGTGGTCTTCTCGATAGAGTAAGCCTTGGCAGGAAGAGCAAGCGTTCCCACCTGTGCAGAGGTGGGCGAGCGCCTCTCGAGGACCTGTTCGCTCACGGACGACGCGTCGCGCCTGAGGTTCGTCTCGGGCGCGCGCCATGAGGCCCTGGCTCGCCTGGGCCTCGTCCGCGTCCGCGACGTCCTCCTACACCTGCCCCACCGCTACCTCGACTTCAGCAGGCTGACCAACATAGCCCTCGCGGACGTGGGGGATGACGCCACGGTCATCGCCACGGTGGACCGCGTTACGCTCAAACGCCCTCGGCCGCGCATGCAGGTGGTCGAGGTCTACGTGCTCGACCAGACCGGCGTCATGCGGGTCAGCTTCTTCCGCGCGCCTTGGGTGGCGGACCAGCTCAAGCCTGGCATGCAGGTGGCCCTCTCGGGCAAGGTGGTCTTCGCCTACGGATTCAAGCAGATGCGCTCCCCCTTCTTCGAGGTCATCGAGGGCCAGGGGGACGTCTCGTCCTACGCCCGCATCCTCCCCGTGCATCCGGTGGGGGAGGGCGTCTCCACCTCCTGGATGCGCAGGATCGTCTCGTCCGCGCTCGCCAGCTCGGGCGACGTGGCGGACTTCCTTCCCGTCCGATTCCGGCTCGGGCGATCCCTCATGGGCCTGGGTCGTGCATTGAGGGCCGTCCACTTCCCCCTCAGCCTCGCCGAGGCCGCCGCGGCCAGGGAGCGCCTCGCCTACGACGAGCTCCTCTGCCTGCAGCTCGCCCTCCACTCCAGACGGCAGATGGAGCTTGGGGGCGTCACTCCCTTCAGGCACGTCACGGACGGACCGAGGCTCTCGCGGCTTGTGGCCTCCCTTCCCTTCGAGCTCAGCGACGAGCAGCGCATGGCCGCCCGCCAGATACTCGACGACATGGCGGCCGGCGAGGTCATGAACCGCATCCTCCTGGGAGACGTGGGCACGGGAAAGACCGCTGTGGCGGCGCTCGCCCTCGCCGCGGCGGCAGACTCCGGCAACCAGTCCGCCGTCATGGCGCCGACCTCCGTGCTCGCGCGCCAGTACGCCCGCAAGCTCGGCCCGCTGATCGACGCGGCGGGCGTGCCTTGGGCCCTGGTCACGGGCGCCACCCCGGCAGACGAGCGGGCGCGTGCCGCCGCGCTCCTCTCGTCGGGCGAGCCCTGCGCGCTCTTCGGCACGACCGCGCTCCTCTCGGACGACCTCGAGTTCCGCCGCCTCTCGCTCGCCGTCATCGACGAGCAGCACCGCTTTGGCGTGGACCAGCGCGCCGCCCTCAGGCGCAAGGGCCCGGGCGCAGACCTCCTGGCCATGACGGCGACGCCCATACCTCGCACGCTGGCCCTCTCGCTCTATGGCGACCTCTCGATATCGCGCATCCGTCACAGGCCGGTGCCCGGGGCGGGCGTGACCACAAGGGTCATCCCGCCCGAGAGTATGGACCTCGCATACGCAGGCCTGCGCGAGGCCTGCGAGGCGGGACACCAGGCATACGTGGTCTGCCCGCTCGTGGACGACTCCGACGAGGGCGGCGAGCTCGAGGACGTCCCGGAGTCCGTGCGCTCCAACGCCAAGAGGCTCCATTCGGCCACGTCGACCCAACAGGAGCTCCAGAGGCGCGTGCTACCCGGGCTCAGGGTGGGCCTGCTCACGGGACGCCTTCCCGCGGCGGAGAAGGACCGCGTCATGGAGGAGTTCGCTGACGGGGGGATCGACGTCCTGGTCTCCACCACGGTCATCGAGGTGGGCGTCGACGTCCCCAATGCCACGGCGATGCTCGTTCTGGACGCCGACCGCTTTGGCCTGGCAACCCTCCACCAGCTCCGTGGGCGCGTGGGCAGGGGTTCCGTGGCGGGTTCCGTCTGGCTGTCCTGCGCTGCCAAGAGGGGCACGCCCGCCCGCAAGCGCCTCGCCGCCCTGGAGTCGACGGACGACGGCTTCGAGCTCGCCGAGCTCGACCTCGAGCTCAGGCACGAGGGAGAGGTGCTGGGATACCGGCAGCATGGCAGCAACGTGTCGTTGCGCGTCGCCGACCTCGCGACCGACGCCACCCTCGCAGAGTGGGCCCACGAGGACGCCCTCGCCCTCCTGGATGCGGACCCCTCGCTCTCGGGCGACGACGACAGGCCCCTCGCCCTCGAGGTGAGGGACCGATTCCCAAGCTACTTCGAGGAGATGGAGCGGGCATGAGCCGCATTCGCATAGTGGGAGGGGACTGGAGGGGCCGCTCCATCGAGGCTCCTGACGGCCGGGACGTGACGCGACCGACGACCGACCGGACCCGGGAGTCCATGGCGTCGATGCTGATGTCGGCCTGCGGGCTGGAGCTCGCGGGCCAGAGGGTGCTCGACGCCTTCGCGGGGTCGGGGGCCATCGGGCTCGAGCTCCTCTCGCGCGGGGCGCAGTCCTGCTGCTTCGTGGAACGTGACCGGCCCAGCGCCGCGCGCGTGCGTCGCAACGTCCAGTCGCTCGCAGGCGACCGCGCGGACTCTGTCGCGCGCGTGGTCTGCGGCGACGCGCTCAAGCTGGCCCGTCGCGGCGGCATCTGGGGCTCGCCCTTCTCCATCGTGGTGCTTGACCCACCCTATGCCCTGCCCGCCTCCACGGTCTCGGACATGGTGGTCGATTTGGGCTCCGGGGGCCTGCTTGTCCCGGGCTGCCTCGTGCTCTACGAGCGCTCGACGGACGCCGACGAGCTTGCGCTCCCGGGCGCTCGCCTGGTTCGCAGCAAGTCCCACGGAATCACCACGGTGACCCTCTTCCAGACGCAGGAGGCCTAGGATGGCAGACGACAGGATCCAGCACGTGGTGGTGCCCGGCACCTTCGACCCGGTGACCTACGGGCACCTTGACGTGATCCAGCGCACGTGCAGGCTCTTCCCCCAGGTGACGGTCGCCGTAGCCGCCTCTGTCAACAAGCGCGGCACGGGTCCTGCGTTCTCGCTCGACGAGCGCGTGGACATGCTGCGCTCGTCCCTGCGCGAGGTGGGCATACACGGCGTGGAGGTCAGGCCCTTCTCGGGGCTCCTCATGTCCTTCTGCCGAGAGGTCGGTGCCGGCGGCGTGGTCAAGGGCCTCAGGGCCATGACTGACTTCGAGTACGAGCTCCAGCAGGCCGACCTCAACAGCCACATGGCGCCCGACGTCGAGTCGGTCTTCGTCATGTCCAACCCTCAGTACGGCTACGTCTCCTCCTCCATCGTGCGCGAACTTGCCTCCCTGGGCTCGGACGTGAGCTTCCTCGTGCCCCCGGGGGTGGCGGAGCGCCTGAGGCTCCACTACAGGACCTAGGCGAGAGGCGCGCGGCCACCGCATGTCGTCCGCCCATGCCTTCACGCTGCCCGCAAATGGCCTTCCGGCAAACGGGCAGCTCATCCAATCTGCTAACATGTGAGCGATGCGGCCTGAATCCAAACCGAGGGGCGCACGTCAGGTCGCCAGCATGACGAAAGGAGCCCGTATGCAGCCGGGTGAGGAGATCGAGAGCCTGGTCGGCGAACTCGAGCAGATTGTGAGCGAGGGCAAGACGCCCTTCGCCGCGGGCGCCAACAAGAAGATCGTCGACGCCAACGAGGTCTACGAGATACTGGACGAGATCCGCCGCGTCTTCCCGCAGGAGTTCTCTGACGCCCGCCGCATCGTCAAGGAGGAGGCGGAGACCCTGGAGCGCGCCCAGCTGCAGGCCGACTCCATCATCGCCGACGCCCAGCAGCAGGCGATGATCCTCGCGGGCGACCAGGAGGTCGTGCGCCTCGCCCAGCAGCAGGCCGACGACATCCGCGACAAGGCGGCCCAGTACGAGCGCGACACCCGCTACAACGCGGAGGAGTACGCCGACACCGTCCTGGCCCACCTCGAGGACAACCTCAAGTCCCTCACCAACTCCGTCACGCGCGTCCGCCAGACGCTGGACGAGAACTCCGGCCCGCGCAACCAGACCAACGACGTCGCCTGGTAGCGCCATGGCAGAGATCAAGCAGATCCTGGACGAGCGCCTGGCCGAGGCGGGGGACACTCTTCCCCTCTCGGGCCACGTCGACCAGGAGGGCTACAGCCTGGGCGAGCACGAGTTCTCGCTCCCCGAGGGCATGGACTACGACCTCGTCCTCACCAACGTGGGCGAGGGAATCCTCGCCACGGGCATGGTGCACGCGCACGTGGTGGGCACCTGCGACCGCTGCCTCGACCCCGCCGAGTTCGACGTGGACGGCGAGGTGGACGAGTACTACCTCTTCAAGGACCCCGGCACCCTCCCCGAGGGCGATGACGAAGACGAGGTCGACTACTCGCTCGTCCTGCCCGACCACAGCATCGACCTGGGCGAGGCGATCAACTCCGCCCTGCTCATGGAGACCCCCTACGTCGTCCTCTGCCGCGAGGACTGCGCGGGGCTCTGCCCTGTCTGCGGGGCGAACCTCAACCACGAGGACTGCGGTCATGCCGCCCAGCTGGAGGCCTCTCGCATGGAGTCGAATCCCTTCTCCGTGCTCAAGGGTCTCGACCTTTCGTAGAATTCCCTCCCCAAGGCCCGTCGCGGAGGGTTGGCCTGTACATGAGCCCGGTCCATCCGGTTGCCCGACTGCTCGGGTGGCCGGATTCTCTTATGTGCCGCTCCGGAAACGTCGTCCTTCTGGGGTCGAGCCGGGAAACGCCCCGTTCGTCGTACGTTTTTTGGAGGTTTCACATGCAAGTGCTCAAGAAACTCGTGGCCTGCGCGCTCGCCGGCGCCCTGGTCGCAGGCGGCCTCGCGGGCTGCTCGCAGCCGGCGGGCAGCACTGCCCCCGCAGGGTCCTCGCAGGCGGGCAGCCAGGGCGAGGACTTCAAGTCCTCGATCATGTTCTGCGGTTCCACCTCGCTCTATCCCATCATGTCCTCGCTCGCCTCCTCCTTCACCGACGAGTATCCCAGCTGGGACAAGGTGAGCCCCGACTTCCCCGACCAGAACGTCTCCATCTACGTCGCGCCTGGCGGTTCGGGCGTGGGCGTCGGCGCGGTCGTCGACCACACGGCGGACTTCGGCATGGTCGCCCGCGAGGTCAAGGACTCGGAGAAGGAGAAGATCGGATCCGGCTACCAGGCGTTCGTCATCGCACGCGACGCGCTCACCGTCTCCGTGAACGCGCAGAATCCCCTCGTCTCGAAGGTTGACAGCCTGGACAGCTAGACCATCGCAAAGATCTTCTCCGGAGAGCTCTCCAGCTGGGACCAGGTCGACCCGACGCTTCCCAAGCAGGCGATCAACGTCTACATCCGCGACCTCTCGGGCGGTGCCTACGAGGTCTTCCAGAAGTCGATCATGGGCGACACCCAGATATCCTCCTCTGCCGTCCAGTCCGCCTCGATGACCGAGCTCGCGACGAACGTCGCAAATGACCCCTGGGGCATCGGCTATGTCGGCTTCGGGGCCTACAACAAGGCCGACGCAGGCGGACAGGTGGAGGTCGCGCTCAAGGTCGACGGCGTGGAGGCGAACGAGGCCAACATACTCGACGGCTCCTACAAGGTCCAGCGTCCCGTGCAGATCGTGACGGGAAGCGAGCTCACCGCCTCCGAGCAGGCGTTCGTTGACTACATCTTCTCCCAGAAGGGGTATGACGCAGTCGTGAAGAACGGCTACATCCCCGCCTTCACTCCGAAGGCATAGGCTCGGCTTGGTATCCCGGACGACACCGGGCGCCATCCTTTCGGGATGGCGCCCCCAAGCGGGTGGCCACGCCCGCCCGAGCCGCCTTCTGGACGCGATGCTGGTCCTCTTCCTGCGCGTGCTGAGCCTTGCGAGCCTGCTGCTCCTCGGCTTCGTCGTCCTCTTCCTCGTCAGGGAGGGCCTGCCGGCGCTGGGCGAGGTCGGGGTCATCCCCTTCCTGCGGGGCACGGTCTGGATGCCTGTCGACTACACGGGCAGCCAGTCCTTCGGCATCGCCAACTTCGTCGCCTCGACGGCGCTGGTCTCGCTCCTCGCCGTCGCCATGGCGGCAGTGGTCGGGATGGGTGCCGCGCTCTGCCTGGCGTTAGGTGTGACGGAGCGCGTCCGCGTGGCCATCATGCCCCTCATCGAGCTCCTGGCGGGGGTGCCTTCCGTCGTCTATGGCTTCGTGTGGCTCGTCACCCTGGTCAAGGCGCTCATCGGGCTTGGCGTGAGCGGTGGGCCTTGCGTGCTCGCCGCGTCAGTGGTGCTGGCAGTGATGCTCCTTCCCTACGTGATCCCCTCTCTCTGCGAGTCCGTGCTCGCGGTCAGCGAGGGCTCCCGGGCCGCCTCCGACGCGCTCGGCGTGTCCGTGTGGCACTTTGCGGCGACGGTCGCGCTTCCGGCGTCGTGGAGGGGGCTTCTCGCCTCGCTCACGCTCGCCCTGGGAAGGGCCATGGGGGAGACCATGGCCGTCATGATGGTGATCGGCAACGCCAACGTGGCGCCCACCCTCCTTGGCAGGGGGGAGACGATCGCGTCCCTCGTCGCGCTCGAGATGGGGACGGCCGTCCCGGGGAGCACCCACTATCACGCGCTGTATGCGGCGGGCCTTGTCCTGCTCGGCCTCCTCCTCGTGGTCGACGCCCTCGTGTGGCTCCTGCGCCGAAGGTGGAGGGGCTGATGGCACGCCGTCGTCACCTCATGGGGCGCCTCGTGCACGCCTGGGCGCTCTGCTCCCTGCTGCTCGTGCTGTCGCTCGTCGCCTTCCTCTTTGGCTTCGTGCTGTTCGAGGGGCTTCCGCACGTCAGCTGGGAGTTCCTCACGACGGCCCCGTCCGGGGCGGTGCTGGGGGAGGAGGGGGGAATCCTCCCCGCGATCGTGGGAAGCCTCTGGTTCACCGGGGTCGCGGTCGTTCTGGGGGGCACGTTCGCCGTCGCCGTCGCCCTCTTCGTCACCTATCTGTGCCCCGTCCGGCTCGCCCGTGTGACTCGGGCCGTCCTGGGGGTCGCCTCTGGGATTCCCTCGATCGTGCTCGGGCTCTTCGCGTACAGCCTGTTCGTCCGCGACCTCGACTGGGGTCGCTGCATCCTCTCCTCTGGGGTCGCCCTCGCCATCATGATCCTCCCCTTCGTGGAGGTCAGGGTGGAGAAGGCCCTGCGGGAGCTTCCCGCCCCGCTCGTATCCTCGTCGCTCGCGCTCGGGTGCTCGCTGCCCTACACGATCAGGAGGGTGGTGCTGCCCGCGGTGCGCGGCCAGGTGGTGGGCGCGCTCGTGCTCGGGGCCTGCTACGCCATGGGCGCCACGGCACCGCTCATGTTCACCGGCGCCGTGGCCTTCGCCCGGCTCCCGCACTCGGTCATGGACCCCGCGATGGCCCTGCCGATGCACCTCTACCTGCTGGTCGCACAGGGAACCACGTCCCTGGGCCTGGCATATGGGACTGCCTTGGTCATGATGGCGATCATACTCGTGGGGAACGTCGCCGTCACCGCCTACGCGAGAAGGAGCGTCAGAAGATGGAAGTCGTCCTAGTCACCCGGGGCCTCTCGGTGGCCTATGGCAGCCGCCGCGCGCTCGAGGACGTCTCGCTCGAGTTTCTCGACCGCAGCGTCACCGCCGTGGTCGGTCCGTCGGGCGGCGGCAAGACGACCCTGCTCCACACCCTTGACGGCCTGCTCCTCCAGGAGTCGCCCGAGGCGCGCGTCGAGGGGAAGGTGCTCCTGGACGGGAGGGACGTCACGACGCTCCCCACCGAGGAGCTCCGACGCCAGGTGGGGCTCGTCTTCCAGGCGCCGACGCCCTTTCCCTTCTCGATCTGGCGAAACCTCTGCTACGTCCCGCGCTACCACGGCGTGGGGGACAAGGCCCGGCTCGCGCGCATCTGCGAGGAGAAGCTTCGCCTGGTGGGGCTCTGGGACGAGGTCTCCGACGACCTCGGGCGCAGCGCCCTCTCCCTCTCGGGCGGGCAGCAGCAGAGGCTCTGCATCGCACGGGCGTTGACGGCGGAGCCCAGGGTGCTCCTCCTGGACGAGCCCTGCTCCGCCCTCGACCCCCATGCGACCGAGCAGGTGGAGATGGCCATCTCCAGTTTGGCGGAGCGCTATGCCATCGTCTTGGTCACGCACAACCTCGCCCAGGCGCGCAGGCTTGCCCAGCGCGTCGTGGTCATCTGCGGGGGAAGGGTCGCAGACGCCGGCGAGGCGGGCCGCGTGTTCCGGCGCCCAGCCACGGGTGCTGCGGCGGATTTCCTGAGCAGCGAACGAGCCTAGGAGGACGGACGTGATCTGCATTGACATTCCGGGAAGGGAAGAGCTCAGGATTGATCGCCTGGCTCTCGACTTCAACGGCACCATCGCCGCAGACGGCGTGCTCGTCGAGGGCGTGGCCGAGCGCATCGCGCTCCTCAGCGACCTCGTCGACGTCATCGTGCTGACGGCCGACACCTACGGGAGCGCCGCCGCTGCCTGCGAGGGCCTGCCGCTCAGACTCCTGACCTTCCCCTCGGATTCCGCCGGCCTCAGCAAGGAGGAGATCGTACGCTCCCTCGGCGGCGGGGTCTGCTGCGTTGGCAACGGCTACAACGACATCGGGATGTTCGACCTAGCCGCGCTCCGAATCGCCGTGGTGGGGGAGGAGGGCACGTGCGTCGCCCTGCTCGGGCATGCGGACGTGCTGGTGCCCGGGCCCTGCGAGGCGCTTGACCTCCTTCTGCGTCCCAGCCGGCTGAGGGCGACGCTCAGGGCATAGCCTGTCGTCCCCCCTGATGGGTGTTGGGTGGGGCGCGGTCATCCCCAATGCACTCCGGCTTTTGCTACCATGTCGGACGCACCGTGGCGTCTAGAGGCAATTTGCCGTGGAAATGGTGCGCTCTCCTTCACAAGGGGGCGTCTGGTGCTATATTTGTCCTTGTGTGTTTGCAGGTCAGACCGCTCCGGGCAACCGCGCGGGCATGATGTGAGTCTAAGAGAGGTTCAAGATGGCAGTTCCCAAGCAGAAAAAGGGTCGTGGCGCCACGCACACTCGTCGTTCGGCCAACAGCAAGCTCGCCGCTCCGGCACGCTCCGTTTGCCCCCAGTGCGGCGCTCCTAAGCTTCCGCATCACGTGTGCCCCAACTGTGGCTACTATAAGGACCGCGAGGTCGTCGTCACCGAGTAGCCCTCCTGACAGACGAGGCCTGGGGAGGCCGGCCCCAACCGGGGTCGGCCTCCCTCTTTAGACGTACACGCCGCGCAGCGGCACGGGGGAGGCAGGACATGACCACCATCTGCGTTGACGCCATGGGGGGAGACGAGGAGCCCAGGGTCGTCCTCGAGGGCATAGGGAAGGCGCTTGAGGCCGACGGGGACCTGAGCGTCCTCGTCGTGGGCGACGAGGACGTGGTGGTTCCCTTCGCTGCGTCCCACGAGCGGGTGCGCGCGCTCGTCTCGACCGAGGTCATAGGCATGGACGAGCATCCCGCGGACGCGGTGCGCGCCAAGAGGGACTCGAGCATCGTGCGGGGCTGCGCCAGCGTGAGGGCAGGGGAGGCGGACGGCTTCTTCTCCGCCGGGTCCACCGGCGCCATCTTCGCCGCGGCGACGCTCCACATCGGACGCGTCAAGGGCATCAAGCGGCCGTCCATCGCCAGCTCGCTTCCAGGCATGACGGGACGCGAGACCGTCCTCACTGACATGGGCGCCAACGCCGACGCGCGCCCCGACATGCTGGTGCAGTTCGCCCAGATGGGGCGCGCCTACGCGCGCGTCGCGCTGGGCGTGGCGGAGCCCACGGTCGCGCTCCTCTCCAACGGCTCCGAGGACACCAAGGGGTCCGAGGCGGTCCTGGCGGCGCACAAGGCCCTCGCCGAGGCCGGCCCGGACTGGTTCCGTGGCAACTGCGAGGGCACCGACGTGCTCGCCGGCCGCTACGACGTGATCGTCACCGACGGCTTCACCGGCAACGTGGCACTCAAGAGCCTCGAGGGCACCGCCAAGTTCATACTCTCGGAGGTCAAGCGCTCGGTGGCGAGCTCGGGCCGCTCCAAGCTCGGGGCGCTCCTGCTCAAGCCCGCGCTGAAGGCCGTGGCGGCGAGCCTCTCGGGAGACGAGAAGGGCGGCGCGGTCCTGCTGGGGGTCAAGGCGCCGGTGCTCATCGGCCACGGCGCCACCTCCGCCGACGCCGTGATGAACGGCACCCTGGCCTGCGCGCGGGCCGTGCGGGCAGGGCTTGTGGACAATGTCGCCCGCCTGGTCCAGCAGGGCCAGTAGCAGGGTACAATCGACGGAGATGCAGCCGGTGGCGATGGCGCCACCTTGGTCGAGGAGGATCCATGGAGCGTTCCGACATACTGGCGAAGGTCGTCTCCCTCGCGGCGGACGAGCTCGAGGCGGACGCCGCGGGCCTGGACGAGTCAACCGAGTTCAAGAGCCTGGGGGCGGATTCCTTCGACCTGCTCGAGCTCGTCACCGCCTTCGAGGACGAGTTCGGCTCCACCCTCGACGACGACTCCCTGCAGAAGATCCAGACCCTGGGCGACGCCGTCGACGCCATCGCCAGCGCCCTGGGCGCCTAGGGAGGCACGCTCACTTGAAGTCCCACAAGCAGGTGGCCCGCCTCGAGGAGATAGTGGGCCACCACTTCGCTGACCAGAACCTCGCCACCTCGGCGATCACGCATCCCTCCGCGGTGGAGAACAAGCCCGTGTCGGCCTCGTACGAGCGGCTCGAGTTCCTGGGTGACTCCATACTCGGCGCCATCGTCGCCACCGACCTCTTCGAGCGCTTCCCCCGTATGGACGAGGGTGAGCTCACGCGCCTCAAGATCTCGCTCGTGTCGGGCAAGATGCTGAGCGCCGTCGCCGACGAGCTCGGCATAGGGGAGGTCATCGTCTTCGGCGAGTCCGAGCGCGGGACCGGCGCCCGGGGGCTGCACTCCGCCCTCGAGAACGTCTACGAGTCCATAGTCGGGGCCCTCTACCTCGACGCCGGCTACGACGCGACGCACGAGTTCGTCTCCCGCACGCTGGCTCCGCACATGTCGCCGGAGCTTGCGGAGAGGCCCCTCTCGCCCAAGTCGAGGCTCCAGGAGGTGACCCAGCGCGACCTCCGCTGCGCCCCCGAGTACAAGCTCGCCGGAGAGCGCGGTCCCGCGCACAGCCCCACCTTCACCTCGGTCGTCCTCGTGGACGGCGTGCGCATGGGCAGGGGAGAGGGAAGCTCCAAGAAGGAGTCCGAGTCGGCCGCGGCGCTGGATGCCCTCCAGCGCATGGGGCAGCTGCCCGCCTCGGGCGGCGAGAAGAACTAGCGGCCCTGCGCCTGGAAGGGATTCTTTCGACGTGTATCTGAAGTCGCTCACGCTCAAGGGGTTCAAGTCCTTCGCGGACCGCACCAACATGGTCTTCGACCCCGGCCTCACCGTCGTGGTGGGCCCCAACGGCAGCGGCAAGTCAAACATCTCCGACGCCATCCTCTGGGTCCTGGGCGAGCAGAGCGCCAAGATGCTCCGCGGCCAGGCCATGGAGGACGTCATCTTCTCGGGCTCCTCGGGCAGGGCCGCGGTGGGCCTTGCCGAGGTGACGCTCGTCCTCGACAACGTGGACCACACCCTTCCGATCGACTTCTCCGAGGTCGCCGTCACGCGCCGCATGTACCGCTCGGGCGAGTCCGAGTACCTCATCAACGGCGCGCCCTCGCGCCTGCGCGACATCACGGACATCCTGCACGACTCCGGCCTGGGCAAGGACACCCACTCCATCATCAGCCAGGGCAAGCTCGACTCGATCCTGGCGAGCCGGCCCGAGGAGCGGCGCGAGCTGGTCGAGGAGGCGGCGGGCATCAGCAAGCATCGCCGCCGCAAGGACCGCTCGGAGCGCAAGCTCCAGGCGATGCAGGACAACCTGACCCGTGCCAAGGACATACAGCGCGAGATCGGCCGCCAGCTCAAGCCCCTCGAGCGACAGGTCGACAAGGCGCAGAGGCACCGCAGCATCACGGGCGAGCTCTCCACCCTCACGACCACGCTCGCCGTGGACGACCTCCGCCAGCTCCAGCAGCGCTACCAGGCCCTCGCCGACCGCGGGCGCGAGGCCGACGCCGCGGTCGAGCTTGCTCAGTACCGCCTGGACGAGAGGAACGCGGAGCTCGAGCGATACCAGTCCCTCCTGGAGCAGAAGGGCATCTTCGTGGGGGACCTGGGCGAGCAGCGCCGGCGCATGCAGGACCTCCTGGGCCGTATGGACTCTGACATGCGCCTCTTGGAGGAGAAGGGCCGCAACATGGTCTCGCGCCTCTCCGAGACGCGCCGTGGCCTCTCCGCCCTGGAGCGCCAGCGCGTTGATGCGGCGGCCGAGCTGGAGCGCGTCACGGGGGAGCTCCTCGAGGCCCGCGCCCTCGCGGACGACCTGCGCGGCAAGGTGGCGGAGCTCGGCCCCGCAGCAAAGGAGGCGAAGGAGCTCCGTCGCTCCCTCGGGTCCAGGCAGGCCCAGCTGACCGCGGACCAGAGGGCCGCCCAGCGCGAGGCGGACCAGGAGACGCTCGCCTACGCGAAGCTGAGCGACCAGATCTCGAACGCGCAGGTGGAGGACCAGATGTTCGAGAGCCGCCTCGCCCAGATCGAGGATGGGGTCGCCACCGCCACAGAGTCCCTCTCCGAGCGCAGGGGCCGCAGGGAGGAGCTCGAGGGCGCGCTCGCCTCCGCCCGCGAGGAGGACGCCGCGCTCGCAACGCGCATCAATGGCTGCAAGGACGAGCAACGCGACGCCCGCAAGGCGGAGAACGACGCCCGCCACGCGCTCTCGGACGCGCGCGCCCGCCTCTCCGCCCTCGAGTCCGTGGACCGCCAGGCGCAGAACTCGAGCGCCCTCGTCGGCTCCCTCTCGGCCGGAAGGCTGTCTTCCACCATCAGGTACCGCGTGGCAGACCTGGTCGAGGCCCCCTCCGAGCTCGAGGGCCTCGTCGAGTCCCTTCTGGGGGACGACCTGGGAGGCCTCGTCGTGAGCACGGGGGAGGAGCTCGTCGCCCTCGCCCGCGAGGCCGCCTCCAGCAAGGCGAAGGGGCGGGCGTCCCTGCTCTCGCTCGAGGGTCGCGGGCGGGAGCTCCCCGGCGACGGCCTTCCCGGCCGCTCGCTCCTCGCCGAGCTCGTGCCCCTGGCCGGCGCGGAGGCGCTCGTGGCGGGGCTCCTGGGAGACGTGCGGCTCGTGGACGACGTCGCGTCCGCCATCGAGGCGCATGCCAGCCATCCCGAGGCCTGCTATGTGACGGCGGAGGGGGCGATGGCGCTTCCCGACGGACGCGTGGTAGTGGGCAACGCCTCCACGGCCGAGCAGGGCGCCCTCGAGCGCAAGCGCCGCATCAGGCAGCTCCGGGGCGACCTGCCCCGGCTCGAGGGGGCGCTGGGGGAGGCCAGCCAGGCCGCCCAGGACAGCGAGCTGCGGCTCCAGGAGGCACGCGAGGCGAGCGCCAGGGCAAAGGGCGAGGTCGCGCGCCTCGCGGGTGAGCTCTCGTCCGTCACGGGCGAGCTCGGACGCCTGGAGGCGCAGCTGCGACAGGCCGAGTCCGAGCGCGCGCAGGTGACCAAGGGCCGCGAGGCCGCCGCCCAGAGGGCGAGCCGGGCCCGCGAGGAGGTCGAGCGCCACAGGGCCGCGGCCGACGAGGCGACGGCCCGGGCCGCCAGCCTCGGCGAGGAGCTCGAGGAGGTCTCCGCCCAGCGGCAGCGCGCCTCGCGCGAGGAGTCCGACGCCGATGGCAGGCTGTCTGACGCCCGCCTCAAGCTGGCGACCGTCTCCGAGCGGCGCAACCACCTCGCCGTGCGCGAGGAGGAGCTCTCGCGCCAGCTCGCCGACCTCGACCGGAGGCGGGGGACCATGGAGCGCAGCGCCCGCGCACTTGACGTCCTCCAGCTGAGGGTGGAGCCCCTGCACGGGCGCTACGAGGCCGTCCGCGAGCGGGCACTCGCCTGGGCGGCTCGCCTCAAGGACCGCGCGTCGCTCGCCGAGGCGGATTCCGACTCCCTCAAGAAGACCATCTCGGACGCACGCGAGGCGGTGGCACAGGCGAGTCGCGAGCTCGACGCCGCACGGGAGTCCTCGGGCGAGGTGAAGGTCGAGTCAGGCAAGATCGAGGTGCAGGTCCAGAACGCCATCCAGTCCATAGAGGGCAGCGGCTGGGGCCTCGACGACGCCCTCCGGCTCCCCGAGCCCGACGACCGCGCCCAGATGGAGCGCGACGTCGCCCGGCTCAAGGGTGACCTCGCCCACATCGGCCCCGTCAACGAGGTCGCCATGGACGAGTACGAGAGGCTCAAGGAGCGCGCGGACTACATCGGCGAGCAGGTCGAGGACCTCGAGAGCGCCCGCAAGTCCCTGCAGAAGATCACCGCGGCGATCGAGCGCAAGATGCGCCGCCAGTTCCTGGTGGTCTTCGACCAGGTGAACGCGAACTTCTCCGAGATCTTCTCCCTGCTCTTCCCGGGCGGCCACGCCCACCTCGAGATGTGCGACCCCGACCACCTGGACGAGACGGGCATAGAGATCGTGGCCCAGCCGCGCGGCAAGCGCATCCAGAAGATGACGCTCATGAGCGGCGGCGAGAAGTCCCTCACCGCGCTCGCCCTCCTCTTTGCCGTCTACAAGACCAGGACGGTGCCCTTCTACGTGTTCGACGAGGTTGAGGCCGCCCTCGACGACTCCAACCTCTCCAAGTTGCTCGACGCCATCGAGCGGCTCAAGGACTCCACCCAGCTCATCGTCATCTCGCACCAGCGCAGGACGATGGAGCAGGCGGACGTCCTCTACGGCGTGTCAATGCAGGCCGACGGCGTGAGCCACGTGGTGAGCCAGCGCCTCGACCGTGCCAGCGGAAAGGTGGTGGAGGCCTGATGGGTCTTCGCGACAGGCTGCGCGAGGGTCTCACCCGCTCGCGCGAGGCGATATCCGAGATCTTCTACATGGGCGGCGAGGTGGACGAGGAGTTCTGGGAGGAGCTCGAGGATCGCCTCGTGATGGGCGACATGGGGGCGGAGGTGGCCATGCAGGTCACCGACGACCTGCGCGAACAGGCCGCGCGCGAGGGCCTCAGGACCTCCCGACAGCTGAAGGAGGCCCTCGCCCAGCGCATAGCGGGGGAGTTCGCGCATGCCGAGCGCGACCCCTTCCGGGACCTCCCGTCCTGCGTCCTCTTCGTGGGCATCAACGGGGCGGGGAAGACCACCACGGTGGGCAAGCTCGCCGGCGTCGCCCGCTCGGAGGGGCGCTCCTGCCTCGTGGGAGGCGCCGACACCTTCCGTGCCGCCGCGATCGAGCAGCTCCAGGTCTGGGGCGAGCGCGCGGGGGTCGAGGTCGTCACGCGGGAGCGCGGCGCCGACCCGGCGAGCGTCTGCTATGACGTGATCGAGAGGGCCGAGCGCGAGGGCTGCGACCTCGTGCTCATCGACACCGCAGGCCGCCTGCACACCTCCCCCGAGCTCATGCGCGAGCTCCAGAAGGTGGTCAAGGTGACGCGCAGGCGCGCGGGCATGCCCGTCTCGGTCGTGCTCGTCATAGACGCCACCACCGGGCAGAACGGCCTCGCCCAGGCCAAGGAGTTCAACGAGGCCCTCGAGCTCGACGGCCTCGTGGTGACCAAGCTCGACGGCACCGCCAAGGGCGGCATCGCCGTCGCCATATCGCATGACCTTGCCCTTCCCATCCTGCGCATAGGCGTGGGCGAGGGAATCGACGACCTCCAGAGCTTCGACGCGCTCGAGTTCTCGCGCGCGCTCGTGGGCGAGGGAGAGGGGGAGTAGACGATGTTCAACAGCCTTTCCGACCGCCTCCAGGGAACCTTCGACAAGCTGCGCGGCAAGGGCCGCCTCACGGAGGACGACATCAACGTCGCCATGCGAGAGATCCGCATGGCCCTGCTCGAGGCGGACGTCAACTACCGCGTCGTCAAGGGCTTTGTGGCGGCGTGCAAGGAGAAGTGTCTGACCTCCGAGGTCATGGAGTCCCTCACGCCCTCGCAGAACGTGGTGCGCATCGTCCTCGACCAGCTCACGCAGCTCCTGGGCTCGACCGAGTCCAAGCTCGTCCTGGCGCAGAACCGCATGCCCAACGTGATCATGCTCGTGGGCCTGCAGGGCTCGGGCAAGACAACGGCCGCGGCGAAGCTCGCCTACCTGCTCAAGAGGCAGGGTCACAGCCCCCTGCTCGCTGCCTGCGACACCCACCGGCCGGCCGCCGCCGACCAGCTGGCGACCCTGGCGGGAGAGATCGGCGTTGGCGTCTGGCGCGGCGACGGCAAGGATGCCGTCCAGGTGGCCTCGGGAGCCATCCGGCAGGCCGTCGACCACCTCAACGACATCGTGATCGTGGACACGGCCGGCCGCCTGCAGATCGACGAGGAGATGATGCAGGAGGCCGTCGACATCAAGGCGGCCGTCAAGCCCGACCAGATCCTCATGGTGGTCGACGCCATGGCCGGCCAGGACGTGGTCAACGTCGTCTCGACCTTCGCCGAGCGCGTCGACTTCGACGGCGTGATCATGTCCAAGCTCGACGGCGACGCCCGTGGCGGCGGCGCGCTCTCGGTCCGCGAGGTCACCGGCAAGCCCATCAAGTTCGTCTCGATGGGGGAGAAGCCCGACTCCCTCGAGGTCTTCCACCCCGACCGCATGGCCAAGCGCATCCTGGGCATGGGCGACGTCGTGGGCATCATCGAGCAGGCCCAGCAGGTCGCCGACCAGCAGCAGGTCGAGGACGCCGAGCGCATGCTCCGCGAGGGCTTCACCATGGACGACTACCTCTCGCAGCTGCAGCAGATCCGCAAGATGGGCGGTCTCAAGAAGATGATCGGCATGCTGCCCGGAGGAGAGCGCATGCTGCAGCAGGCGGGCGGCCAGATGGGCGACGAGCAGATCGTGCGCATCGAGTCGATCATCCGTTCCATGAGCAAGGAGGAGCGCCTCAAGCCCAAGAAGATCAACGGCCAGCGCCGCAAGCGCATCGCCGCAGGGTCGGGCCGCAGCGTCCAGGAGGTCAACCAGGTCCTCAAGCAATGGGGCGAGATGAACAAGATGATGGGCAAGATGCGGCAGATGACGGGGGCTGCCGGCATGGGCTCCAAGAAGTCCATGCGCCAGATGCGCGGGATGATGCGTAACATGGGCATGGGCGGCGGCGTGGGAGGCATGGACCTCTCGGCGCTCCAGAAGATGTACGGTGGCAAGGGCGGTCAGAAGTTCTAGCGCCATTCGCCGCAGACAACCCGGTCAAGGAGGGCCGCGCTTCGGACCGTTGGGTTCCGGGGTGCGGCCTTTTGCTCGTCTAGGTTAGCTGTGCGAGAGGTACTAGCGCCCCTCTCGCCAGGCGACTAGTAATGCACCACCACGACGTCTCCGACCTTGGCCAGGTCGTACAACTCCTCTGCCTTCGCGCTGGGGAGGTTGATGCAGCCGTGGCTGCCGTCGGTCTGGTAGATGCTCCCGCCGAACCGCGAGCGCCAGCTCGCGTCGTGGAAGGCGTAGAGGTTGTCGATGAAGGGCACCCAGTAGCTCACGTGGCTGACGTAGTCCGGCTCCCCGTCGTGGTCCTCGTCGATGCCCTTGAGGGTCTGGTTGGTACCCATGTGGGAGTTGACAGAATAGACGCCCTCCGGGGTGCCGTGGTCCTGGCTCGTGTTGCCGGAGACGAAGTCCGACTCCCAGACGAGGCTGCCGCCGTCGTACATGCGGGCGTGCTGGTTCGTGAGGTCGACGTCGATGTAGCGGTCCCCCCAGTCGGCGGCGCCACGCTTCCCGTACTGCGCGGCGGTGCTCGACCAGGGGAGCTCGACGGAGGTGGCGCTGCCGGCCCTCACGTTCTGTGCGAGGGTTTCCGCGAGCTCGGTGCCGTTGAGGTTCCAGCCGTAGCGTCCGCCACTCACCTTGATGGTGACCCCGTCGGGACGCGTGTACGTGCGCGTGGTGCCCACCGTGTCGAGCTGGCGCGAGAGCTCGCCCGTGGTCCAGGCCTTGATGGCCTCATCGTCCAGGGTGACGGAGAGGTCATCCTGGACGTGGACCCACTCGGCGATCCTGCCGGTGTCGACCGTTGCGACGGCATTGCCGTCGACCGTGAGGGTCTGGGTCGCGGCGAGGTAGGAGTTGGCAGTCTTGGCGGCCTCTGCGAGCCGCCCGTCGCCCGAGAGGATGCTGGGCTGCACGAGCGCCGACTCGTCGAGTGCGAGCGATGTAGCGCCCTCCTTGAGCGCGGAGCCGACGGCCTTGGTCACGCTCGCGGCGTCGAGGGCCGTTCCCGCCTTCTCGGGGCTCACCACGAAGCCGGAGCTCGTCGGGTCATAGCCGACCGAGGCGTTCACGGGCTGGGTGGCATGGGCGTTAACGGCGTCCACGGCCTTTCCCACCAGCCCGTCGAGCTTGGACGCGTCGAAGGAGGCCTGGGGCCGCACGTCCACCTTGCTGCCCCTGATCGCGGCGACGGGCCAGGCCCAGGCGTTGGTCTGCGCGAGCGCGTCGCGGGCGAAGGCATCGACGTCGCAGCTGAGGTCCACGTCCGACGCCGAGACCTTGAGGTCGAGTCCCTCGCCCGACACGGCGAGCGCGTAGCTGCTGGTGGCGACGGTCTGCTGTCGGGCCACGGAGGCCGGCGTCTCGAGCGAGACGTCGACGCCGTTGACCGAGGTGTTGGGCATGAAGACGTTGGACCAGACTGCGACGCCGCCCAGGTAGACCGCGGCGAGACCAGCCACCACGGCGGCCGCGACCTTGGGGGCGCGGCCGGAGCCACCCCTGCCGGGGGTCTCGTCCTGGCGCGTCGGCCCGTCGGCGGGGGAGAAGTGCGAGCCGATCCTCGAGCGGCTGAGGGAACTCAGCGCCGGGTCGGGCACGAAGGGTGTCGTCTTGGGGTCCTCTTGCAGGCTCATGGCCTCATCCCTTGGTACGTCGTCATTTCCTGCTGCATGGGTAGGGAGTAATAGTACCCTTCGGCTAGGGCATTCTTCCAATGGAGGGCGCAACGATGGCAATTCTTCGCATGGCGACGGAGGGCGACCCGCGCCTCGACCCCTACCTACGACTCACCGATCGCCAGCTCAGGAGCCTTCGCGACGAGTTGGAGGCAAGGTGCGTCCTCGAGTCTCTCAACGTCATCGAGCTGGCCGTGGGAGAGGGCCTGGAGCTCGAGTCCGTCCTCGTGGACGAGAGGCACCTGGGCACCCTGCTCGGGCGCGTCCCGCAGCTCGAGGAAGCCGGACTGCCCATCTACTGCTGCGACCGGGAGCTGCTCCAGGACGTGACGGGCATCAGCAAGTCGAGGGGATATCTCGCGGTCGCCCGCAGGCCCCGGCCCCTCTCCGCCGCCGAGGCGCTCCGCGGGGCGTGTCGCGTCGCCGTGCTCGAGAGCCTGGTCGACATCACCAACGTCGGCGCCCTCTTCCGCTCCGCGGCTGCCTTGGGGGTCGACGCGATGCTCCTCTCGCCCAGCTGTGCCGACCCGCTCAACCGACGCGCCATCAGGGTGTCCATGGGAACGGTGTTCAAGCTTCCCTGGGCCGTCGCCGAGGGCGACTGGCCCGGAGACGCCTTCGACGTGCTCCGCTCCGAGGGCTTCCACGTCACGGGCATGGCGCTCGTGGAGGGCGCCCTGCGGCTCGACGACACGTCGCTCAAGGAGCACTCGCGCCTCGCGCTCGCCTTTGGCAGCGAGGGCTGGGGGCTCAGCCGCGAGGCGCTCGCCGCCTGCGACGACTGCGCCATCATCCCGATGTCCGCGGGCGTGGACTCCCTCAACGTGGCTGCCAGCAGCGCCGTCGCCTTCTGGGAGCTCTGCGCGAGGCGCTAGGCTCGTCCCCTCCCCACGCTCCTCCATCCGCACGCCGCCCTCGCGCCGGACCTGGAGGAGCGTGCCGACAGAAAGGGCCCCGCCCTCTCCGAATAGGAAAGCGTAGGCTTGATGCTCTTCGCTTGCCGATCGGAGAGGGCGGGGCCTGGGATTGGAGCGTTGCGCTAGTCCTGCTGGTACTTGGGCGCGAAGCCGTCGTCGCGGTTGAGG
The DNA here is from genome assembly GCF_959602185.1 of uncultured Olsenella sp. NCBI lineage: Bacteria > Bacillati > Actinomycetota > Coriobacteriia > Coriobacteriales > Atopobiaceae > Olsenella > uncultured Olsenella sp. The sequence continues at coordinate 95,274 of NZ_CAUGRZ010000001.1, forward strand.
ATGTTCATGAACTCCTCGCCGGTGATGGTCTCCTTCTTCTGCAGGTAGTGCGAAATCTCGTGCAGCTTGAAGCGATTCTCGCGCAGGGTCCTGAGGGCGGTCTGGTGGCCCTCCTCCACGAGCGCGCGCACCTCCTCGTCCACCTCGCGGGCGGTGCCCTCCGAGCAGGTGAGCTGGGAGCCGCCACCCAGGTAGCGGTTGGTCGTCTCGCCCAGGGCGGTCATGCCGAACTTGTCCGACATACCCAGCTGGGTCACCATCGCCCGGGCGATCTTGGTGGCCTTCTCGATGTCGTTCGCGGCACCTGAGGTCATGTGGCCGAAGATCAGCTCCTCCGCCGCGCGCCCGCCGCAGAGCACGGCGATGCGCTGCTTGTACTCCTCGCGGGTGGTGAGGTAGTGCTCGTCCTCCTCCGCCTGCATGGTGAAGCCCAGGGCGCCCGAGGTGCGGGGCACGATGGTGATCTTCGAGACGGGGGCCTTGCCGTCCTGCACGGCGGCGACGATGGCATGGCCGGTCTCGTGGTAGGCGACGACCTCCTTCTCGTGCTCCGAGAGGACCGTCGACTTCTTCTTCTCGCCGGCGATGACGGTGTCCACGGACTCCTCGATGTCGGTCTGGGTGACCTTCTTGCGTCCCATGCGCACCGCGCGCAGCGCCGCCTCGTTGATCATGTTGGCGAGGTCGGCCCCCGAGGCGCCGGGGGTCTGGCGCGCCACGGCGCCGAAGTCGACGCCGCCCTCCATCTTCACGTCGTTGGCGTGGAGCTTGAGGATGGACTCGCGGCCCGCGAGGTCGGGGAGCTCGACGGGGATGCGGCGGTCGAAGCGGCCGGGGCGCAGGAGCGCCGGGTCGAGGGAGTCGGGACGGTTGGTGGCGGCGAGCACCACGATGCCCTTGTGGTTGTCGAAGCCGTCCATCTCGGCCAGGAGCTGGTTCAGGGTCTGCTCGCGCTCGTCGTTGGTGCTCAGGCCCGCGTCACGCCTCTTGCCCACGGTGTCGATCTCGTCGATGAAGATGATGCAGGGCGCCTTCTCCTTGGCCTGCTTGAAGAGGTCACGTACCTTGGCGGCGCCGCGGCCGACGAACATCTCGACGAACTCGGAGCCGCTGATGGAGAAGAAGGGCACCTTGGCCTCGCCGGCGACGGCCTTGGCGAGCAGGGTCTTGCCGGTGCCAGGAGGGCCCACGAGCAGGGCGCCCCTGGGGCAGCGCGCGCCGATCTGGTTGTACTTCTCGGGGCTCTCGAGGAAGCTCACTATCTCCTCCAAGGACTCCTTGGCCTCGTCCTGGCCGGCGACGTCCTGGAAGGTTATGCCGGTCTCCTCCCCCTTGACCTCCTTGGCGCCGGAGCGTCCGAGCCCTGCGCCTCCCAGGCCAAAGCCGCCGCCGAAGTTCATCGAGGGTCCGTCCTCGCCCATGGACTTCTTGAGCCTGCGGTTGAGCAGCCAGCCGCCGCCGAAGATGAAGAGCAGAGGGAGGCCATACGAGAGCAGCAGGTAGAGCCACACGCTGGAGCTCTGGTCGGGGATGTTTGCCGATATGTCGACGTTGTGCTGTCGAAGCTTGTCAACCAGCGTCGAGTCGCCGGGGAACTGCGTGGTCTCGTATATCTTCTCGCTGTCGCCCTCCCCGGTGGTGAAGCGGATCTTGCCGTTCGAGGTGTCGAGCTGGAGCTGCCTCACCTCGTCCGAGTCCACCATCCCGAGGAACTGGCTGTAGCTGACGCTGGTCACCTGGCTGCTCACGATGCTGGGGTAGAGCGTCGTCCGAACAGCGATGGCCAGGGCGATGGCGATGACCATGTAGAGGATCATCGACTGTCGCTTCTTCCTGTTGTCCATCTCCATCTGGCATTTCTCCTTCTGCCGTGCCTCTGGGCGCGTGCTGGTGTTCGAGCCGTGATTCCCCCGTCCCCTCGCGAGGGGGCGGTTCTGCTTTAGATACCCAAGTTGGGGCGCTTCACTCCCGCTCCACAGGAAGTGGGGCGGGGGAGAGGCGCCTTCCCCCTGCCGCGGAAGCAGGTCGCATGCGAGGCGCATTCGTGCCGGGATGCGGGCCCTCTCGCCTTCGCCCTAGGGGCGCTTGCCCTCGCCCATGCGGCCGGAGCGGTAGGCGTCGAGGAGGCGAGAGAGGTCCTGGATCTGCGCGCGAATGCTGCGCCCGGTGTCGGTGTCGGCGATTTTGAGGGGACGGTCGGCCTGCTCGATGACGGTGACGTCGCTCTCTATGTCCGCGTTCTGGTCGAGTGCCGCGTCCACGCCCTGGAAGGGCTCGTGCGCCTTGATGCGCATGCCGCCCGCGCCGAAGATGAGCGTGTAGCCCGCGATGCCGGTCTTCTTGTGGTAGGCATGGCAGAAGCCGCCGTCTATCACGAGGAGCCTCCCCCCGGCGCGGCAGGGGCTCTCGCCCGCGCGCGCCCTCACGGGGGTGTGGCCGTTGATGATGTGCGAGTGCCTCCCGGTGAGTCCGAACTCCGCGAGCACGCGCTCGCAGACCTCAGGGGAGTTGGTCAGACGGTAGTAGGGGTCCTCCGGCTCCTCCCACGTCGCGCGGTCGGCCACGAAGGTGCGCTCGAAGGTCTTGACGACGCGGCCCGAGAGCGGGGAGTGCCGGCCGCACCAGAGGTACCACATCCAGTCCAGCGCGGGCTGGTCCCCCCGCGTCCACGCGCGACGCGCGATGCGGTCGCAGAAGTCCATGTACCCGCGGCCCGCGTACTTGACGCCCTCGCCCGTGACGGTGCTGGGGCGCCCGTCCTCGTCGAGCGGTAGGCAGCCATGGAAGAGCAGGTTGCCGTTGCGCACGAGGTAGAGGCTGCCGTGCTCGTAGAGGAAGGCGACGTGGCGACGCAGGCGGTCGCTCGCGCGGAAGGACTTGACCAGGCCGCGCACGACCTTGGCCTCCTCGGGGTCGAGCTCGTAGGGGTGGGCCGTGTTGATGGTGGGGAAGTCGCAGGTCCTGAGCTCGTGCTCCTGTCCGCCGATGGCCACCGTGCCGTCCACCACGTCGATCTTGTCCAGGAGCAGGCGGTCCTGCATGCCGAAGTCGGGGTGCCTCTGGATGAGCTGGCCCTCGAGCTTGAAGAGGATCACGCTGATGGCCTTCTCCATGGGGGAGATGACGTCATAGTCCACATAGGTCTTCTCGGCGAAGAGGGCAAGCTGGCGCAGGCTGATGCCATAGGCGCTCTCGAGCACCTCGAGGGTGCGATAGCGCACGTTGGCGCGGACGACGGCGGCCACGCAGGCCTCGGAGCCGGCCGCCGCGCCCATCCAGCAGATGTCGTGGTTGCCCCACTGGATGTCGAGCGAATGGTAGGCCATCAGGCGCTCGATGATCTTGTCGGCGTGCGCGCCCCGGTCGAAGAGGTCGCCTACCACGTGCAGGTGGTCGACGGCGAGTCGCTTGATGAGCGAGCTCAACGACACGAGGAAGTCATCGGTGGAACCTGTGCCCACGATCGACGAGATGATCTGCTCGTGATACTCGTGGCGGCTCGTCTCTCCCTGGCCGGAGGCGTGCAGCAGCTCGTCGATGATGTAGGCGTACTCGACGGGCATCGCCTTGCGCACCTTGGAGCGGGTGTAGAAGCCTGAGAGGTAGCGGGCAAGGCGCACCAGGCGGAAGAGCGTCGCCGCATACCACTCGTCGGTGTTGGCGCCCGCCGCGCGCACGCGGGCGAGCTTCTGCTTGGGATAGTAGATAAGGGTGCAGAGGTCGGCGCGCTGGCCGCTCCCGAGCTCGGTCGCGAAGATGCGGTCCACCTGCTCGCGGATGACGCCGGAGCAGTTGTTGAGGATGTGCTCGAAGGCTTCGTCCTCGCCGTGGACGTCGCTCATGAAGTGCTCGGTGCCCTTGGGCAGGTTGAGGATGGCCTCGAGGTTGATGATCTCGGTGAAGGCCGAGCGCATGGTGGGGAAGTTCTGCGAGAGGAGCCTGAGGTAGCGGAGGTCGTCAGGGCCTCCGTGAGCCTCGTCCGCCGTCGTGCCCGTCGGTTTCAGAGCCTCGCCTGCCAAGGTGTCCCGCCCTTCTCCCCGTCGCGGCCGCGCCAGCTGGGACGAGGTCGCGGAACTCTTGTGCCATGTGTCCATCGTTGGGGACGGCGGCGTCTCTTTCAATGCGCAAGCTGTGGATTTCCGTGCGTGGTAGCCTACGGGCGGCATGGGCGCCGCTTGGCTGCGTGGTCGTGGCGCTTGTGTGGCGTCGGGCTCCGGTGGCGTCAGGCCATCCGTCTTGCCTTTCGACACGGAATTCGCGCGATTCTCGTCAAAAAGCGTGGCAAAAGACAAGATGGATGGCTGGACCCGCCCATCGACCGCCTTGCCGTCGCGTACGGAGCGGCTCTTCGACCATGTCAGCGGCCACCTTCCGGCTCGCGCGCCAGCCGGCTCCTCGGCCAGACCCGCTTGCAGCGCAGCCTCCAGCCGCCAAGCTCCATGGGACGCCACTCTTCCCTGAAGGGGCTTCGCAGGCGAGAGGGGCGTCCCGGCCGCGGGATGCCGTAGCGTTCCAGGAGCGACTCGAAGAAGCCCAGCCTGCAGACGTCCGCAAACGAGAAGCGCATGACGCGCACGCCCGCGGCGCTCAGCCTCGACTCGCGCAACCGTTCCTCCGCCAGTACCTCGACGGCGCTGCGACCCTTGGTCATCTGCGGGTTCACGTACTTCTCGCGCCCGTCCAGCTCGCCGGCGACCCGGTTCCCGTCCGGCAGCGTCCAGAGGAAGTCGACCCGGTAGCTGCGTCCGGGGGCGAACGGGTCCGGCACCTCGACCTGGAGCTCCGGAAGCTCGAAGCCCAGCTCGAGCATCGCTGCGCGGGCGATGGACTCCCCGCCGCTCTCGGCGCGGGGGTCGGCGTGCCGCAGGATGCCAAGCGCCCGGCGGAGTCCCGGCTCGCCGTGATGGAGGGCGATCAGGCGGTCGGCGAGGGTCTCCCAGTCGTCCAGTCCCATGGCCGCCATGCCCGAGTCCGCCACCGCGAGGCCGTCCCTGAAGCCAAGCCTCCTCAGGCAGTCGTAGACGCTCTGCGCAAGGTCGGTGACGTGGACGCCATCTTTCCAGCACGCCCCTCGTGCCGACGTCGCGTGCCGAACGATTGCTCCGGTGCTTCTCGTGGGCGAGCCAGGGCTGCTCAGGACGTGGAGGGTCCCGACCTCCCGGAGGGGCACCGACAGCCCATGGGCCAGCGCCGCGGACACGTCGCAGAACACCCAGCCGGGATGCCTGGCGCAGAGCGCCCTCATCTTCCAGAGGGCCCTTTCCGGCTCTGTCAGCGCGGCCCAGGCGCTCGTGCGGACGTAGAGGCCATGATGAGGGGAGACCAGCGCGCCCTTGGCTCGCAGCCTCTGCAGCTTTGCCGCGTCCGCCCTCGTGTCGGCATGGACGAGTCTGCGCTCGCGCTCTCCGGCGTCGAGCAGCTTGCCAATCCTCTGGTCCGCGTCGCGCGACATCTCCGCTCCCCCTCCTCGTGCCCTGTGCTTGCTTGGGAGGCAAAGATACCTGTGGGAGGCGTCGTGCGCCTGCGTGAAGCTGCACGATGCCCGCAGGCGAGAGCCGCAGCCTCCTCTCAGGCGCCATTGCCAGGAGCCGCCCGACGCACCATCTTGTCTTTCGCCACAGAATGTGAGCGATTCTCGCCAAAAAGCGTGGCAATAGACAAGATGGACGACCGGGCGTCCGAAAGGCGGCGGGTCTGGCAGGCGACGGCCGGCCGGGCAGCCGAAAGATGGCGGCCTCGGCAGGCGACGGCCGGCCGCATGTGGTGAGCCTGGCGGACCTTGGACGACCGCCCCGCGTACCGCCGGCGTGGAGGGTCCGTTCGCCCGCGCATTGCTACCGCCTGCGTGCTATCATCTCTCCCATCAAAAGCTGTGAAGGGGAAGAGTACCCGGGGCAGCGTGGCCAACAGAGAGCGACGAGGCTGAGAAGTCGCGACCACGTCCCGGAGAACATCACCCCGGAGCCGCGGCCCCAAAGCGGGCGCGACCGGCAACGGGTCGCACGCTCGCGAGTAGGCGCCGTCGGAGTGGCCGCCGTCACAGGCCAGCCGAGTTTGGCGGATTTCCGCTCGCTGGGTGGTCACAAGCGAAGTGTCGTGCGAGCGCTTCGTCCCAGCAGGAGGGACGGGCGCTTTTTTCATGCGTCCGGAGGGGACGCACCCGCGACGCGGGGGCGAACGGCACGAGAGGAAGGGCGCGAGCGTGGCAAACGAGTACAAGAAGACGATGAACCTCCCCAAGACGGGGTTCCCCATGAGGGCGGGCCTGGCCCAGAACGAGCCGAAGCGCCTGGCCGAGTGGGAGGCCAACGACGTCTACGGGCAGATGCTCAAGAAGAACGAGGGCCACGACAAGTTCGTGCTCCACGACGGCCCTCCCTACGCCAACGGCCCCATCCACCTGGGACATGCGCAGAACAAGATCTCGAAGGACATCATCAACCGCTACTGGTCCATGCGGGGCTACCAGACCCCCTACGTGCCCGGTTGGGACTGTCACGGCCAGCCCATCGAGCACAAGGTCGAGGAGATGCTGGGCACCGAGAAGTTCAACCAGCTTCCCACGGAGAAGATCCGCGAGCTCTGCCGCAAGATGGCCGTCGAGCAGGTCGACACCCAGCGCCAGGGCTTCAAGCGCCTGGGCGTCCTCGCCGAGTGGGACAACCCCTACCTAACCTACGTCAACGACTATGACGCCACCGACGTGGAAATCTTCAAGGCGATCTTCGACAAGGGCGCCATCTACCGCGGCCGCAAGCCCGTGCACTGGTGCACCCACTGCCACACGGCGCTCGCCGAGGCGGAGATCGAGTACTCCGACGAGGTCTCGCCTGCCATCTTCGTCCGCTTCCGGATGACCACCGCGCCAGCCGGCCTCGAGCCCTATGCCGACTCGCTCTTCGTCGACATCTGGACCACGACGCCCTGGACGCTTCCTGCCGACGACGCCGTCATCCTCCATCCCGAGGCGAGCTACGTCGCCGTGCGGGTCGACGGCAGGGTCGAGCTCATGGCAGAGGCCCTGCAGGAGAGGTGCTGCGCCAAGTTTGGCTACGAGGGCGTCGAGCTCGTGCGCGACGCCGACGGCGAGCCCTGGCACGCGACGGGCACCGAGCTCCAGGGCAACCGCTACAGGCAGCCGATCTTCGGCGACCAGGGCGAGGAGGGCGTGTTCATCTTTGCCGACTACGTCACCCTGGACGACGGCACTGGCATCGTGCACAGCGCCCCCGGTCACGGCGTGGACGACTACAACGCCGGCATGCGCTTCGGCGTGCCCGTGGTCATGCCCGTCGACGACGACGGCCGCTTCTACGTGGGAGACGGCATGGGGACCGGCGGCCCCTGGGGCGGCATGGAGGTCAACGAGGCCAACCCCAAGATCATCGAGTGGCTCGACGAGCGCGGCGCGCTGATCCTCCACGAGGACATCAACCACAGCTACCCCCACTGCTGGCGCTGCAAGAACCCGGTCATCTTCCGTGCCACCAGCCAGTGGTTCGTCTCCATGGACAAGACCGGCCTCAGGAGGCAGGCGCTCGAGGAGCTCTCGCACGTCGACTTCTATCCCGCGCACTCCGTCAAGCGCATCGGCTCCATGGTCGAGGGCCGTCCGGACTGGTGCATCAGCCGCCAGCGCAACTGGGGCGTGCCCATCCCCGCCTACACCTGCCAGGACTGCGGCGAGACCGTGATGAACGACCAGACCCTCGATGCCGTGATCGAGCTCTTCCGCGAGCGGGGCTCCGACTGCTGGTTCACCGAGGACCCCGCCAGCTACCTGGGCGACGCCTGCGTCTGCCCCAAGTGCGGAGGGCACCATCTCAAGACCAACAAGGACATCCTGGACGTCTGGTGGGACTCCGGCGTGAGCCACACCGCCGTCTGCCGTCACCGCGACAACCTGCAGTTCCCCGCGGACATGTACCTCGAGGGCTCCGACCAGCACCGCGGTTGGTTCATGAGCTCGCTCATGACCTCCGTCGGCGCGTATGGCGTGGCCCCCTACAAGTCCGTGGTGAGCCAGGGCTTCACCCTGGACGGCAAGGGCCGCAAGATGTCCAAGTCCCTGGGCAACGTGATCGACCCCAACGCCGAGTGCGACACCCGTGGCGCCGACATCCTGCGCCTCTGGGTCTCGTCCGTCGACACCTCGACCGACGTCCCCTGCGACGACAGCATCCTCGAGCACGTGGGCGACGCCTACCGCAAGATCCGCAACACCCTCCGCTTCCTCCTGGGGGAGCTCGAGGGCCAGTTCGACCTCGCGGCCGACGGCCTGCCCGTCGAGGGGCTCCTGCCGTACGACCGCCTCGCCCTCGCCCGCATGTGCCAGGTGCACGATGAGGTCTCGCGCGCCTACGAGGGCTACCGGTTCAACGTGGTCTACCGCACCCTGTACGACTACATCATCACCGAGCTCTCCAACGACTACCTCAACGCGACGAAGGACCGCAGCTACTGCGGCGCCTCCGGCAGCGTCGAGCGTCGGAGCGCCCAGACCGTCTGGTCGTATGTCCTCTCCATGCTGGTCCACGACTTCCAGCCCATCCTCGCCTACACCACTGACGAGGCCATGGCGTTCTTGCCCGAGTCCCTGCGCGACGGCCAGCGCTACGCCGCGCTCCTCGACTGGTTCCAGGCACCGATGCAGGCGTCGGAGTACGAGCCGCTCCTCGCCACGTACCAGGCGATGGTCGACGCCCGCGGCGCCTTCACCAAGGCCTATGACGAGGCGCTCGCCTCCGGCGTGGTGAGCGAGAAGACCACCCAGGCCACGCGCGCCGAGCTCACCCTGACCAAGGACGCCTTCGCGCTCCTCGCAGGCGATAGCGCCCCCGACCTCGCCGAGGCCTTCGTGTGCTCCGAGGTCTGCGTCCACGAGGGAGAGGCGCTCTCCTGCGAGGTCCTTCCCGCCAACGGGGAGAAGTGCCCCCGCTGCTGGAACTGGCGCGAGCTGGGCGAGGATGGACTCTGCGCGCGCTGCTCCTCCGTCGTCGGCGCAACAGAGTAGGGGGGCTGACGTGGACGCCACGAGGCCCCTGTCCCGTCGCGGAATGCGCTCCGTGGCCCTCCTCCTTGCTGTGTGCCTCGTCGTGGTGGTCGACCAGGCGGTCAAGGCCGCGGTGCGCGCCCTCTATCCGGTGGGGGAGGGGGAGACGCTGATTCCCGGCGTGCTCGACCTCCTGCACGTGGAGAACACGGGCGCCGCCTTCAGCATGGCGCGCGGCATGGGCCCGCTGCTGGTGGTCATAGCCATCGCGGTCCTCGCCGGCTGCGTGGCCCTGGTTTGGAGGGAGGACATCCCACTGCCCCTTGCCGTTGCCATCGGCTGCGTCGCCGGTGGGGGAGTGGGCAACATGATCGACCGCCTCTTCCAGGGCTCGGTGACCGACTTCCTCGCCACGCGCTTCGTGGACTTCCCGGTGTTCAACGTCGCGGACGTCTTCGTGACCTGCGGAGTGGCCGTCTCCGTCGTGGGCTACTACCTCTGGGACCTGAGGGGGGAGAGGGGCCCCTCTGCGACGTAGGCCGTCGAACAGTCATGCCAGCGAAGCGCAGGGCCCGCAGCCATGTGGCTGCGGGCCCTGCGCTTCACATGGTCTTGCGACCTGGGCGGCACGTCCCTCTCCCCGCATCCTAGATCGAGGCGGAGTGCGTGGACGTCGGCTTGACGAGGCCCTTCTCCGCCGCGCGCCTGCGGGCGAAGATGCCCAGGCGCGAGAGGGCGAAGGCAGGTCCGTTGGTGCACCAGCTGTAGAAGAACTCGCCCACGAGGCTCCTGAGGTAGGGGAGGTCGCTGAAGGGGACCGGCTCGTAGCCGGAAAGCCTGAAGTAGGTGCGCTTGAAGGAGCCCGAGAGCGTGACTATCGATGCCACGACCTTGGGGTCCATGCGCCTGAACATCTGGCTGATCCACTCCCTGACCTCGGGGACCTCGAGCCCGAACTCGTCGATGGCGGCACCCGCGTAGCGGAAGCCGATCACATAGAAGGACCTCAGGATGCCCTCGTCGGTGACGCCGCAGCGCTCGATGACGTCGGCCATGTCGTTCCAGCGCTCGAACGAGAGCCCCGCCTTCCTGAGCACCGACGAGGAGCCGGGAAGGTCCTCTCGGTAGCAGTAGAAGGGCTCGTTTATGTAGACGATGGACTTGGCCAGGACGCAGGTCTGGATCAGGAAGGGGTTGTCCACCCAGCCGGCGCCGGGCACCTCCATGAAGCGTATGTCGTTCTGCGTCAGGAAGTCGCGCCGGTAGATGGCGGACCAGATCGAGGGGTGGTGCTGGATGAGGCGGGGGCAGTCCGCGAGCGTGAAGGGCTCGTCCTCGGGCTTGATGCGACCGTAGTAGGAGCACATGTAGAGGTGCTCCTGCGGGGTCGTGGGCATCCAGACACGTATGTAGGGCGTCTTGACCATGTCGGGCAGGCCGTGGCGCTCGGCGCACTCGAACATGACGTCGAACATGTGGGGGCGCAGGTAGTCGTCGGGCTCCAGGATGCCGACGTAGGTCCCGCGCGCCTCGGAGATCCCGCGGTTCATGTTGGCGCCGTAGCCCGAGTTCTCCTTGTCGATGACGCGCACGCGGGGGTCGCGCGCCTCGTGCTCGCGCATGATGGCCAGCGAGCCGTCGGTGGAGCCGTCGTTCACGACGATGACCTCGAGCGAGCAGCGGTCATTTGCCTCGAGCGAGCTCAGCGCCTGGTCCAGGAAGGCCTCGGTGTTGTAGCAGGGGACGATGACGCTGACGTCGATGCCGTCCTGCGCCGTCCTCGTCGGGGCCACGTCTGTCATGCTCTCTTCCGTTTCTGGGCGAAGGCGCCGCCCGGTCGCGTCCAAAGGGGTTCGAAGGCGAGAACGTCCGCGCCCTCGCCTGGTGCGCGCGGCCAGCCCCTAGCCGGCCAGCCGCTTGTAGGCGTCGCAGACCTCGTCGGTGGGGCCCACCATCCGCATCTTGCCCTTCTCGATCCAGCAGACGCGGTCGCAGATGCGCTCCACCAGGTCGATGGAGTGGCTCACGAGCAGCACGGTGACGCCGTCCGACTGGACGAGCTCCTTGATGCGGCGCTCGCACTTCTTCTGGAAGAGGAAGTCGCCCACGGAGAGCGTCTCGTCGACGATCAGGATGTCGGGCTCGGTGATGGTCGCGATGGAGAAGGCGATGCGCGCCACCATGCCGCTGGAGTAGTTCTTGAGCGGCATGTCCATGAAGTTCTGGAGCTCGGCGAACTCGACGATGTCCTGGAAGTGGGCGTCGATGAACTCCTTGCGGTACCCCAGGAGCGCGCCGTTGAGGTAGATGTTCTCCTTGGCCGTGAGGTCCATGTCGAAGCCCGCGCCGAGCTCGATGAGGGGCGCGATGGTGCCCGTGACCTTGCAGCTGCCCTCGCTGGCGTCCAGCACGCCCGCGATGATCTTGAGCATGGTGGACTTGCCGGAGCCGTTGGTCCCCACGAGGCCGAAGGCCTCGCCGCGCTTGACCTCGAAGTCGATGTGGTCGAGCGCGCGGAACTCCTTGAACTTGAGCTCGTGTCGGGCGAGGGCGAGGAAGTACTCCTTGAGTGAGTTGAACTGCTCGGACGCGATGTTGAAGATCATCGAGACGTCTTTGACCTCGACCACGCTGGGCGCGTCCGCCGAGGGCAGGGGAGGCCTCCTGAAGCTCTCGTCCTCCTGGACGGTGACCCAGCGCGACGCCTCCATCACGACACCCGTGTGCTTGTGCCGCACGCTGACGCAGAGCCAGAACGAGCCGGTCTGCGGCGGGATGAAGCCCCATTGGGACTGGTCGTCGTAGACGCCGGAGCTGCCGTGGAGCGGCCCGTCCTCCTCCACGTCGAGCGACCAGCGATAGCGGAACTCGAGGTCCGTCCACTCCACGGCTCCCTCCACGTGGGCTGTCGCGAAGATGGGGGTCGCGTCGTCGACCGTGTCGGCCGAGAGCTTGAGGGTCACGCCCCAGCCGGGCCCCTCGGGGCTCGCTGGCGTCGCGCCGGAAACGTTGCTGCTGGTCTCGGACACGAGCTGCTCCTAGATGTAGAGGATGAACTTGCGCTCGTTCTTGCGGAAGACGAGCGCGCCGACCGCGAGCGAGACGACGGCGCAGCCCGCGCAGGCGAGGTTGAGCTTGAGGGAGGGCATGCGCCCGTAGAGGACGAGCTCCCTGATGTAGCGCACGTAGTGGTACATGGGGTTGAAGACCTCGAGGGAGCGGAGCCAGCCGGGAAGGATCTCCTCCGCGTAGAAGAGCGGCGTGGCATAGGTCCAGGCGGTGAGCACGACGCCCCAGAGGTGCATCACGTCGCGGAAGAAGACCGAGGCGGCGGAGAGGAGCAGCGAGAGGCCGGCGCAGAAGGTCCCCAGGTAGAGGACAAGGAGGGGCAGCATCAGGACGTAGACGGTGGGGGAGATGCCCACGAAGCCCATGACGAGCGCGACGGCGATGAGCGAGAAGACGAAGTTCACGACGGCGAAGAGGACCTTCTCGATGGGGAAGACCCAGCGGTCGATCTTGACCTTCTTGAGGAGCGACGCAGCCCCTATGATTGACGACATGCCCTGGCTCGTGGACTCGCTCATGAGCGAGAAGGTCACGTTGCCCAGGATGATGTAGAGCGGGAAGCTCGGGATGCCCTCCGCGGAGCGGCCGGCCAGGGCGGAGAACACCACCGCCATGACCGCCATCATCATGAGCGGGTTGAGGACGCTCCATGCGACGCCCAGGGCGCTGCGGCGATACTTGAGCTTGAAGTCCTTCGACACGAGCTGGCGCAGGATCGAGGCGTTGCGCTCGCCGGCGGGATACCACGCGTCCTCTCGGGATGTCCTCTGGGCCTTGGGCACGCCTGTGCTCGGAGCTTCTTCCAAGGTTCCTCCTGGGTATGAAATGCCTGCCCACATGCAGGTAGATGCCATGTTTGCACTAATCCTTTTAATGCTATCACACCAATGGCGGCCTCATGCAAACGCCAGACAGCACCAGGCGACGGGCATGCGGCCCGCCCATGGAAAAGGCCCGCGGGAACGAGTCCCACGGGCCTGATGCGTCTGGCTCCCCGGGCAGGATTCGAACCTGCGACACGCTGATTAACAGTCAGCTGCGCTACCACTGCGCCACCGGGGAATTCGTCGTGCGCTGTGCACGGGTGACTAGTATAGCCAAGAGAGACGGTCCTGCAAGCATGAATTTCTGGATTTTTTTCGCCCGAGGAGCAGGTCTGGCAAGGGTGGCGAATCGCCCTTGCCAGCCGACGGAATTCGTGTATCGTTCTCCTTGACCTTTAAGCGCGGTACGAGATACCGGTAAGGTGCGGGACCGATGCGTCCCTACATAGCCTCATCCCAGGTGTCTTGTACCGTCGACAGACGGTCAGGGCATTTTTTCTAGTTCTGGGAGGAGAGCAATGGAACAGTCCAGACCCAAGGCGACCATCATGGACGGCCAGGCGATGGAGCGGGCGGTGACCCGCATAGCCCACGAGATAATCGAGCACAACGAGGGGGCCCAGCACATCGCGCTGGTCGGCATCATCCGTCGCGGAGAGACCCTGGCCAACAGGCTCGCCGAGGCCATCGAGAGGATCGAGGGCTCGCGTCCCCAGATCGGGTCGTTGGACATCAGCTTCTACCGTGACGACGTCATGCGCAACATCGCGCCCGTGCTGCACGCCACCAACATCCCCTTCTCGGTCGATGGCAAGGACATCGTCCTCGTGGACGACGTCCTCTACACCGGTCGCACGGTGCGCTCTGCCCTCAACGCGCTCATGGACTACGGCCGCCCCAAGACCGTCCAGCTGGCGGTCATGGTCGACCGCGGGCACCGCGAGCTGCCCATCCGAGCCGACTACGTGGGCAAGAACGTGCCCTCCTCCCACGAGGAGGACGTGCGCGTCTGCGTGGAGGCCCTCGACGGCCGCGACAGCGTCGAGATCTGGGACGTCAACAGCGAGAAGAACTCCGGAGGTGCCAGGTAAATGCTCTCGGTCAAGCATCTCATCGACACGTACAGCCTCACTGCCGATGACATAACGCAGATCCTCGACACGGCCGCCTCCTTCGAGTCGGTCAACAACCGCGCCATCAAGAAGGTCCCCGCCCTGCGCGGCCGCACCATCGTCAACCTCTTCCTCGAGCCCTCCACCCGCACCAAGAGCTCCTTCGAGCTGGCCGAGAAGCGCCTCTCGGCGGACAGCCTGAGCATGGGGGGCTCCACCTCGTCGGTCGTCAAGGGAGAGAGCCTGGCGGACACCATCCAGACCATCGACGCCATGAACGTCGACATGTTCATCTGCCGCGCCAAGCTGGCGGGCACCCCGCAGAAGATCACCGAGAACACCGACGCCGTGGTGATCAACGCCGGCGACGGGAAGCACCAGCATCCGACGCAGGCGATGCTCGACCTCTACACCATCCGCAAGAACTTCGGGCACCTGGACGGGCTGAAGGTCGCCATCGTGGGCGACCTCGCGCACAGCCGCGTCTGCGGGTCGCTGGCGCCCGCGCTCAAGACCATGGGCGCCGACGTCACGCTGGTCGGCCCCCCGACCTTCCAGGTGGACGACCCCGACTGGTTTGGCTGCCCCCAGACCGCGAGCCTCGACGAGGTCATCGAGGACATGGACGTCGTCTACATGCTCCGCGTGCAGCTGGAGCGCATGGAGGGCGCGGCGATTCCCTCCCGCCGCGAGTACAACCGCCTCTACGGCCTTGACATGAAGCGCGTGAGCCGCATGAAGGACGATGCGATCATCTGCCACCCCGGCCCCATGAACCGCGGCATGGAGATCAACGCCGACGTGGCCGACTGCGCGCGCTCGAGGATCCTCGACCAGGTCAATGCCGGTGTCCTCACCCGCATGGCCGAGATGTACCTGCTTCTGGGAGGAGAGAACAATGCCGTTTCTGCTTAAGGCTGCCCACGTCGTCGACCCTCAGCTTGGCCTGGACGACGTCCGTGACGTGCTCGTGGACGACAAGGAGGTCGTCGCGGTCAAGGAGTCGCTCGAGGCCCCCGAGGGCTGCGAGGTCATCGACTGCTCCGGCAAGTACCTCCTTCCCGGTCTGGTGGACATGCACGTCCACTTCCGCGACCCCGGCTTCGAGTACAAGGAGACCCTCGAGACCGGCGCCCGCGCGGCCACGCACGGCGGCTTCACCGACGTCGCCACGATGCCCAACACCGACCCCGTGATCGACACCGGCACCGGCGTGCGCTACCAGATCGACCGCGCGCACGCCGCGGGGCTCTGCCACGTGCGTCCCATCGGGGCCCTGACCCGCGGACAGAGGGGCGAGGCCCTGGCCGAGATCGGCGACATGGTGATGGAGGGCGCCTGCGCCTTCTCCGACGACGGGCACGGAGTCCAGAGTGCCGGCATCATGCGCACCTGCATGGACTACGTCTCCCAGTTCGACCGCGTGGCCATCGCGCACTGCGAGGACGAGTCGCTCACGGCACACGGCGTCATCAACGAGGGCAGGGCCTCCACGAGGCTCGGCATGTTCGGCTGGCCCGCGCTGGGCGAGGAGATGGAGATCTATCGCGACATCGAGCTCTGCCGACTCACCGGCTGCCCGCTGCACATCGCGCACATCTCGACGAAGAAGGGGCTCGACCTTGTCAAGGCCGCCAAGGCTGAGGGCCTGCCCGTCACCTGCGAGGTGACCCCGCACCACCTCTTCCTCAACGAGGACGACATCACCGACGCCTACGACACCAACCTCAAGATGAACCCACCCCTGCGCCTTCCCTCCGACATGGAGGCGCTGGTCGAGGGCATCCTGGACGGGTCGATCGACTGCGTCGTGACCGACCATGCCCCCCACGCCCAGCACGAGAAGGACTGCGAGTGGGAGATAGCCTTCTTTGGCACCGTCGGGCTCGAGACCTCGCTTCCCCTCATGCTTACTCACCTCGTGCGCACGGGCCGCATGAGCTGGGATCGCCTGGTCGAGGTCATGGCGGTCAACCCGCGCCGCATCCTCAGGCTGCGCCCCGTCCGCGTCGAGGCGGGGTCGCGCGCGGACCTCACGCTGGTCGACCCCGAGCTCGAGGTCAAGGTGGACGAGGACTACCTCCAGGGGCTCTCGAAGAACTCCGCCTTCCTGGGGCAGACCCTCGTCGGTGCCGCCACGGACGTCTTCGTGGACGGTCGCCGCACCCTGGTCGATGGCGTCGTCGCCTAGCCTGGACCTCTGTCGGACAGGAGGCGTCCCTCGGGGCGCCTCCCCTCGTAGCGGGGAGTAGCGAGTTGATTCCTAGCTCTGGCGTGGGGCTGCACGAGTTCGAGGTCGTCTCGAACGAGGAGGTCGCTACCTCCACCTGGCGGCTCGTCCTGCGCGCGCCCGCCCTGGCGGGCTCCATTCGGCCCGGCCAGTTCATGAACCTCGAGGTTCCGGGGGACCCCAGCCACCCCCTGAGGATCCCCCTCTCGTTCGCTTCGGCCGACGCCGTCGCAGGGACGGTCGATCTGGTCTATGCGGTGGTGGGCGAGGGGACGGAGCGCCTTTCGCACATGGCTCCCGGGCAGCGCTCGACGGCCGTGGGGCCAAGCGGCCATGGCTGGAGGCTGCCGGAGCCCGTGCCCGTCCGCGTCCTCCTCGTCGCGGGCGGCGTGGGCGCCCCTCCCATAGTCGCCGCCGCGGGCATGCTCGCCGGGGCAGGGGTCCCCTTCGACGCCGTCCTGGGCGCGCAGACCGCCTCCAGGCTCTGGGGAGAGGAGCGGCTCTCGTCCCTTGGCGCCGGGACGGTGCTCGTCACCACTGACGACGGGAGCCGGGGCATCAAGGGCTTCACGACCGACGCCATGTCCCGCCTTCTGGGGGAGAGGGACTACGGCCTCGTCATGAGCTGCGGGCCACAGCCCATGATGGCCGGCGTGGCAAGGCTCGCGCGCGCGGCGGGCATCGCCTGCCAGGTCTCGACGGAGCGGATGATGGGCTGCGGGTTCGGCGCCTGCAACAGCTGCAACGTGACCATGGCGGCAGGGGGCTACCGCTCCTGCTGCAGCGACGGGCCCGTCTTCGACGCGGAGGAGCTGGCATGGTGAGCGAACCCAGGATGGCCGTCGACCTTGGCGGGATCAGGATGAAGAACCCCGTCAACACCGCCTCGGGGACCTTTGGCTACGGCTGGCAGTTCGAGGGATTCTTTGACGTGTCACTGCTCGGCGCCATAACGACGAAGGGCTGCTCCGCCGTCCCCTGGGACGGCAACCCCGCGCCGCGCCTGGCGGAGGTCGACTCGGGCATCCTGAACTCGGTGGGGCTCCAGAACCCGGGCATCCCCGCCTTCGTCGAACAGGCCGGGGAGTACCTCCAGGGCCTGCGCGACCGCGGCTGCCAGGTCATCTGTCAGGTCGCTGGCCACTCGCTCGGCGAGTACGCCCGCGCCGTGGAGCTCTATGACGAGCTGGCTCCCTTCGCCTCAGGGCTCGAGATAAACATCAGCTGCCCCAACGTGAGCCAGGGGGGTGCGGCCATGGGCGCCACGCCACAGGCCGCCGCCGAGGTCATGAGGGCCGTACGCGACCGCACGAAGCTTCCCCTGGTGGTGAAGATGGCCCCCCATGACGTGTCCGAGATCGCCCGCGCGCTCGAGGCGGAGGGCGCGGACGCGCTCTCGCTCATCAACACGATCCCCGCGATGGCGATAGACGTCCGCAGCCGCAGGAGCCGCCTCTCGCGGCCCACGGCAGGCATGTCCGGCGCCGCCATACACCCCATAGCCGTGCGCATGGTGTGGGAGGCCCACAAGGCCGTGGGCCTCCCCCTCGTGGGCATCGGGGGCGTGCGAACGGGCGAGGATGCCGCGGAGCTCATCCTGGCGGGTGCCACGAGCGTCGCCGTGGGGACCGCAAACCTCACCGACCCAAGCTCTGCGCCCAGGATCCTGGCGGAGCTGACCGACTGGGTCCGCGACCAGGGGGTCGCGGACGTCAACGACCTGATTGGAGCCGTGGAATGCTAAGCGAGTCAGAGGCGCGCGAGAGCGTCATCGTCGCACTGGACTGCGACCGCAAGGAGGCCCTGCGGCTTGCCGGCCAGCTCGAGGGCAGGGCCCGCTGGGTCAAGGTGGGCATGACGCTCTTCTATGCCGAGGGGCCCTCCATCGTCCGCGAGATGGGGGAGAGGGGGCTCAGGGTCTTCCTGGACCTCAAGCTGCATGACATCCCCTTCCAGGTCTTCGGGGCCGCGCGCTCCGCCTCGCTCAGTGGGGCCGACATGCTCTCGATCCACGCGCTGGGGTCCGCGCAGATGGTGAGCCAGGCCAGGGCGGGCGTGGAGAGGGCCGCCGAGGAGTGCGGGAGAGACAGGACCCGCCTCGTCGCCATCTCGGTCCTCACCAGCATGGACGAGGAGGCGCTGAGCTCGGTCGGCATCGACCGCGATCTTTCGGACGAGGTCTCCCGGCTCGCCTCGCTCGCCGTCGGCGCGGGGTCGGACGGCATCGTCTGCTCTCCCCAGGAGGCGGCGTCGATGCGCGCCCTCCTCGGCCCCGACGCCCTGATCGTCACCCCGGGCGTGCGGCCGGCGGGCGCCGCGCTGGGCGACCAGAGGCGCGTCGCCACGCCCGCCGCGGCGATTGCGGCCGGCGCCTCGAAGCTCGTGGTGGGCCGCCCCGTCACGCAGGCGGGAGACCCCGTGGCCACCTTCGAGTCCATCGTTTCCGAGCTCTGCGAGGGCTAGGCGCCCTTCGGTTGCGGTCGATTCGGGGCCATTTTGTGTAGAAGAATGGCCTTGAAGAACAAAGCTGCAGTTGTAGACTTGTAAAATACCTAGTCAATTGGCAAACTATGGGCTTGCGCCGACGGCTCGTACTTGCCGTGACGTATGGATCACGACGTATTTTTCCGATGTTTGGAGGAACCATGGCACTACCTCAGCTTACCGACGAGCAGCGCAAGGCCGCACTCGAGAAGGCCGCTGCCGCTCGCCACGAGCGCGCTGAGCTCCGCGACAAGATCAAGAGGGGTGACATCACCCTCGAGGAGGTTCTTAACTCCGAGGATCCCATCGCCAGCCGCCTGAAGGTCTCCGCCCTCATCGAGTCCCTTCCCGGCTACGGCAAGGCCAAGGCCACCAAGATCATGGACGAGCTGGGCATCTCCGCCACCCGTCGCGTCAAGGGCCTGGGTGCTCGCCAGCGTGAGCAGCTCATCGAGGTGCTCTCCAAGTAGTGCCTAGGACCCCACGACTCTTCGTCATTTCCGGACCGTCAGGAGCGGGGAAGGGTACGCTGCTCTCGCAGGTGCTGAGGCAGCGTCCCGACCTGGGCCTGACGGTCTCGGCTACCACGAGGAACCCACGCCCCGGCGAGGTGGACGGCGTCTCGTACCACTTCCTCGGCGAGGACGAGTTCTCGCGCCTCGTCGCGGAGGGTGCCTTCCTCGAGTGGGCGAACGTCCACGGGCACCGCTATGGGACGCTGAGAAGCGAGGTGGACGACCGTCTCGCCCGCGGAAGCTCGGTGGTGCTCGAGATAGACCCACAGGGAGCCTTCAACGTGCGGCGCATCTATCCTGACGCCGTGCTCGTCTTCATCGAGCCCCCCTCCATGGAGCTCCTCGAGCAGAGGCTCCGCGCCCGTGGCACCGAGGACGAGGCCTCCATAGGGCTGCGACTCTCCAACGCCAGGCTCGAGATGGCGCGCGCGCACGAGTACGATGCGCGCGTCGTCAACGACGAGCTCGAGGCAGCGGCGGCCCGCCTCGCGGACACGATCGATTCATTCGAGAAAAACGGAGGGAACTCCCAAGATGGCAGTGACTAAGCCCGAGATCGACACCCTGCTCGACCAGACCGAGCAGAACCCCTTCCTCCTCTGCGCCGTCGCGTCCAAGCGCGCCTGCGACATCAACAACATGGTGCGCGGCCAGCACCTGCGCGTGACGGCCATCCAGGAGTTCGACGACATCACGCCCGTCATCTCCGGGGAGGACCCCGTCTCCATCGCCATGTCCGAGATCGAGGACGGCACCCTGAGCTTCGTCAAGGACGAGTTCGACAACCAGATCAAGGGCTCCAACGCCCAGGTCGAGCACAACCTCTAAGCGCATGCCGAGAAGAGTCTGCTTCGTCCATTACCACGAGATCGGCCTCAAGGGGAAGAACCGCTCGACCTTCGAGAACCAGCTCGTGAGGAACCTGCGCCGCGCCCTCAGGGACTGGCCCGTCGGTTCCGTCAGGCGCATCTCCGGCCACATCCTGGTCTCGCTCGAGGGTCGCGACGCCGACGAGGAGGTGGCGAGGGCCGTCTCCCGCGTTCCTGGCGTGGCGCGCGTCTCGCTCGCCTACGTCTGCGCGCTCGACAGCGACGAGTTCAGCGCGGCGGCGGTGAGGGCGCTGCATGAGGCGGGGGACTTCCAGAGCTTCAAGGTGCACGCGCGCCGCTCGTCGACCACCTATGAGCTCCACACGCTCGAGCTCAACCGTCTCGTCGGCTCCGTCCTCTGCGACGAGTTCCCCGACAAGAGGGTGGACGTGCACCATCCCGACGTGACCGTCTACGTCTACGTGGTGCAGGGCTGCGTCTATGTCTATGCGGCCTCCATGCCGGGCGTGGGGGGGCTTCCCGTCGGCACGGCGGGCAAGGTGGTCACCCTGCTCTCGAGCGGCTTCGACTCTCCCGTCGCGACCTGGATGGTGGGCCGCCGGGGCGCCGTCTGCGTCCCCGTGCACTTCTCGGGCCGTCCCATGACCGCGGACACCAGCGAATGGCTCTGCCAGGACATCGTCCAGGCGCTCGAGCCCTCCGGCATGGTGGGGAGGATGTACGTCGTGCCCTTCGGAGAGCGCCAGAGGGAGATCTCGCTCGCGGTGCCCCAGGGCCTGCGCATCATCACCTACCGGCGCGCCATGTTCGCCGTGTCCGAGCGCATCGCGCGGCTCGAGGGCGCCAAGGCGCTCGTGACGGGCGAGTCCCTGGGCCAGGTCGCCTCGCAGACGCTCGACAACATCGCCGCGGTCAACGAGATGGTGGGCCTGCCCGTCCTGCGCCCCCTCATCGGTTCCGACAAGCAGGAGATAATGCGACGCGCCGAGGAGATCGGGACCTACGACATAAGCAGCCAGTCCGCCGACGACTGCTGCACCCTCTTCATGCCGCGTCGTCCCGAGACCCACGCCCGCATGGACGAGGTGCATGCCGCCTGGGACTCCTTCGACCACGACGCCATGATCGACGAGCTGGTCGAGGAGGCCGAGTACGTCGACTTCGACCAGTGCCCGTCCTACAGGCCTCCCAGGGGCCTCAGGGCGAGGCACTCGAGCCTGGCCCCGATCGAGCCTGACCGGAACGCATAGAAATCCCAGCTGACGCCCTAGATGCTTGCAGCTGCCTGCAAGTATGCCGCCAGCCAGCTGCAAGCCCAGTTTTATTTCCCGCCGCTTCGCCCCGCCCCCGCCCCCAAGATGGGGGTGGGGGTGGTCTCTTTGGCACAAAGGGGATTTGGCGGCGGAAGGAAGGGCGGGTCGATCGCGAGGTTGGGGCTCGCGCCGTCGCGAGGGACGATCGCGGCGTGCGCGCTCGCCTGTCTCCTCGCGGCAGGCGTCGGCGCCTGGGGTATGGGAGGGCGGGCGTCCCAGGGAGAGGCCGCCACGGTCGACGTCGCGGCCGAGGGCGTGCCTGGGGCAGACCCGGAGGAGGCCGCCGAGGGAGGCGCCGCAGTCCAGGAGGCGCCCGAACCGGCTGCGGTGCTGGTGCACGTTGACGGGGCCGTCGCGCGTCCGGGGCTCGTCGAGCTGAGGAAGCGCAGCCCGCGCGCCAACGATGCCGTGGAGGCAGCCGGGGGGCTTCTCGACGACGCCGACTGCACGAGCCTCAACCTCGCGGCCGAGGTGAGGGATGGCGAGAAGATACACGTTCCCCACGAGGGCGAGGCCGCTGGGTCGGTCGGGACCGCGTCCGTCATTCCGACCGGTGGTCGCACCGAGGGTCAGCTCGTGAACCTCAACACGGCGGACGTGGCCGCGCTTCAGTCGCTTCCGGGCGTGGGCTCCGCGACAGCCAGGGCCATCATCGAGGACCGAGAGGCTCATGGCGACTTCGCGAGCGTGGACGACCTGGCGCGCGTATCGGGCATAGGGCAGAAGAAGCTCGAGAGGATCAGGGACCATGCCTGCGTCTAGGGCGCGGGCGGGGGAGGGGATGCCGCGCCCGCAGATTCCCACGAGCGCCCACCTGCTGGTTGCGTGCGTCCTCGTCGAGCGCGCCGTGCTGGGTGGCCGCCTGCCGCCCCCGCCTCCCTCCCACGTCACTGCGCTCGTCGTCGCGTCATGCGCGATGGTCGTCTTGGCCGCCTCGTCGGCCACTGTTGGGGACGGACTGCGCCTGCCCGTCGCAGGCGTCATCCTCACCCTGGCCCTGTCCACGTCCCTCGCCTGGGCGCTCTCGGGCCTCCTTGCCCGGGGGATGGGGCTCTGCGAGGCGGAGCTCGGTCGCGTCGCGGGGTCGAGCTGCACCCTGCTCGTGGAGTCGGACTCCGTGTGCAGGCGGGGGAGCCACTCTTGTCGTGCGAGCGTGAAGCTGCCTTCGGGCAGGAGCTGCCGCGTCTGGCTGCGCTCGCCCCAGAGGGTTTGGATGGGGGAGCTGCTTCGCTGCAGCACGCGCTGGTCGCCCCTCGACCAGGACGGCTTTGGCGCGAGCTCCAGGATGCAGGGGGCCGTTGGGAGCCTGCGGATCGTGTCCATCTCCTCCAGGTCCTGGCAGCCGGGCCCCTTGGGTCGGCTCAGGGCCTGGCGCTCGGACAGGTTGGAGGGGCTTTTCGCCCAACCCACCGACTCGGCGGCATGGATCGCGGGCGTCGCCCTCGGCAGTCCCGCGCTGGCGCGCGAGAGGGGCATGGGCGAGAGGCTCTCCCGCTGCGGGCTGTCGCACCTCCTGGCGGTCTCCGGCAGCCATCTGGCCATCGCCACCTCCATCGCCTGCACGCTCCTCCTCCGCCTCGACATGCCGCTTGCGCCCCGTCTCGCGGCCTCCCTCTCCCTGGGGATGGCGCTCGTGCTGCTCTGTGGCGCGCCACCGTCCGCCGTGAGGGCACTTCTCATGTCCGCCTCGGCCTCTGGCTCGGAGCTCCTGGGAAGGCGCGGACATGCGCTGTCGTCCCTCTGCCTCGTCGGGTTGGTGATGGCGCTCCTCGACCCCTCGCTCTCCGGGAGCCTGGGCTTCCTGCTCTCGCTCGTCTCAGTTGCGGGGCTCTGCCTCCTTTCCTGGCCGACGTCCCAGGCCCTGCGCCGGGCCCTGGGACGTCTTGCGCCCCCATGGGGCATGGGGCGCCGTCGCCTGCCCCGGCCGCTTTCCAAGCTCTCGTCCGTCACCCTCGACCTCGCGTCGGCCAGCCTCGTCGCCCAGGTCTCGACCCTGCCCCTGTGCAGCTCTGCGTTCGGGACGCTCTCGCTGGTCGCCCCCCTCTCAAACCTCCTGGCGGTCGTCCCCTTCACCCTCGGGCTCGCCACAGGTCTCCCCGGGCTCCTGCTCGAGGGTCTGCTGCCCTGGGCCCGACTCCCCCTGGACGTGTCCCGATGCTGCTTCGACCTGCTTTCCGCTCTGGTGGGCGCACTCTCCGCCCTTCCCCTCGCCGCCGTGGGACTTCCGGATTGGGGAGGGGTCGAGCCCCTCCTTTGGTCGGGCCTGGTCGCATTGGCCCTCGTCCGGTCATGCGTCCGCATGGAAGAGGGCGACCACCATGGTCGCCATGTGTCATAGTGGTCTGACATGCAGAAGGGGGTCGTCTTGGCAGGAAAGGCATCGGGGGCTCTTCTCCCCGCATATCTGGCGGTGGGCAGCAACTCCGTCAAGGCCGGGCGCGTCGTCGAAAGGCTCCACGCGCGCCTCGACGACGGACTCGCGGCCTTCAACCTCGACGAGCGGGAGTCGGCTGCCGTGAGCGAGCCGGGTGAGCTCCTCGCCTCCCTCAACACGCTGCCCGTCGGCCCTGGCCAGCGCCTCGTCATCATCCACGGGGCGGACAAGCTTGCCAAGCCCTGCTCGGAGGCGATCGTCGGGTACCTCCAGAACCCCAATCCCGGCTGCGTCCTCTGCCTGGTGGCCGAGGCCCTCGCAAGGACCACCCGCCTCTACAAGGCCGTGGCGGCGGTGGGCAGGGACGCCGTGATCGACTGCGGCGGAAAGAAGGCCTGGCAGCTCCCGGCGGAGGTCCGCCGGCTCGCCCAGCGCCGGGGGATGTCGATCGACGAGTCCGCCGCCCGCGAGCTCGTCGACCGCGTTGGCGAGTCGATTGCCCTGATAGACGGCCAGCTCAAGACCCTGAGCGAGCTCTGCCGGGCAAGCGGCTCCATCACGCGCGCGGACGTGGTGGAGCACGTCGCCCGGACGGCGGAGGTGAAGCCCTGGGACTTCCTTGACGCCGTCTGCGACAGGGACGCCGGAAGGGCCCTCTCGGTGTACGCGCTCATGCCCGCGAACTCCGAGGTCAGGCTCGTCTCGCTCCTCGCCGCGCGCCTGCGGGAGCTCGTCTGCGCCCGCTCGCTCATGCGTCGTGGCACCATCGCGGGCCTGGGTGGCGAACTCCTCGCCTATGACTCGATCGCGGCGACTCCCGCGGTGAGGCGCAAGGGGTCGAAGAGGCCAGCGAAGCCCCGCGCGAAGCAGGATTGGCAGCTCAAGAACCACCAGAGGTGGGCCGGCTCGTTTGGCGATGGGGAGCTGGAGCGCGCGCTTGTGCTCTGTGGGGGCGCGGATGCCGCCCTGAAGGGCGGCGCCGACCCACGCAGCTGCGTCAGCTCCCTCATCCTGGACGTCTGTGGCGCGGCTCCCTCGCGTCACGGGAGCCTCCCGTGCTGACCTGCCCTCTCTAAATCTTTTGACATATTCCAACATATCATCCCAAGAAGCCCTATACTACTTGCTGACATTTGCCATTAAGTAGGAGGTCCCATGCTGGGAAGGCGACCCAAGGTCAGGGAGGTGGGCCTTGTGCCCGAGTACCTCCGCTTCGCACCGGACGGGGTCGCGCACGAGCGCGTGCTCGAGCTGGCCCTCGACGAGCTCGAGGCCATTCGGCTCATCGACCTCTTGGGGCTGGACCAGCAGGGGGCGGCGTCGCGCATGGGCGTGGCCCGCTCCACCGTCGCCAGCATCTATGACCGGGCGCGGAAGAAGGTCGCGGACTTCCTCGTGAATGGCGGGGAGCTGGTGGTGGGGGGCGGAAACGTCCGCCTCCGCCCCGGCATGGACGCCCGGGACGGGTCCTGGGCGCTTGAGAAGGGAGAGCGAACCATGAGGATTGCGGTCACCTATGAGGACGGGAAGGTCTTCCAGCACTTCGGGAGGACGGAGCAGTTCAAGGTGTACGAGGTCGAGGGAGGCAAGGTCACCTCGTCCCGGGTGCTGGGGTCCAACGGCGTGGGCCACGGCGCTCTGGCGGGGCTGCTCTCCGAGGGAGGGGTCGACCTCCTCGTCTGTGGCGGCATCGGCGGTGGGGCCCAGGCTGCCCTGGCCCGCGCGGGCATAGAGGTGTACCCCGGGCAGGAGGGCGATGCGGACGCGGCGGTGGACGCGTACCTTTCCGGACGGCTCGTGAAGCTCGAGTCTGCCACCTGCAACCATCACGACCACGAGCACGGCCATGGTTGCGGCAGCCACGAGGGCGATTGCGGAGGGCACGACCACGAGGGCGGCTGCTGCCATTGAGGTTCGCGAGGCGGCCGCGCCCCGGAGTCAACGCGCACATCCCGCGTAGCCGCGCGCTTGTTGGTTGCCACGTCGAGGACTGGAGGTTGGACTAACCCGATGAGAGACATCGCCATCGGTTTCGTGACTGGTCGGAAGAGCTTTCGTAACGTTCTGAAGACCTTTGCCTGCCACTGGAGGGGCCTGATCAGGGAACACCCCGTAGGCATTCACCTGATCGTCGCCTACGACCTGGAGTACAACCACACGAGCGTGGACGACTACGTCAACCTCCAGGACGAGATCAGGGACACGTTCCGGTCAGTCTCCTTCATTGGGCTCGAGTCAGTGCGAGGCATGTGCGAGGACCTTTGTGGCGGAGGGGCCTTGGAGGAGAGGGAGGCACGGCAGCTCTTCGGCAGGGGCTATGCGGGCAAGAGGAACGTGGTCCTGTACGAGGCCATACGCAGGGGCATGGATGCGCTCCTCTTCCTGGATGACGACGAGTACCCTCTTGCCGTGACGAGCCGGGATGGGCTCGCGTACTGGTGCGGCCAAGACGTCTTCCGAGAGCACGTCAAGGCGCTCGGCACGTTTGACGTGACCAACGGGTACCACTGCGGCTACGTCTCGCCCATACCCCACATGGGCTTCACGGACGACTTCACGGAGGACGACTTCAGAGTCTTCGCCGACGCCGTCAGCAACGACATCCTCAACTGGGACAGCATGTCGGCCGTGATGAGGAACGGTGGGGTGACCTACGCGGATGACGGGGCGCTCGCGGAGCCAAGGGTGACGGCCCTCGAGCGCGGGAGGACGGACGGGCTCCCGATCTCTGGGTCGAACCTCGGCATCGGGCTGACGGATCGCACACGCACGGTCCCGTTCTTCAATCCGAGCGGGGCGAGGGGAGAGGACGCCTTCTTTGCGGCAGCGTTGGGTGACCAGAAGGTCGCGCGCGTGCCGGTCTACACCTTCCACGACGGCTTCATGCGGCATTCGGGCCTCCTGCAGGGGAACCTCCCCCTGCGCCTGGGGCGCGTCGAGGCCACGGATCCGAGGGTCGTGGAGAGGTTCTACAAGGCCTGCCTCGGGTGGATCCGCTACAAGCCGCTGCTGATGTGGCTTGCGGGGCGGGACGACTTCGACTCCAGGGCGCGGAGGGTGAGCGACGAGCTAAGATACCTCGCCCCAAGGATGGAGAGGCGCTTTCACCTCCCGTTTGGCCAGGTTGCCAGGGAGTTCTCCCGCTTCTCCAGGCGCGTGGCGCTCGACGAGGAGAACTACGAGGCGAACCTGGCCGCCTGGGAAAAGCTCATGCGGGCGACCGTCGTCCATGGGCGTCCCTAGGCCCCCACGCGACCCGGTCGCGCTTTCGGGATGGAGCCCGACATGTCTTGAGGGGGCAGCTCGGCAGGTTTGGTCCGCCGACATAAATTAGACGGGCCCGGAACTCAGCTCCGGGCCCGTTGACGTTACGACGATTTGAGGGGAAGCGGCCTACTTCAGGGTGTTGACCAGCTTCTGGACGCCGCTCTTGCGGTCGGCGGCCTGGTTCTTGTGGATGACGCCCTTAGAGGCAGCCTTGTCGAGGAGACGACCGGCCTTGTTGGCGGCGTCCTGGGCGACGGTGGCGTCACCCTCCTCGACGGCAGCGCGAACCTTCTTGACGGCGGTCTTCAGCTCGGAGCGGACCGCCTTGTTGCGGACGCGGGCCTTCTCGGCGGTGATGATGCGCTTCTTCTGAGACTTGATGTTAGCCACGTGCGGTTCCTTTCAGTACTTATCCCTGAGGCCTCTGAACTTAATGAGGTGAAGGACGTGGGGGATCCGACACCTGACACGGCGAGGTCAACCAGCGCAGTATAGCACTCCACCAGCCTTTGGGATAATATCATCCGCATGACTACCAACGATACCTCACATATCCGCAACTTCTCGATCGTCGCTCACATCGACCACGGCAAGTCGACCATCTCGGACCGCATCCTCGAGTTCACCCACACGGTCGAGCAGAGGGACCTCGCCTCCCAGATGCTCGACTCCATGGACATCGAGCGGGAGCGCGGAATCACCATCAAGTCCAATGCCGTCCGCGTCATGTACGAGGCGGACGACGGGGGGACCTACCAGTTCAACCTCATCGACACGCCTGGTCACGTGGACTTCACCTATGAGGTCTCGCGCTCGCTCGCCGCCTGCGAGGGGGCTGTCCTCGTGGTGGACGCCACGCAGGGGGTCGAGGCGCAGACCGTCTCGAACGCAAGCCTCGCCATGAACGCCAACCTGGACATCGTCCCCGCGATCAACAAGATCGACCTCCCTTCGGCCCATCCCGAGGAGGTCAAGGCCGAGATCGAGGACGAGCTCGCCATTCCCGCGGAGGACAGCGTGCTCGTCTCGGGCAAGACCGGAGAGGGCATCCATGAGCTGCTCGAGGCCATCGTGTACCTCGTCTCTCCCCCCAAGGGCGACCCGGACGGCCCGCTCAAGGCGCTCATCCTGGACTCCTACTTCGACGAGTATCGCGGCGTCATCGCCACCGTGCGCGTCTTCGACGGGTCGGTGCGCAAGGGCCAGCAGCTCAAGATGATGGCCCTTGGCGACTCCTTCACCTGCGACGGCGTCGGCGTCAAGCGCCCGCTCGAGACCCCGCTCGACCGGCTTGGGGTGGGCGAGGTGGGCTACGTGGTGACGGGCCTCAAGGAGCCCGGGCTGGTCAAGACCGGCGACACCATCACCGAGGAGGCCAGGCCCTGCGCCGAGCCCTGCCCGGGCTACCACGAGGCGAAGCCCATGGTCTACACGGGGCTCTTCCCCATAGACAACAAGCAGTACGAGAACCTCCGCGACGCCCTTGAGAAGCTCCAGGTGAACGACCCCTCGCTCGTCTGGTCCCCCGAGACCAGCGTGGCCCTGGGCTTCGGCTTCCGGGTGGGCTTCCTGGGACTCCTGCACATGGAGGTTGTGAAGGAGCGCCTGGAGCGCGAGTTCGGGCTCGACCTCATAGCTACCTCACCCTCCGTCAACTACCACGTGTTCACGACCGACGGCGAGATGGTCGAGCTCACGAGCCCCCAGGACCTGCCGGACGTCACGCGCATAGACCGCATCGAGGAGCCCTACCTCAACGCCAAGGTCATCGTGCCCCCCGAGTACATGGGCGCGGTCATGCAGCTCGCCATAGACCACCGCGGGGTCACGAGGGACATGGTCTACCTCAGCGAGAAGTCCGTCGAGATGCACTTCGACATCCCCCTCGCCGAGCTCATCCTGGACTTCTTCGACCAGCTCAAGAGCCGCACCAAGGGCTATGCGTCACTTGACTACGAGTTCGCGGACTATCGCGAGTCACCGCTCGTGAAGCTCGACATCCTGCTCGCGGGCGACGAGGTGGACGCGCTCTCGTTCATCGTGCACCGCGACAAGGCCTACACCCTGGCGCGTGGCCTCTGCGACCGCCTGAAGGAGATAATCCCGCGGCAGCAGTTCGAGGTGCCCATCCAGGGTGCCATCGGCAACAAGATCATCAGCCGCTCCACCGTGCGTGCCGTGCGCAAGGACGTCCTGGCAAAGTGCTACGGCGGCGACATCTCGCGCAAGCGCAAGCTCCTCGAGAAGCAGAAGGAGGGCAAGAAGCGCATGAAGTCCATCGGCTCGGTCGAGGTGCCGCAGGAGGCGTTCCTCGCCGTGCTCAAGGTGGACGACGAGTGACGTCCGCGGCCAGGGGCCAGGGGACGCTTCGGATCCTCGAGGGCCTCGCCACGCCAGCCGGGCTCAGGCTTCCTGACGCCCGTCCCGTGCCGCGGGCGGACGTGCGGGCGCGTCTGGCGCAGAACCCCTTCCTCATGGCGCCCATGGCCGGCGTCACCGACGGCGTCTACCGCCTCATGGCGAGGGCGGGCGGGGCCTCCCTCGCCTACACCGAGATGGTCTCGGTCGCCGGCATACACTTCGGCGGCCAGAAGACCTGGGACCTCGTCCTGCCCGCCGAGGGGGAGCCCGATGTCGCCGTGCAGCTCTTCGGGTCGAAGCCCGAGCAGTTCCGCGAGGCCGCCCTCGAGGTGGCCGAGCGCCTGGGGCCGCGCCTCGCCCTCATAGACGTCAACATGGCCTGTCCCGTGCCCAAGGTGACCCGCAAGGGGGAGGGGTCCGCCCTCATGGACGACCCCTCCCTCGCGGCCAGGATCGTCGGAGCCTGCCTCGAGCAGGGTCAGGTGCCCGTCACCTGCAAGATTCGCCGCGGCCGACGCGACGGGGAGGAGCAGGCGCCCGAGTTCGCCCGCGCGCTCGAGGCCGCCGGGGCAGCCGCCATCGCGGTCCACGGGAGGAGCGCGAGCCAGCTCTACCGCGGTCGCGCCGACTGGGGCGTCGTGCGCCGGGTCGCCGGGGCGGTCGACGTGCCCGTCATAGGCTCGGGTGACGTGGAGGACGCTGGGGCGGCGCTGCGGATGCTCGAGGAGACGGGCGCCGCGGGCGTGATGGTGGCCCGCGGGAGCTACGGCAACCCCTGGGTCTTCTCGTCCGCGCTGGCCCTCGCGTCGGGCGAGAGGCCTGCGGCGCCCACCCTCTCCCAGCGCCTCGCGGCCTTCGAATGCCACGTGAGACTCCTCGACGCCACCGGCGGCCACCTCGCCCGCGCCCGCAGCCTTGCCGGTTGGTACCTGAAGGGGCTCCCTCACGCCGCCGCCTGGCGGGACGGCGCCATGCGCTGCGTGAGCCTGGACGACTACCTCGGGCTCCTCGCCAGGGTGAGGGCATTCGCGGGTGGGGACGCCGCGGGCCGGGAGGACGTCCGCCGTGGGTGACGGTCCCTCGCCCAACGCCTGGGAGGGCCGCCTCCACGCCACGGCGGCAGAGGCCCTCTACCTCCACCTGCCCTTCTGCGAGAGCAAGTGCGCCTACTGCGACTTCGCCTCCTGGGTCACCCGGGAGGGCGACCCCCTCATGGGCGCCTACGCCCGCGCCCTCGGCTCCCAGGTCCGCGAGCTCAAGGGGGCGGGGCTCCTCTCCTCCTGCAGGACGGCCTACCTGGGAGGGGGCACGCCCAGCCTCCTCGGCACGGACGGGCTGTCGGACCTCGTGCGCGCCGTCGCCTCGACGACGGCGGCGGCGGAGCTGAGCGTGGAGGCCAACCCGGAGTCCCTTGCCGAGGGGATGGCCGGCGCGCTCGCCGAGGCGGGGGCGACGCGCGTCTCCCTGGGGGTCCAGAGCCTCGACGACGGGGAGCTTCGCCTCCTGGGACGCGCGCACGACGCAAGGACGGCCCTTCGGGCGCTGGGGGACGCCGTCTCGAGCGGGCTCGACGTCTCCTGCGACCTCATGTGCGCCATCCCCCGTCAGACGTCCGAGAGCTGG
Organism: uncultured Olsenella sp.; assembly: GCF_959602185.1. Taxonomy (NCBI): domain Bacteria; kingdom Bacillati; phylum Actinomycetota; class Coriobacteriia; order Coriobacteriales; family Atopobiaceae; genus Olsenella; species uncultured Olsenella sp. The sequence goes on from NZ_CAUGRZ010000001.1 coordinate 126,268, forward strand.
GCCAGGAGCCTCCGGGGCGTGCTGGGCGAGGGGGTCGGGCACGTGAGCGTCTACCCCCTCGCCATCGAGGACGGGACGGCCTTCGGCAGGGCCGTGGACGAGGGGCTCATGGACGAGCCGGAAGACGGGCTCGCCGCGGAGCTCATGGAGGAGGCGGAGCGGATCCTGGGGGAGGCGGGCCTCTCCCGCTACGAGGTGGCGAGCTATGCCCGGCCAGGGCGCGCCTGCGCGCACAACCAGGCATACTGGACCGGCCATCCCTACCTGGGCCTGGGATGCTCCGCCTCGGGGATGCTCGCCCGCGAGGGCTACCTGAGGCTCAGGGACGCCTGCTGCCCCCAGCTGCCCGAGCCCGCCCCCGCCAGCGCGCGCCTGAGGCTCCGCGTGCTCACGGGCCGCAGGGCGATCGCGGAGGACCCGCGGCTCTCCAGCCTCTCGTTCGAGGTGGAGGAGCTGGATGCGGGCCAGGCGGCGGCGGAGGACCTCATGCTGGGGGCACGCATGACGCGGGGCCTCGACCCCGCGCTCGTCTCGCACGCGAGGCTCGTCCTCGGAGGGGGCCGCGTCCAGGCGGCGCTCGACGACTGCGTCGCGCGCGGGCTTCTCGCCCGGGACGGTGGCGGGAGGCTCGCCCCCACCCATCGTGGCTGGCTTCTGGGAAACGAGCTCTACGGGACCCTCTGGGACCTCGCCGGGGGAGAGACCCTCACGTCGCGCTGCCAGGGCCGCGGCGCGCCCAAGCCATGACCGCCCTTCGTGAAGCTGCGTGGCGGAGGTATCCGGCATGCGGCCATGGGGTATAGTTCCGCACGTCAGGTCGCCATGGCGGCGCACGGGGGAAGGTAGGGCAGGCACTTGGCCTCGATGAACGAGAAGGACTACTACGCCATCCTGGGCGTGGAACAGGACAGCACGACGGAGCAGATCAGGCGTGCGTTCCAGCAGAAGGCGCGCAAGCTCCATCCGGACGTCAACAAGGAGCCGGACGCCGAGGAGCGCTTCAAGGAGGTCTCCGAGGCGTACGCCGTCCTCTCCGACGAGGGCAAGAGGCGCCGCTACGACGCCATGCGCTCCGGGAACCCCTTCGCCTCCGCCGACTACGGCGGCACCCCCGGCGCCTCGCCCGACGGCTACGGGGGCTTCCCCTTCGGCTGGGGCTTCCCCTTCTCCGACGTGGCCCAGCGAGGTCGCGGAGGCCAGCGCTCCCGCTCCTACAACCCACGCGTCGGCGCGGACGTCACCGTGCGCCTCGACCTGGACGACGAGTCGGCGCGCAAGGGCGTGCGCCGGGGCGTGACCTACCAGCGTTACGTCGCCTGCGACGTCTGCCACGGGCAGGGCTCGGTGCGCAGCGACCATGCGGAGACCTGCCCCACCTGCGGCGGCAGCGGCCACATGAGCGTCGACCTCACGGGCATCTTCGGCTTCGGCGTCATGGAGATGGAGTGCCCCGAGTGCGAGGGGACGGGCAGGGTCGTGAGCGACCCCTGCCACAACTGCGGTGGTTCGGGCAGGGTGCTCTCTGCGAGCGAGGTCGTGGTCGAGGTTCCCGCCGGCTCGCATGACGGCGACGAGGTCCGCGTCCCCGGCATGGGCAACGCGGGCACGAACGGCCAGGCCTCGGGAGACTTCGTCTGCCGCGTGGGGGTTGCGTCCGAGCGGCTGAGCCAGAGGCAGGCCTCCGGCTTCCACTCGCTGGGGCTCGCCGTGCCCTTCCTGGTGCTGGGGGCGCTCACCAACACCCTGGGCTCCGTCGCCCTCGTGATCGTGACGCTCGTGGGGGTCGGCGCCTTCCTCGCCTTCGGCGAGGGCCTCGCCCATGCGCGAGGCTGGTGGAGGTCGGGCCTCAGGTCGCTCGCCAACGGCGCGAGCTCGGGCGTGGTCTTCGCGCTCTTCCTGGTGATGATGTTCTCCTGCGGCTCGGGGCTGGGAAGCGCCGGCTACAGGGGATAGCCTCCCTTCGCGGACCCCTGCCCGCGATTCGTACGTCTGCAACTGCTTTGGGGATTGGTGACATTGGCTTCGAAGGACTACTACGAGGTGCTCGGCATCGCGCGCGATGCCGACGCCGAGACGATCAAGAGGGCCTTTCTCAAGAAGGCGCGCACGCTCCACCCGGACGTCAACAAGGAGGCGGACGCCGAGGAGCGCTTCAAGGAGGTCAACGAGGCGTACTCCGTCCTCTCCGACGAGCGCAAGCGCTCAAACTACGACCGCTACGGCACGCCCGACGGACCCGGCGGCTTCGGCTCCGACTACGTGGACATGTCCGACATCTTTGGTGGCGGCTTCGGAATAAACGACATCTTCGACTCCTTCTTTGGCGGGGCCGCAGGGCGCCAGGGCGGCCAGCGCGCCACGCGCGCCCGCGGGCGCGACATGGGCAGGACGCTGCGCGTGAGCCTCGCGGAGGCCGCCGCGGGATGCACGAAGACGGTCGCCTACGAGCGCCTTGCCCCCTGCGACGACTGCCACGGCAGCGGCGTCGCCGAGGGTGGCCACGAGAGGACCTGCGAGCGCTGCCACGGCACGGGCCGCGTGATGGAGGTCCAGCGCACCATCTTCGGGCAGATGCAGTCGCAGGCGACCTGCCCGGACTGCGGGGGCACCGGCAAGGTGGTGGACAAGCCCTGCGAGACCTGCCAGGGCCAGGGACGCACCCCCTCGCGCGAGACGGTCGAGGTCAGCGTGCCCGCTGGCGTCCACTCCGGGCAGTCGATGAGCATCAGGGGCAAGGGGGAGGCCGGGCTGCGCGGCGACGCGGCGGGAGACCTCGTGGTGCGCGTCGAGGTCGAGCCCAGCGAGGACTTCGAGCGACAGGGCGACGACCTCTACTGCCGCCTCGCCCTCGACGCCCTCGAGGCCATCGTGGGCTGCAAGAAGGCCATCCCCGGAATCCTCGCTGGCGAGCAGGTGGACGTCGAGGTCCCCGCAGGCTGCCAGCACGGCCAGCAGATCCGCGTCGAGGGCAGGGGCATGCCCCGCCTCAACTCGCGTTCGCGCGGCAGCCTCATAGCCGTGGTCCAGGTCGAGGTCCCCCGCGACCTGGACGAGGCGCAGATGGAGGCGGTCCGCGAGCTCGTGGGCCAGCGCTCGTCCCGCCCCGGGGACGGCGCGGGCAAGGCAGGGGCCGACGACGCCAAGAGGGGCCGCCGCGGCCGCAAGGGGCGCAAGTGACGCGCCACAAGGTGGCCCTGGTCAACCTGGGCTGTCGCGTCAACAGGGTCGAGAATGACCTCGTGGCGAGCCAGCTCGAGGGGGCGGGACTCGAGCTCTGCGACCCCGCGGCGGCCGAGCTCGTGGTGGTCAACACCTGCGCCGTGACGGGCGAGGCGGAGGCCAAGACCCGAAAGCGGCTTCGCCATGTGGCGCAGCTGCCCCAGGCGCCCCTCGTGCTCGCGAGCGGCTGCGTCGCCAACCTCAGGGGAGAGGAGCTCGAGGGCCTCGCCCCCAACATCGAGGTGGTGCGTGACAAGTCGCGGCTCGCCGAGGTCGCCCTGTCCAGGCTCGGGCTCGAGCCCGGAAGCGTGACGGACGCGGGCGAGCTCGCCGTGACGCCGACGCCCACGGGCAGGATGAGGCCCGGCATCAAGATTCAGGACGGCTGCGACAATCGCTGCAGCTACTGCATAGTCTGGAAGGCGCGCGGCGCCTCCCGCTCCACGGGCGTGGGCGAGGTGCTGCGGCAGGTCCGCTCCGCCGTCGCGCGCGGGGGCCACGAGGTCGTGCTCACGGGCATCAACCTGGGGCGCTTCCGAGGCGAGGCCGAGGACGGCAGGGAGATCGCGCTTCCGGGCCTCATCGACCTCATCCTCGGGGAGACCGAGGTGGAGCGCGTCCGGCTCTCGTCCATCGAGCCGCCCGACGTCACCGACGAGCTCCTGGACGCCATGGCGCGGGGAGGCGAGAGGGTCGCGCCCTTCCTCCACGTCTGCCTGCAGTCCGGCTGCGACGACACGCTCCGGCGCATGCGTCGCGTGTACAGCACGGCAGAGTACCGCAGGACCGTCCTCCACGCGCGCGAGCGCATCGAGGGGCTCGCCTTGGGGACCGACCTCATCGTGGGCTTCCCGGGCGAGACGGACGAGGAGTTCGAGGCGTCCCTCGCCTTCTGCGAGGAGATGGCCTTCGCCAAGATGCACGTCTTCCGCTACTCCGCCCGCCCCGGCACGCCCGCGGCCACGGCGGAGGGGCAGGTCCCTCCCCGGGTCATGGCCAAGCGCGGCCGGCGCATGAGGGAGCTCGCCGCGCGCATGCGCCGCCAGAGCGCCTCCGCGCGAGTGGGCTCAGAGGAGCTCGCCGTGGTCCAGTACCCAGGCCGTGCCGTCACCGGGCGCCTGCACGACCTCCTGGTCGACCCGTCCGCCCCCCTCGACGCGCTCGTGAGGGCCCGCGTCACGTCCGTCATGGACGACGGGACGCTCGTGGGCACGTTGCTGTAGGACGCCGCCGTTGCGGCTATGATTGGGACGGCGCGCCGTCCGGAGGCAGTTGGAGGAGCATGGAGCCGACGCAGGTCAGACTCACCATTCCCGATTCCGTCGACCCGACCCTGCTCATGGGGCCGGCCGACTCGCTCCTGCGTCGCATAGAGGCGGGCTTCGACGCCCTGGTCTCGGTGCGCGGAAGCCAGATTCTGGTCTCGGGCCCCGCGGAGGTCGTGGACGGCGTCGTCTCGGTGTTCTCTCGCCTCATCCACATGGTCGAGAGGGGAGAGGTGCCCACCACCGACGAGGTGGAGCTCCTCGTGGGCCAGGCGTCGCACGGCGCCCAGGAGCCCGCGGACATGGGTCGCGACCTGCTGCTCACCTACCGCGGGCGTGCCATAAGGCCAAAGACGGCGGGGCAGCTGCGCTACGTCGAGTCGATGCGGCGAAACACCATCAGCTTCGGCATCGGCCCCGCCGGCACCGGCAAGACCTACCTCGCCATGGCGATGGCCGTGGCGGCGCTGAAGAGGCGCGAGGTGGCGCGCATCGTCCTCGCCCGTCCCGTGGTCGAGGCGGGCGAGTCGCTGGGCTACCTCCCAGGCACCCTCCAGGAGAAGCTCGACCCCTACGTGCGCCCGCTCTATGACGCGCTCTTCGACATGACCGACATGGAGCGGGGGAGCTCCCTCATCGAGCAGGGGGTCATAGAGATCGCGCCCCTGGCCTTCATGCGCGGGCGCACCCTCAACGACTCCTTCGTCATCCTCGACGAGGCGCAGAACACCACCCCCGACCAGATGAAGATGTTCCTCACGCGGCTGGGCTTCTCGTCCAAGTTCGTCGTGACGGGAGACCTCACCCAGCGCGACCTCCTGGGCCACAACGGTCTGGAGTCGGCCCGCGAGGTGCTCGAGGGTCTCGACGGCATCGAGTTCGTGGACCTCGACCGCAACGACATCGTCCGCCACTCCCTGGTGGCGCGCATCGTGGACGCCTACGACCGCGCCGAGTCGCGCGGCGGCAGGAGGTAGCATGGAGAACAGCTACGACCTCGTGTTCGAGGAGGGCGTCGTCGCGCCCGTCGACGGGGCAGACATCAAGGCCGCCTGCGACCTGGTGCTCGCCGAGGAGGGCGTGGGCAGGCCCTGCATGGTGTCGGTCTCCGTCGTGTCCGACGGGCGCATGCGCGAGCTCAACCTCGAGTGGCGCGGGCAGGACCGGGCGACGGACGTGCTGAGCCTCGAGTGCGAGCGTCCGGACGACCCCGACCTCGCTCCCGGGGAGCCCTGCGAGCTGGGCGACATCGTCCTCGCGCCCGCGTACATCGCCCGGCAGGCGCCGGGCTTCGGGACCACCGCGCGCGACGAGTTCCGCCTGCTCCTGGTCCATGGCATGCTCCACCTCCTTGGCTACGACCACCTGGAGGACGCGGAGGCGGAGCTCATGGAGGCCCGCGAGGACCAGATCGTCCTCAAGATGAGGACCGACCAGCCTGTGGACCACGTGACCCTGACCCGCCACCGGGAAGGCGGCGACGCATGATCCCCGGCAAGCGCCCGAGCCACCCCACCTTCAGACGAAGCTTCCTCTTCGCCATCCAGGGCTTCCGCACCGCCGTGCGCCAGGAGCGCAACATCAAGGTCATGCTGGGCGGGGCCGCCTTTGCCCTCGTCATGGGCATCGTGCTGCACATCGACGCGCTGAGCTGGGCCGTTGTGCTCCTGTGCTGCGCGGTGGTCATCATGGCCGAGCTCTTCAACACGGCCGTGGAGACCGTCGTGGACCTGGTCTCGCCCGAGTTCCATCCCCTCGCGGGGCGGGCGAAGGACATCGCCGCCGCCGCGGTGTGGCTGCTCTGCGTCGTGGTGGCGGTGGTGGGCGCCGTGGTGTTCGTGCGCGCCCTCCTGCCCTAGGGCTTCCCTTTCAAGGAGGAGAGATGCAAGACGAGAAGACCGTGGACGGCACAGTGCCCGCCGAGGACTTCCGCAGCGGCTTCGTCGCGCTGGTGGGACGTCCCAGCGTGGGGAAGTCGACCCTGCTCAACGCCTGCTACGGCGGGAAGATAGCTATCACGAGCCCCGTGGCGCAGACCACGCGCCGGCGCATGCGCGCCGTGGTCAACACCCCCGCGTCGCAGCTCGTGATCGTGGACACGCCGGGGCTCCACAAGCCCAAGGACGCCCTGGGGAAGGAGCTCAACAAGGTTGCTCTGGGAGAGCTTGCCGACGTGGACGTCGTCGCCCTCCTCGTCGACGCCACCAAGCCCGTGGGCCGGGGCGACGAGTGGGTCGCCAAGCACGTCGACGCGGCGCGCGCGCCCTTCAAGGTCCTCGTGGTCACCAAGGCGGACCTCGCCGGGCCCGAGCAGGTCAAGTCCCAGCTCGAGGCGGCGCGCTCCCTCGCCCGCTTCGACGACGCCCTCGTCGTGAGCGCCAGGGAGGGCTTCAACGTCGACTCCTTCGTGGGGCTGGTCTCCGCCCACCTGCCCGTGGGCCCGAAGTGGTTCCCGGACGACATGGACGTGGACATGACGGACGAGGAGCTCGTGGCGGAGTTCGTGCGCGAGAAGGTGCTCCTCAACATGCGCCAGGAGGTCCCCCACTCCGTGGGCGTCATCTGCGAGGATATCTCGTGGCCCAGGAGGGGCCACGCCTCGGTGGCCGCCACCATCATCGTGGAGCGCGAGGGGCAGAAGGGCATGGTCATCGGCAAGGGGGGGCAGATGATCAAGCGCATCGGGTCCGAGGCGCGCCATGACGTGGAGCGCCTCCTCGGGGCCCAGTGCTTCCTCGACCTGCAGGTCAGGGTCCAGCCGCAGTGGCGCCGGGACAAGAACGAGATCCGCCGTCTGGGCTACGAGGCGGAAGAGTAGGCCGTGGCGGGAGGGCGCAGGACCTATAGGAGCAAGGGCATAGTGCTCGCCCGCACCAAGCTCTCGGAGCAGGACCTCATCCTCACCATCCTGGGGGAGTCGGGGGCCCAGCTGAGGGCCGTGGCGAAGGGCGCGCGGAAGCCGGGCGGACGCCTCGCCTCGCGCTCGGAGCTCTTCTGCGAGACGGACTTCCTCATGGCCAGGGGGAGGAGCCTCGACGTGGTGAGCGAGGCCGTCACCGTCGACGCGCACCCCGGCATCAGGGGGGACTACGCCCGGCTCTGCGCCGCCTCCGCAGTCGCCGAGGTCGCGCGCCTCAGCTCCTTCGAGGAGAGCGAGGACCCCTACCTCTTCCGCATCTGCTCGGCTGCCCTGGGCTCCTGCGAGCGGGCGAGCGGGCAGCCCCACCTCGACCTGCTGGTGGCCGCGTACGCCTTCAAGGTGCTCGCCCACGAGGGCTGGATGCCCGAGCTCGACTCCTGCATAGCCTGCGGCGACCCGGACGTGACGCACTTCTCGCCCGTGGCGGGAGGGGCGCTCTGCGCCAGCTGCGCGAGGGGCGTGGCGGGCGCCCAGGAGCTCTCCCACTCCGAGTTCCAGTGGCTACGGGCGCTTTTGGGCTCCACCTTCGGGGAGCTCATGGGGGCCGAGGCGGACGAGCGGGCAGCCACGGAGCTCCTCTCCATCGCGCATGCCTGGGCGGCGACCCACCTGGACGCGCGCCTGCGCGCCCTGGAGTTCATGTTCAGTATGTGATGGATTCGGGTACGGCATGCTTTGCGACGTGCGGAGCCCGGACTTCTTTGCAAAAGACTAAAAACAGGCTTAAGATAGTTTGCTGCATGAGTCCCTACCCAAAGAAGATCCTCCGTTTGGAGCAGCCCATGAGAACAGACCGACCATCCGCCCACATCAGCCTCTCGTGGCCCCATCCCGCCTGTTGTGGTGCTCTGGCCTCCGCCGCCGTGGTGGCCGTCCTGCTCATGGGCGCCCACACCGCCCTTGCCAACGAGGCGGAACGCGTCATCGATGTCGGCTCATCCCAGGTGGACGTCGGGGCCACGGCGTCCACGACCGATTCTGCGGAAGGGGCCTTGCTTGACGCACGGGAAGCGTGCAATGCGCCCGTATCCGTGCCTGCATCCCCTGTTCAAAATGTGCCTGAGGGTCAGACGGAACCAACGGATGATAAGGTCACGGAAGCAAAGCTTGAATTTCCCCTGAGGGTCGTTGCCCCTCAGGCTCAAGCTGACGTCGAAGGCCAGGGGACGCCGGACGAGCACGAGTCGTTCGAGGATGCCGAAGCTACCCATGCGGTCTCGCAGACGAGCGAGTTCTCGAGGGGGGCGCCTACTCGCGCTCCCGAGGAGACCATCGAGACAGGCCCTGCCGCGCCCAGCCCCCACATGGCCATCGTCACAAGGGCAGGGACGGCAGGCGAGGAGGAGGGCTGGTCCAGCAAGCCCGAGGCAACGACCCCCCAGTCTGTGAAAGCCACGCAGCCCGAAGTGGACGAGCCCGTGGCTCCCAAGCTCGTGGCGAACAAGCCGACCGGCAAGAAGCCCGCCGTCAAGTACCTCAACATGTTCCGGCTCTACAACCCCAACTCAGGCGAGCACTTCTACACGAGCAGCCAGAAGGAGCTCAAGACGGTCTGCGAGGCGGGTTGGCGCTACGAGGGCGTGGGCTGGGTGTCTCCCGATTCCGGCGCGGCGGTCTTTCGCCTCTACAACCCCAACGCAGGGGACCATCACTACACTACAAGCTCTCGGGAGCGCGACGGGCTCGTGAGGGCGGGCTGGCGCTACGAGGGCATCGGCTGGAGGTCCGAAGGAGACGACGGCACGGCGGTCCTCCGGCAGTACAACCCCAACGCGAGGGCCGGCGCGCACAACTTCACCGTGAGCCCCCAGGAGGCAAAGCACCTTGTCGCTGCCGGATGGAGGGACGAGGGCAGGGCGTGGTTCGCCTCTAGGCAGGCCACCCAGCCAATCAAGGGCTTCTGGATGGTCACTAGTGCCTGGGGATCGAAGCAGCGCTATTGGGTCGGGAGCGATGCCCTTTTCGCCCGCGAGCGCGTCGTGACCCCTTCCGAGGGCGCGGGCTACTACGCCTACGCAAGCTCCGACGGCTCCATCCTGCGGGGCGTCAGGGACCTCGGTGACGGCTACGCCATGGTGGCGGACGACGACGGCAGGCTCCTCGCCGCGGGCGGCGAGGGCTTCTCAAAGCTCAGGGGGGCGGACGGCAGGGAGCGGCTGTACTACCTGCACGATGGCGGCGAGGGCTTCTCGCTGGCCAGGGTCGGCCACTTCGAGCGGGGTGGGAAGCACTTCTGGGGCCAGGCCTCCGACGGGAGCATCCTGCGCGGCAAGCTCCGCCAGGGCAAGGGGATGCTCGTCGCCAACCCCACGACCGGCGCGCTGCTCTGGTCCCGGGGCATGGTCGTGACGGGGGAGTACGACGACGGCGAGCTGCAGCGCTACTACGTCGACGACTCCGTGGGCGCTGGCCTCCTGGGCGCCCGCCTCGGGCTGTTCACCTACGACGGCAAGCGCTACTACGGCCGGGAGGACCAAGGCTACGTGGTGCGCGGGACCTACGTGGTCTCCCGCTACTACGCGAAGACCCACGGCTCCTTCCCCGGCGACTGGCACGACGACACCGTCGCCATCGCCGACAACGACGGCGTGCTCGTCTCGCGCGAGGAGTTCGGCAGGAGGATCGTCAGCGCCGCGCGCACCATGCTCGGCGGCAGCTATTCGTACGACGACAGCGCCTACTATCCCGACAGGCGCGCCTTCAACTGCTCTGGCTTCACATGGTGGGTCTACAGCACCCTGGGGATCAACCTCTCGCACAACCAGGGCTACTTCTCCTACTATGCGCAGCAGGACAACCGCAACGACAGCCAGATGTGGGGCGTGGAGAAGCGCGCGGGCTGGAAGACGTCCATACCGGACCTCCGTCCCGGCGACCTCGTGTTCTTCTCCCCGCTGCAGGACAAGTACCACACCGGGCACGTCGGCGTGTACATCGGCGACGGGAAGATGATCGACTCGAACACGCCCGACGGCGTGCAGGTCAGGAACGTCTGGAGGACCTCCTACGTCGGCGGCGGCCTGCCCATCACGTTGGTGTAAGACTCGCGTGCCATATCGTGTGCCTGGCGTGTAGAAGGGACAAAACGCGCGCGGCCTCGCCCCTCCGGCGGGCCGCGTGGCCCTTCTCGTGCTATGATTCCCCAGTCATACCCCGTACTTGGAGGCCCGCCCATGCCAGACGGCCATCCCAGTTCGGGGCGCATCCATGAAGAAGGGAAACGCAACATGGCAGTCACCAAGGATCGCAAGGCCGAGCTCATCGCCCAGTACGGCAAGGACGAGAAGGACTCTGGCTCCGCCGCCGTCCAGGTCGCCCTCCTCACCGAGCGCATCAAGGGCCTGACCGAGCACATGAAGTCCCACAAGAAGGACTTCCACACCCGTCGCGGCCTCCTCATGCTCGTCGGCCAGCGTCGCCGCCTCCTGTCCTACATCAAGAAGCAGGACGTCGAGGCCTACCGCACGCTGATCAAGAGCCTGGGCATCCGCGACAACATCCAGTAACAAGCGTGCAAGAGGGGAGCGCCTGCGGGCGCTCCCTTGCGTTAGACGGCCCGCCTGCAACGGGGCAGGCGGAGATAAGAGGAAAAGAAACATGGCAAAGGTTACGCACGAGTTCGACCTCTACGGCAAGCACTACGCCCTCAGCTCGGGCGAGCTCGCGAAGCAGGCCACAGGCGAGTGCCTGGTCTCCTGCGGCGAGTCCACGGTCAACGTCACCGTCGTGGTCTCGAAGGAGCGCAAGAACTACGACTTCTTCCCCCTGACGGTCGACTTCATCGAGAAGATGTACGCGGTCGGGCGCATCCCCGGCGGCTACCTCAAGAGGGAGGCGCGCCCCTCCGAGAAGGCCACCCTCACGGCCCGCATGATCGACCGCCCCATACGCCCGTCCTTCCCCGACGGCTTCCGCAACGAGGTCCAGATCGTCGCCATGCCCCTCGTGGCCGACCAGGTCAACTCCGTCGACACCATCTCCATCATGGGCGCCTCCGTCGCCCTCTCCGTGGGCGGCGTGCCCTTCGAGGGGCCGCTCGCCGGCGTGCGCATCGGCCGCAACCCCGAGACGGGCGAGTTCCTCGTGAACCCGACCTACGAGGAGCGCGACGCGTCCGACCTCGACCTCGAGCTCGCCGGCTCCGCCACCTTCATCAGCATGCTCGAGGCCGGCGCGAAGGAGATCTCGGAGGAGGACATGCTCGCCGCCATGGCCTTCGGCCAAGAGGCGATCGCCGCGTTCTGCGAGGAGGAGAAGGCCTTCATCGCCAAGTACGAGAAGGCCAACGGCCCCATCGCCAAGCGCGAGTACGTCCTCGACGTGCCCGTCCCCGAGGTCCACGACCGCGTCTTCGCCCACTACGCCGAAATGGAGGCCGCGCTCAAGGACGCCGACAAGCTCTCGCGCATCGGCAAGATCGAGGCCCTCAAGGACTCCATCCGTGCCGAGTTCACCGACGAGGAGCGCGCCCAGTGGGAGCGCGAGATCCCCGTGGAGCTCAAGGGGCTCGAGAAGCACGCCATGCGCAAGATGGTCGTCGAGACCGGCGAGCGCGTCGACGGCCGCTCGGCCGACCAGATCCGCCCGCTCATGGTGAAGCCCGACTACCTTCCCCGCGTCCACGGCTCCGGCCTCTTCCAGCGCGGCCAGACCCAGGTGCTCTCCGTCGCCACCCTGGGCATGCTCAACGAGTGGCAGCGCCTCGACACCATCGAGCCCGTCGACGGCAAGCGCTACATCCACCACTACAACTTCCCGCCCTTCTGCACCGGCGAGACCGGGCGCATGGGGTCGCCCAAGAGGCGCGAGATCGGCCACGGCAACCTTGCCGAGCGCGCCCTTCTCCCGGTGATTCCGAGCGAGGACGAGTTCCCCTACGCCATCCGCGTGGTCTCCGAGGTCATGGAGTCCAACGGCTCCTCCTCGATGGCGTCGACCTGCGGCTCGACCCTCGCCCTCATGGACGCTGGCGTGCCTCTGAAGCGCCCCGTCTCGGGCGTGGCCATGGGCCTCATCCAGGAGGAGGGCAAGACCGTCGTCCTCACCGACATCCAGGGCCTCGAGGACTTCCTCGGTGACATGGACTTCAAGGTCTGCGGCACCACCAAGGGCATCACCGCCATGCAGATGGACAACAAGGCCACCGGCCTCACGCCCCAGATCCTGCGCAAGGCCCTCATGCAGGCCCACGAGGGTCGCATGTTCATCCTCGACGCCATGCTCGAGCAGATTCCCGCGCCGCGCGAGTCCACCAAGGAGAACGCGCCCCAGATCATCAGCCTCCAGATCCCGACGGACAAGATTCGCGACGTCATAGGCAGCGGCGGCAAGGTCATCCGCGGCATCCAGGACGACACGGGCGCCACGATCGACATCCAGGAGGACGGCACCGTCTTCATCGCCGGCACCAACGGCGCGGGCGACGAGGCCGCCGAGCGCATCAAGGCCATCGTCAAGGTCCCCGAGGTGGGCGAGGAGTACAACGGTCGCGTCGTGGGCATCCAGCCCTTCGGCGCCTTCGTCGAGCTCCTTCCCGGCAAGGACGGCCTGCTGCACGTCTCGCGCGTCGCCAAGGGCCGCGTCGAGAAGGTCGAGGACGTCCTCAACATCGGCGACGAGGTCAAGGTCAAGGTCCTCGAGGTGGACGAGAAGGGCAAGATCAGCCTGGACCGCCTGGACAAGCCCGAGGCTCCCGCCCGCTCCTCCAAGCCCCGCGAGCATGAGGGCGAGAGGCGCGAGCGTGCCGGCCGCCGTCCTGGCGACAGGGGTGGCTCCGCGAGCCGCCAGCCCCGTCGACACCACGAGGGCTAGTCCCGAACGATAGCTCCCGGCCCCACGACTGACGGGGCTGCTGGGACCCGCCGGCCTTTGCCGGCGGGTCCCTTTTCTGTGCCGTGACCCCAGATGTGGGATGCGTCCGCTTTGCCCTCCACAGGGACAAGGGTGACTGGCGGCAGCTACAATGGGTAGAGGAATGTCTGGAACGTTTCCCGCAGAGGCGGGTCTCACATACATGAAATGCCACCGCACCACGAAAGGAACCCAACGCACATGGCAAAGAAGCAGAGTCCCCTGAGGATCATTCCCCTCGGGGGTCTGGACGGCATCGGCAAGAACATGACCGCCTTCGAGTACGAGAACGACCTCGTGCTCGTGGACGCGGGCCTCATGTTCCCCGATGACGAGCAACCCGGGGTCGACCTCGTCCTTCCCGACTACTCGTACGTGCTCGAGAACGAGGACAAGCTCCGCGGCATCATCATCACCCACGGCCACGAGGACCACACCGGGGCCCTGCCCTACCTCCTCATGGACCTGGGCCGCAAGGTGCCCATCTACTCGAGCAAGCTCACCCTGGGCTTCATCGAGGGCAAGCTGGCCGAGCACCGCATCAACTCGCCCAAGTTCCGCGAGGTGACCAACGGCGCCCATCTAAACCTCGGCGCCTTCAGCATCGACTTCTTCGCGATGACGCACTCGATCCCCGGCGCCATGGGCGTCTACATGCGCACCCCGGCGGGCTCCGTCATGCACACCGGCGACTTCAAGCTCGACCAGACCCCCATCGACGGCGTGAGGCCAAACTACCAGGCCATCAACCGCTTCGCCACGCTGGGGGTCGACCTCCTCCTCTCCGACTCCACCAACGCGACCCGTCCGGGCTTCACGCCCTCCGAGTCCGCCGTCGGCCCCCAGCTCCGCCACATCATCAAGAACGCGCCCGGCAGGGTCATCGTGGCCTCCTTCTCGAGCCAAATCCACCGCATCCAGCAGGTCTGCGACGCGGCCGTGGCCGTGGGGCGCAAGGTGGTCGTCACGGGACGCTCCATGGTCACCAACACGCGCGTCGCGCGCGAGCTGGGCTACCTCAAGATCTCCGACGACGACATCATCGACGCCTACGACCTGGCAGACCTCCCCGACGAGAAGATCGTCGTCATGTGCACGGGCAGCCAGGGCGAGCCCATGAGCGCGCTCGGCCGCATGGCCACGGGAGACCACAAGTCGATCACCATCACCTCCGAGGACACGGTGATCATCTCGGCTACCCCCGTGCCCGGCAACGAGAAGAGCGTCGCGGGGATCATCAACTCGCTCTCAAAGATCGGCTGCACCGTCTTCGACCGCTCCAACACGCTCGTGCACGTCTCGGGACACGGCAGCCAGGAGGAGCTCAAGCTCATGCTGGCCATGGCGAAGCCGCGCTACTTCGCGCCCGTCCACGGCGAGGCCGTCCACCTGCGTGCCCACGCCAAGCTCGCGGCCCAGATGGGCATCCCCGCCGACCACATCTTCATAGCCGACAACGGAGACTCGCTCGAGGTGCGCAACGGCAAGGTCACCTGGGGCGACCCCGTCGAGTCCGGCATCGTCTACGTCGATGGCCTCTCCGTCACGGACGCCGACCCCGTCGTCTTCCGCGACCGCCAGAAGCTCTCGACCGACGGGCTCGTCACCTGCGTCGTCACGTTCGAGCGCAGGGGCGGCAAGGTCCGCGACATCGAGGTCGCCTGCAGGGGAGTCGCCTTCTCGGGCGACGAGGCCCTCATCGAGGAGGCGCAGGACAGCGTCAGGTCCCAGATGGAGACCAGCGTCAAGAAGGACGCGACCAGCCTCGAGCAGCTCCGCAAGGCCCTGCGCAACAGCCTCTCGGGCTTCCTCTGGACGAAGACGCACACGCGACCGATGGTCATCCCGGTCGTGATGGAGGTTTAGATGCCCTCGAACCGCAGCTCAAACGCACAGAAGGGTAGGCGCAAGAAGAACGGTGGCAGACGGGCTGGGGGAAGGGCCTCCTCGCCCCAGCGCCTGCTGCCTGCAAAGGGGAGCGTGGGAAGCGATATCCTGGGCGTGGCCCTGCTCGTGATGGCCATCGCGCTGGGCATCGCGGTCCTGCTCCCGTCGTCCGCTCCCGTCACCCGCGCCTGCGGCGAGACCCTCTCGCTCCTCTTCGGCGTGGGTGCCTTCCTGCTGCCCCTGGCGCTCGCGATATTCTCGCTCACCTTCTTCGTGGACGGCGAGGGGCCCATGGGCAGCCGCGTCGCCCTGGGCCTGCTGCTCGTGGTGCTTGCGGTGCTGGGGCTCCTCTCCGTCAACATGGCCGCGGCGACCGAGGCCGACCCCTTGTTGGTCTTCGACAAGGAGGCGGTCCTGACGCGCGGCGGCTACGTGGGCGCCGCCATAGCCTGGGCGCTGCTCAGCCTCATGGGCAGGACCGTGGGCAACGTCGTGCTCGTCGGCGTGGCGTTGACGGGCGCCATCGTGTGCGGCTTCTCCGTGTCCGGGGCGGTGTCCCGACTGCGCGAGGCCAGCCAATCCGCCCGCGAGGGCCTGCAGGAGCGCGTGCGACGCCGGCAGGCAGGGCGCTCGCCCATAGGTGGGGGAGAGGATCCCTACCCCGACTACGCCAATCCCCTCGCGCCCGAGGCACCCGCAGAGGGTGCCACCACCTTCCTGGGCGCCCGCAAGACGAGCGTGCTCACGCGGGGCGGCCGCACCCGTGCCGACGGGACGGATTCGTCTGACGGCGCGGATGGCGGGACCTCTGCCGAGCCCAAGACGACGCTCCTCAGGAGGCTTCGCCATCCCAACATCGACCTGGACGTGGCGCGCCCCGCGGGAGAGGTCGCAACCACCCCTCCCATCGAGGGGCTCGAGATGGAGACGGAGCGGACCCCCTCCGCCCCCGCGCCCTCGCATGCGGACCTTGACGTCGAGGGGGCCGACGAGGAGGTCGCGGTGCCAGACTTCCTGCAGGCGGTCGCCCCCACGCAGCGGCTCGCCGGCAGGCGACGCGGCACGCGGCGCTCCGAGGACGCCAGGCCCACGCCCAAGAAGCCCTCCCTCACCGCGCGGAACGCGCCCATCTCGCACGCGGAGAGGGCGGTCCCCGCGCAGGCCGCGATGTCGCCAGCGCCGGCACCGAGGCCCCGGCCTGCCACCCCCGCGCCGGCGGGCAAGAGACCGGGAGAGGGTGAGGAGGGCTACCAGCTGCCCCCGCTCTCGATGCTGAGCTCGAACCCCAACAGCGCGACCAGCGCCGCCTCCATCGCCGAGCTGTCCGAGACCAAGGACCGCCTGCAGGCGACGCTCCAGGAGTTCGGCCTCAGGAGCCAGGTCGTCGACTACGTGTCCGGACCCCTGGTCACGACCTTCCGGGTCGAGATGGGCGAGGGCGAGCGCGTCAACAAGATCCGCAACCTCGAAGACGACATAGCCCTCACGCTCGCCGCCGAGAAGGTCCGCATCTTCGCGCCCATCCCCGGCACCTCCTACGTGGGCATAGAGATCCCCAACAAGGAGCGCGAGAACGTGCACCTGGGAGACGTGCTGCCCTACGCCAAGGGCGGCCCCCTCGAGGTGGCCATCGGCCGCGACTCGGCGGGCAAGCCCGTCGTCACCAACATCGCCAAGATGCCGCACATGCTCGTCGCCGGCACCACGGGGTCGGGCAAGTCCGTCCTCATCAACTCCATGATCATGTCCCTGCTCATGCGCACAACTCCCAAGCAGGTGCGGCTCATCATGATCGACCCCAAGCGCGTCGAGTTCGCGGGATACAACGGCCTTCCCCACCTCTACGTCCCGGTCGTGACCGAGCCCAGGCAGGCGGCGAGCGCCCTGCAGTGGGCGGTGTCCGAGATGGAGCGGCGCCTCAAGGTCTTCGAGCGTGCCGGGGCGCGAGAAATCCGCGCCTACAACAAGATGTGCGTCTCGGGCAAGCTGTCGGAGATGGACAACCCCCCCGATCCGCTGCCCTACATCGTCGTGGTCATCGACGAGCTCTCGGACCTCATGATGGTCGCGGGCAAGGACGTCGAGGCCTCCATCGTGCGCATCGCCCAGCTCGCCCGCGCGGCGGGGATTCACCTGGTCATCGCCACGCAGCGCCCCTCGGCCAACGTCGTCACGGGCCTCATAAAGTCGAACATCGACTCCCGCGTCGCCCTCAAGGTCTCGTCGGGCATCGACTCCCGCGTCATCCTGGACGAGACCGGCGCCGACAAGCTCCTGGGCAACGGCGACATGCTCTTCAAGGACCGGGGCCTCTCTCCCAAGCGCGTCCTCGGCTGCTACACCTCCGACCAAGAGATAAACGAGGTCGTGGACTTCATCCGCAGCCAGGGCGAGCCCGACTACCACGAGGAGATTCTCTCGCAGGTCGTTCCCGGCCAGCCCTCCGGCTCGCCCCTTTCCGACGGTGAGGAGGGAGACGATCCCCTGGTCTGGGAGGCCGCCCAGATAGTTGTGGACTCTAGGCTTGGTTCCACCTCGGGCCTGCAGCGCCGCCTGAAGGTGGGATACGCTAGGGCCGGCCGCATCATGGACATGCTCGAGAGTAAGGGCGTGGTCGGACCTCCGGACGGCTCGAAGCCACGCGAGGTCCTGCTCGACAAGGAAGGCCTGGAGGACCTGAGGGTCCAGGAGGAGAAGTACCGGGAGGTGTAGCATGCCGCGTCCTCGCTTCAGCGAGATGCTGGTCAACAGAAGGCGGCAGTTGGGGCTCTCCGTGGCCCAGGCCTCGCGCGTGCTCCGCCTGCGCGAGGACGTGCTCATCGCCTTCGAGAACGGCGACTTCGGCCGTATGCCGAAGAGCGGCTACGCCCAGGGCATGCTCTCGTCCTACGCGCGCTACCTGGGCCTGTCCCCCCGCAGCGTGGTGAGGCAGTTCTCCTCCGACCTCTTCGACTACGAGCGTGGGCGTGACGGTAGGCACGGGGGCGAGGAGGCCAGCTACGAGGTGCCCGGGAGCTCCAGCCCCAGGAGGCCCTACCAGGGCTCGCGCGGGCTCCTGCCCACCTCGGGAGGGTTCGCGGGCGACGTCACGGGCTTCGCGACCACCTCCCCCGTCCGTTCGCGCCAGCAGTCGAGCCCGCTCGTCAACCAACGGCAGAGTCCCTCGCGCTACCACCAGGGCGGTGACGTCGGCGGGGACCTGCCTGCCGCGCCCACGAGGCGTTACACGGGACGTGACGTCAGCAGCCGCCCCGGCTCCAGGGCACGGACGCACCGCAGCCGACGCCCCGAGCAGGGCCGCGCCATCCCCGGAAGCTACCGCGAGGAGGTCGTGGTGCCCCGGGGCAACGCCGACAGGGTGACCACCCGCCTCGTCGACGCGGACGCCTACACCGACGACCTGCGCTACGGGGACGCCCGACCCTATGAGGCCGCCTCCACGCGCACGGGGCGTCGCTCCTCCCGCAACATCGCGCGCGCGGAGCGCCCCAACGTGAGGCGCCGCGGTGGCGAGGGAAGGGAGAGCCTGAGGGAGCGGGGGAGGGGCGCCGCCCCACGGCGCTCGGGAGTCGCGGGGGTCGTCGAGGCATACTTCTCGGACGCCCGGCGGACCATGGCAACCGTGGTCATCGCGGGTGCGCTGCTCCTCACCCTGATCATCATCGGGTCGGTCAAGTCCTGCGTGCGCGCCCCGTCCTCCTCCGACGCCCGTTCCGTCGCCGTCACCACGACGAGCACGACGCCCACCGACTCGTCGTCCGAAACCACTGCGACGACGTCCGGCACGCAGGGCCAGAGCAGCCAGGCTGCGGACGAGGCGGCGAAGGCCGCCGAGGACGCCAAGGCCCAGAAGGAGGCCAAGGAGGCCGAGACCGAGACCAAGGTGGACGTCAAGGTCGCCGACGGGGCGACCACCTGGCTCGAGATAGAGAGCGACGGCACGAGCGTCATCGCCGAGCAGGTCACGGGACCCTGGGAGAAGAGCTTCGTCGTGACGGAGTCGATCACCGTGCAGGTGAGCGACACCACTGCGGCGACCGTGACCAAGAACGGGACCCAGCAGTCCTTCAGCTCGAAGTCGTCCGGCATAGGCTCCATCACGATCCAGGGCACGAAGCCTTCGGCCAATCCCGCGGAGTCGACGGCGAAGGGCAAGGCCGACACGTCCTCCTCCGACGCGTCGGCCTCGGACGCGCCAGGCGAGGGTGGGACCGCGTCCACCAGCGGTGACGAGTCCTCCGGCTCCACCGTCGAGTAGGCGCTGCCCCAGGGACCCATCGCATTCAACCACCAGGAAGGGGAGGAAGCATGGCCAAGGAAGCTAGCTTCGACATCGTCTCGACCGTCGACCTCCAGGAGGCGGACAACGCGTACCAGCAGGCCGCGCGCGAGCTGACGCAGCGCTACGACCTCAGGCAGACCGGCGCCACGATCGAGTTCTCCAAGAAGGAGGGGGTCTTCACCATCTCGGCCCCGTCCGAGTTCGTGGCCTCCCAGGTCATCGACGTCATGGGCTCGAAGCTTGCCAGGCGCCAGATCGACCTCGCGGCCCTGCGCTGGGACAAGCCCGAGCCGGCGGCCGGCTCCTCCGTGCGGCAGCGCGGGCACCTCGTCCAAGGCATCGACCAGGACACCGCCAAGCGCATCGCCAAGGACATCCGCGACCTCAAGCTCAAGTGCAAGCCCACGGTCGAGGGCGACAAGCTGAGGGTCAGCTCCGCCTCCCGCGACGTGCTCCAGGAGGTCATCTCCCACCTGCGCGACGGCGACTACGGCCAACCCCTCCAGTTCACGAACTACAGATAGGAAACCATGAGCAACTGCCTGTACGTCACCCTTGGCTGCGCGAAGAACGAGGTCGACACCGATCGCATGAGGGCGCTCCTCGGGACCGCCGGCTTCGGCGAGGCCGAGGGCGTCGACGATGCCGATGTGGCCATCATCAACACCTGCTCCTTCCTCGCCTCGGCGACCTCCGAGTCGATCGACGCCACGCTCGACCTCGCGGAGCGCTCGCGCGGGGGCGTGAGGGAGCTCCCCATCGTCATGTGCGGCTGCGTCCCCTCCCGCTATGGCGACAGCCTGCCCTCCGAGCTCCCCGAGGTCGCCGCCTTCGTGCGCGCCGACGAGGAGGATGACATCGTCGACGTCGTGAGGTCCGTCCTGGGCGGGGAGGCCCCCCAGGGGGAGGTCGCGTTGGGCGTGGGGCGCGTCCTGCGCACCGTCGAGGGCGCGAGCGCCTACGTCAAGATCTCTGACGGCTGCGACCGCTTCTGCGCCTTCTGCGCCATCCCCTACATTCGCGGACGCTACTTCTCCCGTCCGGAGGAAGAGATCCTGGACGAGGTCAGGGGCCTCATGGAGGGCGGCGTGCGAGAGGTCGTGCTCATCGGGCAGGACACCGGCATCTGGGGGAGCGACCTGGGCGAGGGACTCACCCTCGCCTCGCTCCTGAGGTCGGTCGCGGGGGTCGTGCGGCCCTATGGTGGCTGGGTGAGGGTTCTCTACCTCCAGCCCGAGGGCATGACCGACGAGCTCATCGCCACCATCCGCGACGTGGACGAGGTCCTGCCCTACATAGACATCCCCATCCAGCACTGCAACGGGCGCGTCCTCGCAAGCATGAGGAGGAGCGGGTCGGCGCCGGAGCTCCGCGAGCTCTTCGCCCGGCTCAGGGAGCAGATTCCCGGCATGGTCCTCAGGACGACGGGGCTCGTGGGCTTTCCCGGCGAGACCGAGGAGGAGTTCGACGAGCTCCTCGACTTTGTCCAGGAGCTCGAGTTCGACTACACCTCGGTCTTCCCCTACTCCCGTGAGGAGGGGACGCTCGGCGCGAGTCTTCCCGACCAGGTGGACGAGGGCGTGAAGCTGGAGCGCGCGCAGCGGCTGCTCGACGTGGCCGAACAGCTGGGCTTCGCCGCCACCGCACGTCACGTCGGAGAGACCTGCGACGTCATCGTCGACGGCGTCGAGGAGGGCGAGGATGGCCCCGAGCTCGTCGGCCACGCCTGGTTCCAGGCCCCCGACTGCGACGGGGCGGTGCACATCCCTTGCGGCGAGGCAGCGGTGGGAGACGTCGTGCGCGTTCGCCTCGAGGACTCGTTCTGCTACGAGCTCGTCGGCAGCATCGTAGAGTAGGGGAGGCACCCAATGTCCAAGGGCAAGAAGTCCATCTGGACGCCCGCGAACGTCGTCACCTGCGCCCGCGTCGTCCTCGTCCCCGTCTGGCTCCTCGTGGCCGAGCTCTCGCGGGACTGGGGGGCGGCCCCCAACCACTACGAGGGGGCCCTCGGGGTCGCCGTCTTCTACATCCTCCTCTCGCTCACCGACAAGCTCGACGGGCACCTCGCCCGTAGCAGGGGGGAGGTGACGACCTTCGGCAAGTTCCTCGACCCCATCGCGGACAAGCTCGTCGTGGTCGTCTCGCTCTGCTACCTCCTCGAGGCGCAGATGGTGAGCCCCTGGGTGCTCCTGGTCGTCGTCGCCCGCGAGTTCCTTGTGTCGGGGCTGCGCATGGTCGTCGCCTCCAAGGGCGTGGTGATCGCCGCGAGCAGCCTCGGCAAGTGGAAGACCGCCACCACCATGGTCTCGATCTCCGGGCTCCTCCTGCTGAGGGCCATCCCCATCTCGGGCGTCGCCTTCGTCGTGTCCGCGGTCTCGTTCGCCCTGCTTTGGGTCGCGGTCGTCCTCACCGCCTGGTCGGGCGTCGACTACTTCGCCAAGTCGTGGAAGTACATCACGGAGGACGCCGATGACTAGGGCGTCGGACGTCCCCCTTCCCACCAGGGAGGAGCTGGGACGCGAGGCCGCGGCGGTTGTCGCCGCGGCGGTCGGGGCGGGGCTGAGCGTCGGCACGGCGGAGTCCTGCACGGGAGGGCTCGTGTCCGCGGCCCTGACCTCCGTCGCCGGCTCCTCCGCCGTCGTGCGGGGCGCCGTCGTGAGCTACGCCATCGAGGTCAAGCGCAGGGTCCTGGGCGTCTCTCCGGAGGTGCTCGACGAGCCATCCCTGGGTGCCGTCTCCTCCGAGTGCGCCCGGATGATGGCGGAAGGCGCCAGGCGCGTGCTGGGCGCAGACGTCTGCGTCTCCGTCACGGGAATTGCCGGACCCGGAGGCGCGGAGCCCGGCAAGCCCGTCGGCACCGTCTGGTTTGGCGTCTCCTCCGCCCACGGCGCGAGCGCCTCCCGCCTCTGCCGCTTCGAGGGGGGTCGCGAGGAGGTGCGGGCCAAGGCCGTCCACGTCGCGCTCTCCCTCCTGCGTGAAGCCCTTGTGACGCCCTCCTCGGCATAGGCCGGCCCCTGTTGGCAGCCTCGTCTCGCTGGACCTTCCTTTCGCAGCTCGCGAGGGGTGGGCACGGCTGGCCTGCAGCTGGCGCCAGACTGCGGCAAGCTGCCAGCGAGCCTCCCGCGAGCCTTCGGTCGTATGCTGTCCTTGTCCGTTGACCCAGAACGCATGTTCGTATACCATTCGCTACGAAGACGAGCGAGGAGAGCCCATGGCAAAGAGCAAGAGCGTCACGCGCGAGGTGCACCAGAAGACCTATGGCGAGGAGAGGGACAAGGTCCTCGACGCCACCACGTCAGAGATAGAGAAGAAGTTCGGCAAGGGCGCCATCATGCGCTTCGGCGACGGGGGTCCTGACCTGGAGATCGAGGCGATTCCCACAGGGTCGCTCGCCCTGGACGCCGCGCTCGGAATCGGCGGCGTGCCCAGGGGGAGGATCATAGAGATCTATGGCCCCGAGTCGTCGGGCAAGACGACCCTCTCGCTCGAGATCCTCGCCGAGGCGCAGGCCCTGGGCGGAGTGGTCGCGTTCATCGACGCGGAGCACGCGCTCGACCCAGGATACGCCGCCCGTATCGGCGTCGACATCGACGAGGTCCTCATCTCGCAGCCCGACACGGGCGAGCAGGCGCTCGAGATCTGTGACATGCTCGTGCGCTCCGGGGCCATAGACGTGGTGGTCGTCGATTCCGTCGCCGCCCTCGTGCCCAGGGCCGAGATAGAGGGGGAGATAGGCGACACCACGGTGGGCCTCCAGGCCCGCCTCATGAGCCAGGCGCTGCGCAAGCTCGCCGGCTCGCTCTCAAAGTCGAAGACCACCTGCATCTTCATCAACCAGCTGCGCGAGAAGATCGGCGTCATGTTCGGCAGCCCCGAGACCACGCCCGGCGGGCGGGCGCTCAAGTTCTTCTCGTCCGTGCGCATGGACATCCGCAGGATCGACTCCATCAAGCGCAACGGCGAGAACGTGGGCAACCGCGTCCGCGTCAAGATCGTCAAGAACAAGGTCGCACCACCCTTCAAGCAGGCTGAGTTCGACATCATGTACGGCACCGGCATCTCCAAGGAGGGCTCGCTCCTCGACATGGCAGTGGACTACGAGGTGGTCGAGAAGTCCGGCGCCTGGTACACCTATGGCGTGGAGAGGCTCGGGCAGGGCAGGGAGGCCGCGAAGGACTTCCTCGCCGCCAATCCCGACCTCATGGAAGAGATCGACCACAAGGTGCGCATGGCCTGCGGCCTCGAGCTGGGCGACGAGCGCGTGGGCGAGCCCGTCTCGCTCGACACGTCCTCGCAGGGCGAGCTCTCCTAGCCTCCTGGCATGCCTTCTGTCGAACCACGGGGGGCGGGCGTCAGCTGGAAGCTGATTCTCCCCGAGCGCCAGGCCGCGGTGCTCGGGGCGAGGAGGCCCCGTGCCACATTGGCGATCCGCTCGGAGAGGGGAGAGGAGACCCTCTCCCTGCCCGTCGCGGTGGCCAAGGCGCTCGAACGCTCGCTCGCAGACCGCAGCGAGCCCCCCTCCTCGAGGGCCGAGCTCGTCTACGTCCTCTCCGAGGTCGAGGGGAACTGCGCGCGCAGGCGCGTGGAGTCCCTGCTCGACCGCAGGGACTACTCCTCGCAAGAGATGGAGCGCAAGCTCAGGGACGATGGCTACCCCGGTCGCCTGTGCTCCGAGCTCGTGGCACGCTATGCCGAGACGAAGCTCATAGACGACCGTCGCTACGCAGACGTCTTCGTGAGGTCCAAGCTGTCCGCCGGCTGGGGAAGGCGCCGCATCGAGCTCGAGCTCGCCCGTCGCGGCATCGAGGTGGGCGAGCTTCCCGGCTGGCCCTACGACTACCTTGACCCCGAGGACGAGGGCGAGCGTGCCTTCGAGGTCGCGCTCCGTCGCTCCTTCAGGGGGAGGGACCCCTACGCCCAGTGCGTGCGCTTCCTCATGGGCCGCGGCTTCTCCGGTGCGGTCGCGTCGAGCGCCGCGAGAAGGGTCTTGGACGAGGACGACGGAGGGTCCTGAGGTCCCATCACTCGGGCTCCTTGTCCGGCTGGGACCCGTCACGGGCGACGCTCACCGTACGTCTGTTTGACGCATGGGCCGCCTAAACTTATGATTTATCGTGCCATTTGAGTTGCCTCTCGTCCGTCGGATGCACGACAGACGTCTTATATGACCTTCTCTATCCGATCTTTTGCATACCAGTGGACGGGTTGCCCCTTGGATGGCGGGTTCCCCCTAACGTGGGGGTCTCCTGAACCCTACGCAAACGCACGACCATCAGAGGAGCAACCATGACTATTGCAATCGGGGCAATCTGTCTCTTGCTGGGAGCCGCCGCCGCGTGGCTCTACGCGAACAGCCAGAGCAACGCCAAGGTGATCGCCGCCAAGTCGGCGGTGAGCGACGCGGAGGCCGAGGCGCGGCGCATCAACGACGACGCCCGACGCGAGGCGGATTCCGCCAAGAAGTCCGCGCTCATCGAGGCTCGTGAGGAGATACTCCAGCTCAAGCAGCGTTCGGAGGCGGAGGAGAAGGCCCGCAAGGCCGAGCTCCAGGCCCTCGAGGGCCGCATCATGCAGCGCGAGGAGTCGCTTGACAGGCGCAACGACTCGCTCGACCGCAAGGAGCACCAGCTCTCGAGCCTTCAGGGGCAGCTCGACAAGCGCAAGGTCGAGGTCGACGGCCTCGTCGCGCGCCAGTCCGCCGAGCTCGAGCGCATCGCCGACCTCACGCGCGAGGACGCCCACAAGGAGCTGCTCGACCGCGTGCGCGCCGAGTCCGTGCGCGAGGAGGCGCAGATTCTGAGGGAGTCCGAGCAGCGCGTGCGCGCCCAGGCCGACAAGACCGCCCGCGAGATCGTGACCACCGCCATCCAGCGCTGCGCGGCGGACCAGGCCGGAGAGATCACCGTCACCTCCGTCCACATCCCCTCGGACGACCTCAAGGGTCGCATCATCGGCCGCGAGGGGCGCAACATCCGCACCTTCGAGCAGGTCTCGGGCGTCTCGCTCGTGATCGACGACACGCCCGAGACGGTCATCCTCTCGAGCTTCGACCCCGTCCGTCGCGAGACCGCCCGCGTCGCCCTCGAGAACCTCATCGCGGACGGACGCATCCACCCCGCTCGCATCGAGGAGATGTACAAGAAGGCGGAGTCCCTCGTCTCCGAGCGCGTCCAGGAGGCCGGCGAGCAGGCCGCCTTCGACTGTGGCATCCATGACCTGCACCCCGAGCTCGTGAAGACCCTTGGGGCGCTCCGCTACCGCACCTCCTTCGGCCAGAACGTCCTCTCGCACTCCGTCCAGGTCGCCGCCCTCTGCGGGATCATGGCCTCGGAGCTCGGCATCCCCGAGGCACCCGCGAAGCGGGCGGGCCTCCTACACGACCTCGGCAAGGCCATCGACCACGAGGTCGAGGGCCCGCATGCCGTGATAGGCGCCGACCTCTGCCGTCGCTACGGCGAGAGGCCCGAGATCGTCCACGCCGTCGAGGCGCACCATGCGGACGTCGAGCCCAGCTCGGTCCTGGACGTGCTCGTCCAGGCGGCAGACGCCATCTCCGCCGCCCGCCCAGGTGCGCGCCGGGAGTCCGCTGAGACCTACATCAAGCGCCTCGAGAAGCTCGAGGAGATCTCTAACGCCCACGATGGCGTCGAAAGGACCTACGCGATGCAGGCAGGCCGCGAGCTCCACGTCATGGTCGAGCCCGAGAAGATCTCTGACGCCGAGGCCACGGTGCTTGCCCACGACATCGCCCAGCAGATCGAGGACGAGATGCAGTACCCCGGCCAGGTCCGCGTCGTTGTCATCCGCGAGTCCCGCGCCGTCGGCGTGGCCAAGTAGGAACGCAGCATGGCCCAGGACCCCTCCGACCTCGCGCGCTTCGTCGCCTCCCATGGGGGCGACCGCTCGCTCAAGGTCGAGGAGAGCCTGGGTGGAGGCTACGTCCGCCTCCGCGTCGCCGAGGCGGAGCGGCGCCAGGCCAAGCACGACATTCGCTGGGTCGAGGACGCCGTCATAGAGATGCTCCGCAACGCCCGGGACGCGGGAGCTCGCCACATCTATCTGGCGAGCTCCCGCGAGGGCTCCGTACGGACCATCACCATGCTCGACGACGCGGCGGGCATACCGCGCGAGATGCACGAGCGCGTCTTCGACGCGCGCGTCACCTCCAAGCTCAACTCCGTCCACCTGGACCGCTGGGGAGTGCACGGCCGTGGCATGGCGCTCTATTCCATCAGGGAGAACGCCCTCAGCGCCCGCGTCGTGGACTCGGCCCCCCAGAAGGGCTCGAGCATCCAAGCGGTCTTCGACGTGGACTCGCTCCAGGAGCGCAGCGACCAATCCACCTGGCCCACCCTCGTCGAGGACGAGGGTGGTTCCCTCGGCTTCAGGGGGCCTCGCAACATCATCCGCTGCTGCTGCGAGTTCTCCCAGGAGGACCGTGGCTGCGAGCTCTACCTCGGGTCTCCTGCCGAGATCGTGGCCACGGCACGGAGCAACGTGCGTCTGAGCGTGGAGGGAAGCGCCCTGCTCTTCATCGACTCGCTCGACGACCTGCCCGTGCTCGAGCGCCTCAAGCTCGCGGCCGATGCCGGGGAGCTGCTCCAGGTCTCCTCGTCCCTCGGCCTCGACATGTCCGAGCGGACGGCCCATCGCATCCTCGCTGGTCAGGTGACCCCCGTCCGGAGCGTTGCCAGCCACTTCCGGAAGTCGCGCCATGCGACCCGGGCTGGACGTAAGGTGGACCTCGCCCGCGACCGGAGGGGCCTGCGCATCTCCCCCGAGGACCTGGGCGAGTTCTCGCGCGCGATGGAGAGGGACTTCGCCCCTCTGGCGCAACGCTACTACCTCAGCCTGGCGTCAGAGCCGAGGGTTCGGGTTTCGCATGGCAGGGTGACCGTGACCTTCGAGGTGGACGAGGGGGACTAGCACCTCCTTTCGCATCTCCTGCAAAATACCTAGAATGTTCTCCATATGCAAAATGCAGCATCTTGCGGACAAACGTGACACCCCCGTTCCACAGGAGTCAATCGATGGATTTTCTGAAGGTCTCTAGCAAGTCGTCTCCGGCCTCCGTCGCAGGCGCGGTCGCCGGCATGGTCAAGGACGGAGTTCCGGTCAACATGCAGGCTGTGGGCGCCGGTGCCGTCAACCAGGCGATCAAGGCGCTCGCGATCGCCCGCGGCTTCCTCATCCCCACGGGCGTCGACATCTCCTGCGCCCCCACCTTCGCCGACATAGAGATCAACGGCGAGATGCGCACGGCGATCAGGATCGCGGTGTACGTCCACCGCCTCGTCCCCCAGGCGGCGACGCACGTGAATCCCGAGCCCCAGGAGATGATCTCCTAGTGGCGCGCATACCCCAGCTCGTAGGGCTCAACTACCATGTGAGGACCTTCGGCTGCCAGATGAACCTGCACGACTCCGAGAGGGTCGCGGGCCTCCTAGACGACTGCGGCTGCATCCAGGTCGACTCCCCTGACGACGCCGACATCGTCCTCTTCATGACCTGCTCCGTGAGGGAGAAGGCCGACACGCACCTCTACGGCGAGGCCTCCAACCTCGTGAGGCTCCCCGCGCCCCCCAGCGGCAGGCGCGTCGTCGCCGTCGGAGGCTGCATCGCGCAACGTGACGGGGCCGAGCTCGCCCGGAAGATTCCCAACGTGGACGTGGTGTTCGGCACCTCCGCCCTCGCATCGCTGCCCCAGCTCCTCTGTGACGCCCTGGGACGTCCCGGGGAGGTCGAGGTGGACGTCGGCGAGGAGGGCAGGGGCTTCTCGACAGACCTTCCCAGCAAGCGCGCGCAGGGCTTCCACTCCTGGGTGCCCATCATGACCGGCTGCAACAACTTCTGCACCTACTGCATCGTGCCCTATGTGCGCGGTCGCGAGCGCAGCCGCATCCTCGAACGCGTCGTGACCGAATGCTCGTCCCTGGTGAGGGACGGCGTGAGGGAGATCACCCTCCTGGGGCAGAACGTGAACTCCTATGGCCGGGACCTCTATGGGAAGCCTCGCTTCGCCGAGCTCCTGCGCGAGGTGGGGAAGACCGGCATCGAGAGGATCCGCTTCACCTCGTCCAACCCCAAGGACCTCTCTTCCCAGACGATCGCCGCCATGGCAGAGGTCCCCTCCGTCATGCCCCAGCTCCACCTGGCCGTCCAGAGCGGCAGCACGCGCGTGCTCAAGGCCATGAATCGCAGCTACACCCGGGAGGGGTACCTGCATCTCGTGCGCGAGCTCAGGGACTCGATTCCGGACATCGCCCTCTCGACCGACCTCATCGTGGGGTTCCCCGGCGAGACCGAGGAGGACTTCCAGGACACCCTCTCGCTCGTGCGCGAGGTGGGTTTCTCCTCCGCCTTCACCTTCATATACTCGAGGCGCCCGGGCACGCCTGCCGCCAAGATCGAGGACGACACGCCCCGCGAGGTGATACAGGACCGCTTCGACCGCCTTGCCAAGCTTGTCGAGGAGCTTGCCTTCGCCGCCAACCAGAGGGAGCGAGGCCAGGTCGTGGAGACGCTCGTCGAGGGAAGCTCCAAGCGCAACGACGCCGTGATGATGGGCAGGAGTCCCAAGGGCCAGACCGTGCTCTTCCCCCTGCCCGAGGGAATGCGAGCCCCCGAGCTCGTGGGCAGGCTCTGCGACGTCCGCGTGGACGAGGCGAAGACCTGGTACCTGCGCGGTCCCATGGTGGGCGAGGCGCGATGACGCCCGCGGGCCCCGTGATCGCCATCGTGGGGCCGACGGCCTCGGGCAAGAGCTCGCTCGCCGAGCGCGTCGCGCTCCAGCTGGGGTCATCCGTCGTCTCGGTCGACGCCATGCAGGTCTACCGCGGCATGGACGTGGGGACCGCCAAGACCCCGCCCGACCAGAGGCGCTGCCCGCTCCTCATGGTGGACGTCTGCGACCCCTGGGACGACTACTCCGCGAGCCTCTTCCAGAGGGACGCGCGCCGCTGCGTCGACGGGCTTATCACGCAGGGCTGCGCGCCCGTCCTCTGTGGCGGCACGGGGCTCTACCTCGACGCCGTCGTCGACGAGATGGACTTTCCCGCCGGGGGGGCCAGCCAGAGCAGGACCCGCTGGGAGGAGTTCGCGCGCGAGCACGGGCCGCAGGCGCTCCACGACGAGCTCAGGAGGCTCGACCCCGCCAGCGCGGAGCTCGTCCATCCCAACAACCTCAAGCGCGTCGTGAGGGCGCTCGAGCTCGTGGACCTCGGCCAGTCCTACGCCACCAAGCACGAGGGGCTCAAGCATCGCGAGCCGCACTACCGCACCAGGATCTTCGCCATCCACATGGACCGCACCAGGCTGTACGCGCGCATAGACGCGCGCGTCGGGCAGATGATGGCAGACGGGCTCCTCGACGAGCTACGCGGCCTCCTGGGGACGGGACATGCGCTCTCAAAGACGGCGGCCCAGGCCATAGGCTACAAGGAGCTCATCGACCACCTGCAGGGGCACTGCACGCTCGAGGAGGCGGTCGACGCCATCAAACGGAGGACCCGGCGCTATGCCAAGCGCCAGATCGCCTGGATCAGGCGAGACGGACGAGCGAGCACGCTCGACTATGACCGTCTGGACGAGGGCGAGGCGGCCCGTCGGGTCGTCGAGACCCTGAGGGGGGAAGGACTGCTGTGAGCCGGTTCGAGCCCCTCTCCACCGCACCCGTCCCGGAGCGCGCCATCCTCGTGGGCGTCGACCTCGGAAGGGGAGGCTGGCCCCTCGAGGACTCCCTGGCCGAACTGGGAAGACTTGCCAAGACCGACGGGGCCGAGGTCGTCAGCACCGTCACGCAACGCCTCGACTCGCCCGTCCCCCGCACCTTCATAGGCAGCGGCAAGGCGCAGGAGCTCGTCAGCCTCGTGAGGAACCTCAGTGCAGACGTCGTCATCTTCGACGACGAGCTCAGCCCCTCGCAACAGTCGAACCTCGAGAGGATCCTGGGCGAGCCGACCAAGGTGATCGACCGAACGGCCCTCATACTCGACATCTTCGGCCAGCATGCGACCACGCACGAGGGGCGCCTGCAGGTGCAGCTCGCCCAGCTCCAGTACGTCCTTCCCCGGCTCAGGGGCATGTGGGGCCACCTCGTGGGGGAGCAGACGCGAGGGGGCATTGGAAGCCGCTTCGGGCAGGGAGAGAGTCAGCTCGAGGTCGACCGACGCCTCGTGCGCGACCGCATCTCGTGGCTGAGGCGCGAGCTCAGGGAGCTCGAAGGGCGCCGTAGGGTCCAGAGCAAGGCCCGATGGGACTCCGGAATCTACCGCGTCGCGCTCGTGGGCTACACGAACGCGGGCAAGTCGACCCTCCTCAACCAGCTCACAGGCTCGGAGGTCTATGCGAAGGACGAGCTCTTCGCGACGCTCGACCCCACCACGAGGAGGCTCGAGCTCGAGGAGGGACGCAAGATCACCCTCACTGACACGGTGGGCTTCATCCAGAAGCTGCCCACCACGCTGGTCGAGTCCTTCAAGTCAACCCTGGCGGAGGTCAGGGCCGCCGACCTCGTGCTCAAGGTCGTGGACGCCTCAGACCCCAACGCACGGAAGCAGCTCGCGGCCGTGGACGACGTGCTCGCCGACATCGAGTCCGACAAGATTCCCTCCGTCGTCGTCTACAACAAGTGCGACCTCCTGGACGCGGACGAGAGGAACGTGCTCTCTGCCTCGCATCCCGACGCGGTGCTGCTCTCTGCCCTTGGCTCCTGGGGCCTGCGCGGCCTGCTCTATCGCATCGCCCAGGAAGCGTCACGTGACGATGTGACAATCACGGCGCTCGTCCCCTACGACAAGGGGCTCCTCATGAAGATGGTCCACGAGCGCTGTCAGGTCGTGCGCGAGGAATACGTCCAAGGGGGCCTCATGGCAACGGTCAGGGCGTCGAATCGCATGGCAGAGACCCTGGCCCCCTATGTCGTGCGCGCCTCGGACGTGGCCGGAAGCTAGACCCAGAGGCCCAGGGCGATGAGGATGAGGGGCTGGTGCAGGAGGTAGACGGCCAGCGCATGCCTGCCCACGAACTCCAGGGGAGGGCAGGTGGCATCGTAGGCCCAGTCGGGATACCCTCGCGCCACGAGCCACCCACCGAGAGACGCCCCCGAAAGGAAGAGCAGGGAATAGGGGAGCAGGGGATAGTAGTCCCCCGAGGCGAAGGTGGGTCCCGGGAAGCCCAGCCAAGAGAGCCACGGGGTGGAATAGAGGGCCCTGGGCAGCGCAATCCACACGCGGTCACCCAGCCCCACGCCTCCCGAGGGGATGCCCAGGGCGAGGAGGAAGGCGAGGAAGAGCAGGAGGGACTCGGCCGGCCTGCCCCTCGGAAGTCCCAGCTCCGAGACGAGCCATGCGGCCAGCGTGCTTGCGCCCATGCAGAAGATGATGCCAAAGCTTATGGGTGTGTCCACGCCGGCCAGGAGGCTTGCCACGAAGACGAGGGCGGCACAGGCAAGGTAGCGAAGGGCCCGTCTGAGGTTGTTCCTCGACTGCGGGCACATGGCTCCCGCGATGAGGAGGAAGGTCCAGCTGATGCTGGCACGCCAGAGGTCCTGCGAGAATCCGCCGAACCACGGCATCCCGACGCCACACAGGTAGCGCAGGTCGTAACAGAGGTGGAAGAGCACCATGGAGACGACCGCGAGACCCCTCAGCGCATCGAGGGCGCGTATGCGCCTGTGCGCAGGCGATGCGCTCCCGTCCTCGCCAGCGGCTGCCGGGCAAGCCCGCTCGCAGCGGACGGACGGCGTCACAGAGACCTGATCAGTGCGGTCACCCTGCCCAAGATGGCGGGGTTCTTCGCGTAGATGGGCTCCATGCTGTCGTTCTCGGGCTGAAGGCGGATGCGGTCCTTCTCCCTGTAGAAGGTCTTCACGGTGGCGGAGTCATCGATGAGGGCCACGACGATCTCTCCGTCATGGGCGTCACGCTGCTCCCTCACCACGATGAGGTCGCCGTCGAAGATGCCGGCATTGATCATCGAGCTGCCATGGACCCTGAGGATGAACGAGCTGGCGTCACCCACGATGCTGGTGGGAAGGGAGAGGGTCTCTTCCACGTTCTGCTCGGCAAGGATGGGCTGGCCCGCGGCCACGCGGCCGACGAGGGGCAGCGAGGTGATGCCGCTGCTGGGGTCTTGGCGAACCTCGGCGAGCCGTACGCCCTCATGCGTCGCAGTCGGCTCCTCGGTGACGACCTCGATGGTGCGGGGCTTCTTGGAGTCTCTCTTGATGAGCCCCCGCTCCTGCAGGACCTTGAGGTGCATGTGGACGGTAGAGGGGGAGGCAAGCCCCACGGCGGAGCCGATCTCCCTCACCGAGGGCGGGTAGCCGTGCTCGCCCGTGTAGGAGCAGATGTACTCGTAGATGGCAGCCTGCCTCTTGCTGAGCCGGTCCTTGGGCATGTCCACTCCTCCTGTGAATAGGCCTTGCCGCGAGAGAAACACATGTTCTGTTTTTGCTTGACCGAACAACTGTACGTACCTAGTATAGTACATGCGTTCTGAGTTTTGAAGCGGCCATTTATGTCCCGGGCTCCCCGTATAACTACGTCGTCAGCCACGAGGGAAGGAAGCAAGGATGGAAACGGCGAAGATCTACGCGGGTCAGGCGGGCTACGGCTGCGAGGGGTCTCTCGCGCTCAAGCCCCAGGCCAACGGTAGGCCACGCCTCGTCGTCCACGAGGGCGGCAGGGGAGTCGACGAGCGCGGGCGCGGCACGACGGGCCATGGGCTCCCCCTCATGGCTTCGGTCTCGTTTTTCGCCGTCGCCGTCGCCGTGGGGATGCTCCTCTTCGTGGGAGGTGTGCTTGTCCAGGAACGCCGGCAGGCCGCGTTCGAGTCTGCCTTCGCGGACGTCTCTCCCGCGAGCGTCACCGTGCAGGAAGGGGACTCCGTATGGGGCATAGCGAGTCGCATCGACGTCGACGGCGCGGACACCGCGGCGGTCTCGCGCTGGATCGACGCGCACAACGACCTTGGTGCGGGACCCCTCCAACCAGGCCAGTCGCTCGTCGTGCCCCAAGGCCGGTAGCCCAGGTCCTGAGTCCTCCGATCGCCCCTCCTCCCTTGCGTTCGTGGGGGGAGGGGCATCCGTATGTCCCTTCTGTGCCGAATCTCTGGGTTTCCTGTGTTATCTTTCCTTATGAGAATGACGTCAGGGGAGGAACATGCGCTGTCCCAAGTGTGGTTGCGAGGAATCCAAGGTCGTTGACTCGAGACCGTCCGAGAGCAACGACGCCATCCGACGCAGGCGCGAGTGCATACGTTGCGGCGAGCGCTTCACGACCTACGAGCGCAGGGAAGAGATGCCCCTGATGGTCGTCAAGAAGGACGGTCACAAAGAGACCTTCGACCGGCAGAAGGTCATGCGCGGCCTCCTTGCCGCGACCGTGAAGCGCGACGTGCCCGTGGACAGGCTCGATGCCCTCATCGACGGCATAGAGAGCGAGATGCGCGACCACGGCAGGTCGGAGGTTCCCTCGGAGGAGCTGGGCAAGATGGTCCTCCAGCGCCTCGTTGACATCGACAAGGTAGCCTACGTGCGCTTCGCCTCCGTCTACCGCGACTTCAAGGACCTGGACGAGTTCAGCCAAGAGTTACGGAGCCTCATCAATGAGTGACGACAGGATCGAACTTCCCATCAAGAGGCTCGACCCCTCGGTCGACCTACCCAGCTATGCCTATGCAGGCGATGCCGGGCTTGACCTCAGGTCCAACGAGGACGTGGTCCTCGAGCCCCTCGAGCGCCGCCTGGTCTCGACGGGGCTCGCCATAGCCATCCCCGAGGGCTACGCCGGCTTCGTCCAGCCAAGAAGCGGCCTTGCCCTGCGCGAGGGGCTCTCCATGGCAAACACCCCCGGCCTCATCGACGCCCACTACCGCGGGGAGCTCAAGGTCTGCGCCATCAACCTCGATTCCAAGAGGCCAATCGCCATCGCGAAGGGCGAGCGCATAGCCCAGCTCGTCATCCAGAGGGTCCCTCTCGTTCGGCTGGTCGAGGTCGACGAGCTCGACCAGACCGACCGGGGTTCCGGGGGGTTTGGGTCCTCGGGAGCATAGGGTCCCACCAGGCCGACGTTGCTTGCTCCCGATGCATCCACGGTCCAGGCGACGCAGAGAAATGGGTGCGGAGGGAGGGGTAGTCATGGAGTCGTTCTTCAAGCTGCGCGAGAGAGGGTCCAACCTGGGCCAGGAGGCCCGTGCGGGCCTCACGACCTTCCTTGCGATGGCATACATCATCGCCGTCAACCCATCGCTGCTCTCCGCCGCCGGAGTCCCCGCATCGGCTGCCGTCACGGCCACCTGCCTGGGCGCCGGCATCATGACCATCTGCATGGGCGTCTTCGCTAACCGCCCGCTTGCCTGCGCCTCCGGCATGGGCATCAACGCTGTCGTCGCCTTCACGCTGACCGAGGTCGCGGGCGGAGACTGGCACGCCGCCATGGCGGTCATCTTCATCGAGGGCGTCGCCATCCTCGCCCTGGTGCTCTGCGGCCTGCGCGAGGCGATCATGGACGCCATCCCCATATCGCTGCGTCATGCGATCTCGGTGGGCCTCGGCATCTTCATCGCCATGATCGGCATGGCCAACGCCGGCATCATCGTCGCCAACGAGTCCACCCTCGTGAGCTTCGGGGACATCTCGAACCCCCTGTTCATCGTGGGCCTCGTCTCGATCGTCGCCACCGTCGTCTTCCAATGCCTCCAGATCAAGGGAGCGCTGCTCCTGGGCATCATCGTCGCGGTCCTGGCGGGCATCCCCCTCGGGGTCACCGCCGCTCCGGCGGGCATAGTGTCGGGCCTCGACTTCAGCACCTTCGGCGCCCCCTTCCAGGTCGACGAGACCGGGGTCATGGGCATCGCGAAGGTCATCACCACGCCCGTCCTGCTCGTGTTCGCCTTCTCGCTCATGATGTCCGACTTCTTCGATACCATGGGCACCGCCATGGCCGTGGCGAAGCAGGGCGAGTTCCTTAACGATGACGGAACCGTCGAGGACATCAGGCCCATCCTGATCGTCGACTCCGTGGCCGCAGCCGCGGGCGGCTTCCTCGGCGCCTCATCCATCACCACCTTCGTCGAGTCCGCCTCGGGTGCCGCCGACGGCGGCCGCTCGGGGCTCACCTCCGTCGTGACCGGCCTCCTCTTCGTGGTCGCGGCGTTCTTCGCCCCCATCATCAGCGTCGTCAGCTCCGCAGCCACCTGCGGTGCCCTCGTCATGGTCGGCTACCTCATGATGAGCGAGGCGGCAGAGATCGAGTGGGGCAACATCCTCGAGGGCTTCCCCGCGTTCATGATCATCGCCGGCATCCCGCTGACGTACTCGATCTCGAGCGGCATCGGCCTGGGTTTCATCGCCTACGTGCTCGTCGCCGCAGCCACGGGCAACATCAAGAAGGTGAAGCCGCTCATGTGGGTCGCAGCGGCCGCGTTCCTTGTATACTTCCTGACTGCCTAGAGTCCCTGGCACCTCGGGGCCCGGCTCACCGGGCCCCTTTTTTCATGGGCATCCATTGCACGGATGCCGTACGCAAGACGGAGAGGAGCGCTGCTTGAACAAGAAAGAGAGAGAGGTCATCGGGGTCGACGACCGCGTGTCGGTTGGTCGCGCCATTCCCTTGGGAGTCCAGCACATGATGAGCATGTTCGGCTCGACCGTACTGGTTCCCGTCCTGACCGGGCTCAGCCCCAACGTGGCCATCATGTGCTCGGGCATCGGCACCATCTGCTACCTGCTCGTGACGCGCAACAAGATCCCGAGCTACCTGGGCAGCTCCTTTGCCTTCATCAGCCCGATCCTCGCGGCGACCGCCGCCACCGGCAACCTCAACACCGCGCTCTCCGGCGTCGTGGTGGCGGGCCTCGTGTTCCTGGCAGTGGCCGGGATAATCAAGCTCGTGGGCACGGGATGGCTCGACCGCCTGCTCCCGCCCGTGCTCGTCGCCGCCGTCATGGTGGTCATCGGCGTGGGCCTCTCCGCCACGGCGGTCAAGATGGCGCTCAACTCCTCGACCGACGCCTTCGTGGCCGAGGGTGCCGCAGTCGCCGCCATAACCCTCGTCGCCGCCGTCGTGTTCTCGAGCATGGGTGGCATCCTGGGCACCCTTCCCATCCTGCTCGCCATCATCGTGGGATACGTGGTCGCCGCGTTCCTGGGCCTCGTCGACCTCCAGAGCGTCGCCGACGCCGCCTGGGTCGGCCTGCCCCCCGTGCAGACGCCCTACTTCGACCCCGGTGCGATCGCGCTCATTGCGCCTGTGGCCATCGTCGTCGTCATCGAGCACATCGGTCACCTCCTTGCCGTGGGGGAGATCGTGGGAAAGGACTACCGCGAGATGCTCCCGCGCTCCCTTGCCGGTGACGGCATCTCCACCGTCATCTCGGGCTTCCTGGGCGGCCCTCCCACCACCACCTACGCGGAGAACATCGGCGTCATGAGCGTCACGCACGTCTACTCCACGCAGGTCTTCTGGTACGCGGCGGGCTTCGCCCTCATCGTGGGAGGGTTCTGTCCCAAGCTCGCCGCCTTCATCAACTCCATCCCCGTGCCCGTCATGGGCGGCGTGAGCCTCCTGCTCTTTGGCCTCATCGCCTCCAACGGCCTGCGCATGCTGGTCACCAACAAGGTCGACTTCGACGAGAACCGCAACCTCATGATCGCCTCCGTGGTCATCATCCTGGGCGTCGGCATGGAGACCTCCGGCATCGCCATCCCACTGGGCTCCTACACGCTGCCCGGCATGGCAACCGCCACCCTGGTGGGCATACTGCTCAACCTCATCCTCCCACGCGCCGAGAAGGTGGAGTAGGGGAGAGAAGCCCCAGCTCAGGCCCCATGGTCTTCCCGGGACGCCTCGGCAAAGTGCCGGGACGCCCCTCGTGTTCGGGTGTCTTGTCGCAAGCTGGCGACGAATTGTTGTCATGAAGTTCCCATATGTTGTATCGTGCGCGATTGAATAGGGTAGTATTGACACGTCGAACAAGACCATGAGGGGAGAAACCCATGTCCCAGAAGCAGCAGAAGGACCTCGTAATCGTCGGAGCGGGCCCTGCGGGCCTCTCCGCCGCCATCTACTCGGCGCGAGCCCTGCTCGACGCCGTGACCCTGGAACAGGAGGCCGTGGGTGGCCAGATCATCCTCACCAGCGAGGTCGACAACTACCCCGGCGTCCCACACACCGACGGCTTCACCCTGACGGACACCATGCAGAGGCAGGCCGAGGAACTCGGTGCCAGCGTGGTCATGGGCAAGGTGGAGTCAATCTCCAAGGACGAGCGGACGGGCAGGTTCGCCGTCGTCACGCCTGACGTGAGCTACGAGTCACGTGCCGTCATCATCGCTGGCGGCGCGACCCCGCGCCCAGGCGGCTTCGAGGGCGAGGACGAGTTCCGTGGGCACGGCGTCTCGTACTGCGCCACCTGTGACGGCATGTTCTACCGCGGCAAGCAGGTCTTCGTCATAGGCGGGGGCAACTCGGCCGCCGAGGAGGCCCTGTTCCTCGCCAAGTTCGCCGACCACGTGACCATGGTGGTGCGCAAGGACCACCTGCGCGCCCAGGCGGCCGTGCAGCGGCAGGTCGAGCAGAACGAGAGGGTCTCCGTGCGCTTCAACACCTCCATCGTGAAGGTCGACGGGGACAAGCTCCTCAAGAGCGTCAGCTTCAGGGACAACCTCACCGGTGACGTCCACGTGGAGGAGTTCGACGAGGGCAGCTTTGGCGTCTTCGTGTTCGTGGGTCGCATCCCGGCCTCCGAACTCGTGAGACAGTCGGTCGACGTGGACGAGCGCGGCTACATCGTCACCAACGAGCGCATGGAGACGAGCCTGCCCGGACTCTTCGCCGCGGGCGACGTGCGCCAGACGCCGCTGCGCCAGATCATCACGGCAGCCTCGGACGGCGCCGTCGCCGCCACGAGCGTCGCTTCCTACCTGGGACAGCCCATAGACTGCTGAGGCCGGCAAGCAGGCCCTCGCGGTCTCGTGCCATCGCATCCACAGGAATGCCCCCGTCCAGAGGAGCCTCTTGGCGGGGGCATTCCTTCTCTTCTCCCCTATAACCGTGATAATATATCTTATGTAAAGTAGAAGAGACTCTCGCCTTTCTCTGGGGACTCTCTTGGCGACGGCCCCTGCCTCACCTCTGACGTGCCGACGGCGACAAGTCCGGCTGTCCGCTGGCCCGACTATGCCATCGTGGACAGTTTTCCGCCCATCCCGCGTCGATTCTGTCCACGATCGCAAGATTGGGGCTCGCCGTTGGGCTCGCATGGGCAGAGTGACTCCGGGCCAAGCCCTGCAGGCAGCTAGCCGATGCGCGGAATCTTGCCCGTGGCGAGCGAGCTGCGGCAGTAGTCCAGGATCAGCTCCTGTGTCTCGGCCTCGGTGTCGGTGTTCATGATCACGAGGATCTCGTCCAGGGCCTCGAGGACGGTCTCTCCGCTGGGAACGATGTCCACTCCCGCGCGGGACACCGTGACGATGCGCGAGTCGTCGGGCCAGCCCACCTCGCTGAGGGTGCGACCCTCGAGCTTGCTGCCCGCACCCACGGTATAGGTGTGGAGGACCTTCTCGCCTGGCTCGCCGTTGGCGGAGGGGTCGACGGGCGTCAGATCGAGAAGCCTGGAGAGCAGCCTCTCGTAGAACGGGTCCGTCTTGGTGAGGTTGGCGACGACGTACGAGACGATGGAGACGATGGAGACCGAGAGCAGCGCGTCCATGCTGCCCGTGAGCTCGAAGGCGAGCACCACGGCCGTCACGGGGGCCCTCACGACCGACGCGAAGAGCCCTGCGATGCCCAAGGCCATGAAGTTGGCCATGAAGAGCGACTGGACGCCCGTGACGCGGGTCAGGCAGGCTGCGAAGACGGCTCCGCAGAGCATCCCCATGACGCAGAGCGGGAACAGCGTGCCCCCGGGCGTCCCCGCCCCGAAGCAGACCGTCGTGTAGAGGTACTTTCCCAGGAGCAGCAGGGCCAAGGTCCCCAGGGGCACGGCCGCGGGGGCCGAGAGAAGCTCCACGATGGCGTCGCCGCCACAGAGCAGCTCGGGCATGGCGTAGGCGACGGGAATGGCCAGCGCGAAGGGAATCGCGAGCCTGAGCTGCAGGGGCAACTCCCCCATCTTAGCGAACAGGCGTTCGGTACATGCGAACATGCCGCGATTGTGGACGGCACCCGCGAGCCCGCAGAGCACGCCCAGGGCAACGACATAGAGGTAGTAGTCGTGCGGGATGTCCTTGATGAAGGCGAGCTTGAGCACGGGCTGCACGCCCAGGACCTGTGACACGAGGAAGTCCGACGCCACGGCGCTCGCCATGACGGACACGATGAGCGACGGCGCGAACTCCTTGTGGATCTCCTCTATGGCAAAGAGCACGCCCGTGAGCGGCGCGTTGAAGGCGGCGGACATGCCCGCGGCGGCCCCGCAGGTGACAAGGAGGCGCTCCTCTCCCCTGTTCCTCCTGAGCAGGCGCGAGACGGCCTTGCCGCCCATGCTCCCCAGCTGCACGCTGGGACCCTCCCTGCCCATCGAGAGGCCGGCGAGGGCGCAGAGCACGCCCTCGCTGAACTTCGCGAGGAGGACGCGGTGCCAGGGCATGTCCATGCGGCCCATGACCTCGGCGTCCGTCTGCGGGATGCCCGAACCCGAGGTGTAGGGCTCCCAGCGAACGAGCGCGGCGACGACGAGGCAGCAGGCGAGCACGAGGGCGGCGAATCCCAGCAGCCCGAGGCCGGAGGAGAAGAAGGTGGGCAGGAGCCCCCTCAGGATGTGCTCCGCCCTCGTGAGCGCCATGCGGTAGAGGGTCACCACTCCCCCGCCCGCTATTCCCACCAGCGCGCCCTCCCAGACCATGTCTATCTGGAAGCGACGCGAGAAGCGCCTCCTGACCTCCCCCTGCATCGTGTCTGCGAACACCTGCGCGTGACCTCCCCTGCTGGCCGCCGCGACGGCCCCGTGCCAATCGTCGAGATAAGACCAACTGCCCAAAGACCGGACGACCCAACATCATACGCATGCCACGGGCGGGGACGAACCGTCTGGTCCGCCCCCGCCCGTCGTCGAGTCCCAAAGGGCTGCCGGCTGCTAGTAGCTGCCGCCGCCGATGAAGCTGTACACGCTGGCGATGCACACCGTGCGGCCGGGATACGGCGCATGGATCATCTGGCCGCCGCCGATGTAGATGCCCACGTGACCGTCACTCGGGAAGACGAGGTCGCCCACCTGGAGCTCGTCCATGCTGGTCTTCCAGTCTCCCGTGGACTTGAGCGAGTCGATCATGTCGTAGGTGGTGCGGCCGCGGGCGTAGCCGTAGCTGTAGCAGACCAAGCCGGAGCAGTCCACGCCGCTGGCGGATGCGCCACCCCACTCATAGGGCACGCCGATCATGGAGTAGGCCGTGGAGAGGCCGCCGCCCGAGGCGCCGCCGCTCTTCGAGGTGCTTGGCTCCTCCTGGGTCGCCTGCCGGGTCTGGGGCTGCTGCTGGGGTGTCTCGTCCTGGGACGGGCTCTGAGCCTGACCCTGGGAGGGGGCGTCATCCTGCTGCTCGGCCTGGGCGGGCGTCTCCGCCGCCTGGGTCGCCTCAGACGATGTGCCGCCGTCGTGCGCCTCGCTGATGACCTGACTCACGGCAGAGGCCTGCCCCCCGCTCTCCTGGGCCTGCTGCTGCTCGGCCGCGGCCTGGGCCGCGAGCTGCTCCTGGACCTCGGCGCTCAGGCTGTTGTAGTACGAGCGCGTCTGCTCGAGCTTGGAGTTGTACTCGGCAACCTGGGAGTTGAGGCTGTCGACTGCGGCCTGCTGCCCCTGCTGGCGGCTCTCGAGCTCCTCCTCCTCGCCCTTGAGCTGGCCCTGGAGGTCGTTGACGCGGGCGATGCTCTGGGCCTGCGCCGAGCTCACCTTGCCGGCATAGTAGATGTTCTGGACGAAGTCGCTGATGCTGTTGGAGCCCAGCGCTATCTGGAGCAGCGAGACGGAGCCGTTCTTGTACGAGCTTCGCACCGTGGTGCCCAGCTCGCCCTTGGCAGTCTGGAGCTGCTGCTGGGTCTCTTCGATCTGGCTCTGCTTCTGGCCGATCTGGTAGCGGGTCTGCTCGAGCTCAGCGGTCTGGCTCTGCAGGCTCTGCTCCAGCGAGGACGCCTCCGAGCTGAGGGACGATATGGTCGCGGACGCCTGGGCCAGGTCGGCCTGCGGATCGGCGAGGGCCATGGTGGGGAGCAGCCCGGCAGTGGCCAGGACTGCGGCCAGGCCAGCCGTGGCGGCCCTGCGTCCGAAGGAACGAGCCAATGGGCTCTTGGGCATGAGCGTTTCCTTTCGTAGGCTAGTCCCGTCAATTCTATGATTCCGGCAAGGGGCCGACCGCCATTCCACAGAACGGCCACCGGCCTGAAACCCCTGCAAAAGCGGACGGGAGGTCCGTACCTACTTCACCTGGACGAGGGTGAACACCTCCTGGTCGAAGGACTCGGCGATGGTCTTGCGGGGGTCCAGGAAGGCAAGCTCGAGGATGAAGGAGAAGCCCACGACCTCGGCCCCCGCCTTCTTGACCAGTCGCGCGGTGGCGACGGCGGTGCCGCCCGTGGCAACCAGGTCGTCCACGATGAGGACCTTGTCGCCGTCGCGGACGCTGTCCTTGTGTATCTGCAGCTCGTCGGTGCCGTACTCGAGGGAGTAGGTCTCGGAGTAGACGGCACGGGGGAGCTTGCCAGGCTTGCGGGCTGGGACGAACCCGGCGCCGAGCTTGTAGGCGACGGGGGCGCCGATGAGGAAGCCGCGGGCCTCGGCGCCCACGACCTTGGTGATGCCGGCGCCCTCGTAGTGCTCTGCGATCTGGTCAACGGCCGACGCCAGCCCCTCGGGGTCCGCCAGGAGCGGGGTGATGTCCTTGAAGATCACGCCCGGCTCGGGGTAGTCGGGGATGTCGACGATGTAGCTTTCGAGCTTGCGGTCGGACACGTCTGTTCCTCTCGTCTTGGTCGTCCTGGTGGGCGACGCGCTAGTCCTGTCTGTCCTCCATCTGGCTGAAGGTCTGCGAGACCTGCCTGCGGATGAGCGCCTCCCGCACGTTGCCGGTGAGGCTCAGCATCTGGCGGAACGCCTGCTCGAACTGCTGGCGGCTCTCGCTGGTGAGTTCCATCTGGACCCCTCCGCCCTTGCGGGCGAACACGATGAGCGCCTGCTCGAACATGGCGCTCTCGCGATTGGCGGCCGTGACGTACTGCCTCAGGTTCTTGGGGCCGATGCCGAAGTGGCGCAGCTCGTCGCAGGCCCTGATGAGCGGGAAGTCCTTCCCGTCCACCAGGTCGCGGCCGTGCGGCGACCTCTTGAGCGCGATGAGGCCCGCGTCCGAGAGCTGGCGCACGAAGCTCACCGACATGCCCAGCACCTCGGGCATGCGGTCGATGGGGTGGAGCTTCTTCGCAAGCTCCTCGTCCTCGTTGGGAAGACGCAGCGAGCTGGGGAGCCCCAATGCCTCGTCCTGCTCCCCCACCGGCCCGGAGCCGTTGCCCTCGAGCCGCTCCTTGATCACGGAGAGGGGCAGGAAGCGGGTCTTCTGGAGGTAGAGGATGGTCTCGAGGCGATGCACGTCATGCTGCGAGTACAGGCGGTAGCCCGAGGGCGTGCGCGACGGGTCGAGCAGCCCCTCGTCCTCGAGGTAGCGCACCTTCGAGATGGAGAGGTCGGGGTACTGCGCCTGCAGCTTGCGAACGACCTTGCCGATCGTCAGGTATCCGGCGTCGGGCATGGCCTAGTTCCCGGTCTCGATCCTGGCCGGCTTCTGGTTGGTGTGGAACACCATGCGGAAGGTGCCGATCTGAATCGTGGAGCCGTCCTTGAGCATGGCGCGGTTGACGATGGCGCCATCCACCCAGCTGCCGTTGAGCGAGCCCAGGTCCTCGATGGTGGCGAATCCGGAGGCGAGTCCGCTGAGGTCGATGCGCGCATGGCGGCGCGACACCGTCATGTCGTTGAGGAAGACGGAGCTGTTGGGGTCACGGCCGATGCTAATCTCGTCCTCGCTCAGCTCGAAGACGGAACCAGTCTGGGGCCCCTTCACGATTGAGAGCGTGGGACTCGACGGCCTCGCCTGGTCCATGAGGTCGGGCGAGGTGGAGTCGGAGGAAGGCATGCGGAAGATCTCGGTCGCGCCCATCTCGGGGCTGTTGTTTGTGGACGTCAAGGCGGCTCCCCTCGATGTGGAGTGTACGTAGACCATCATAGCGCTTGCGCCTGGGCTACCTGCAGGCGACGCAGTCCATCTCGACGAGCGCGCCCAGGGGCAGGCGGGCGACCTCGACGACGGAGCGGGCGGGGGCGGGCGTCACGAAGTAGCGCCCGTA
This sequence comes from uncultured Olsenella sp., assembly GCF_959602185.1. Taxonomy (NCBI): domain Bacteria; kingdom Bacillati; phylum Actinomycetota; class Coriobacteriia; order Coriobacteriales; family Atopobiaceae; genus Olsenella; species uncultured Olsenella sp. The sequence continues at coordinate 170,020 of NZ_CAUGRZ010000001.1, forward strand.
CACCTCGTCGACCGCGGGGAGGTCGTCCAGGTCCGTCAGGTAGAGCGTGGTCTGGGCGACGTCGGAGAGGGTGCAGTCGCACTCGGAGAGGAGCGACGCCACCAGGGCGATGATCCTCTCGGCCTCGGCGGCGGCACCGCCTTCCACGATGCGCGTGGGGTCGTCGGGGTCGACAGCGACCTGTCCTGCGGCGAAGACGAGGCGCCCCGCCGTGGTCCCCTGGGAGTAGGGGCCGGCCGCGTCGGGCACGCCCGGTGCGTGGACGGAGTACTTCATCGCTCGTCTCCCCCCGAGAAGGCGCCCAGCCTGCGCTCGCGGGCGGCGTGCACGAGCCGCTCGAGGGCGGCCTCCAGCACGTCGGTGGGGCAGGCGAGGTTGAGGCGCTCGAAGCAGTCGCCCTCGGGGCCGAACATCGAGCCGTCGTCGGGGAAGAGCAGCGCCTCCTCGCACATGAAGGCCTCGAGCTCCTCCTTCGAGAGCCCCCAGGAGCCGAAGTCGAGCCATGCGAGGTAGGTCCCCTCCAGCGGGTAGAGCTCGACCTCGGGCAGGTAGGCGGCAAGGAAGCCCCTGAGCATCCGGTAGTTGGACCACACGAGCTCGATGAGCTGTTCGAGCCACGCGTCGCAGCGGGTGTAGGCCGCCTGCGTGGCCACGTAGGCGAAGGCGTTGAGCTCCCGGAGCGCCACCTTGGCGAAGCCCGCCTCGAAGCGCTCGCGCAGGGCCTCGTCGGGGACGTAGATCGCGGAGGCCTGGCAGCCGGCGAGGTTGAAGGTCTTCGAGGGGGCGGTGCAGACCAGGATGTGGTCGTACTCCCCCGCCTCCGCCACGCGCATGATGGTCGTGTGGGCGTGCCCGGGCATCACGAGGTCGTCGTGGATCTCGTCGCTCACCACGATGACGTCGTTCTGCACGCAGATGTCAAGGAGGCGCCTGAGCTCGTCTGCCCTCCAGACGCGGCCCACCGGGTTGTGCGGGCTGCAGAGCACGAGCATGCGGTTCCTGGGGTCCGCCGCCTTCTGGGCGAGGTCCTCGAAGTCCATCTCGTAGGCGTGGCCGCCGTCCTCGAGCTCGACGCGGCGCAGGGGGTTGGTCACGAGGGTGCGCCCTGCCCGCTCGACCGCCATGCGGAAGGGGTAGTACACGGGCGGCTGGATGATGACGCCGTCGCCCTCCTCCGTGAGCGAGCTCACGGCGTTGTAGATCGCCGGGACCACGCCCGGGGAGGTGACGAGCCAGGCCTTGGCGGGCGTCCAGCCGTGGCGGCGCGTCTGCCAGCCGATGCAGGCGTCATAGAAGGCGTCCGTGGGGTCGGTGTAGCCCAGGATGGCGTCGTCCAGGTACGACCTCAGCGCCTCGATCACCTCGGGCGGGTTGGGCAGCTCCATGTCCGCGACGGAGAGGGGCACGATCTCGTGCCCCACGCGGGGGTTGCGCCTGTACATGGCGTCCCACTTCGCCGATCCTGTGTTCTCCCTGCTCATGTGGGTCTTGAAGTCGTAGCCCATGGCAGCTCTCCCTCCCGTGCCCCCAGGCGCTCTCCCGGGGTCCCAAAACGATTGTCTACGAACGAAGCCCGCGCGCACCAACGAAGTCGCCCGACGCGCGCAGGAGGCCCTGCCCCTCGAGCTCGCCCTCCGTGGGGGCGACGCGGTCCGTCTGCGAAAGCCACCTCGACCAGGGAAGCAGCTCCCCCAGGCGGGAGACGACGCGGGCATGCCCCACCGGCGTCACGGAGCCGAACGAGAGGAGGCTCCTCCAGAGCCTGCACACGAGCGCGGGGGGCACCATGAGGAGGAAGCAGTCCTCCCCGTCGAGTGGCAGGCGGGCGGCGAGGCAGCCGATCCTGCCGTCCAACAGGAGCTCCCCCATCCGGCCGGCCGCGGGAAGCGCGCCCTCGCCGGACAGGTAGTCACGGAGGACGGCCTCCGCCGACTCCCCCCAGAGCGCGAGCGGGACAAGGCGCTCCGTGACGTCCTCCGTCCCCAGCCCCTCGTAGGGCCTGAAGCCGCCCTGCTCCACGTTGGCCAGGAACGAGAGCCAGGCGCTCAGGGTCTGGGAGCGCGGGCTCAGGTCCCAGATCGCGTACTCGTCGTCACCGGTGCGCCCCAGGAGGGGTATCGAGGCCAGGGAGCCGTCGCCCAGGAGCGCCGGCTGGAAGGAGCACTCCCCCACCGCAAGGCGCTCGCCCGCGAACGCCGCCTGGGCCCAGGGGACGGCAGGGGCGCCGGAGGCCAGAAGGACCAACGTCCCCGAGAGGTCGCAGAGCCCGCAGCCCCCGCGGAAGGGGTCGTCCGCGCCCTCGACGGCGTACGAGGAGGGTCCCACGAGCACGCCGCCCCCCTCGGGGAAGTCGGCGCCCAGCACCAGGTGCTCGTCATGCAGCTCGCTTCGCATCATGCGGTCACATCCAGACTACGCGCCCATGAGTTGGGTCACGTCGAAGAAGAGGGGCAGTTCGAAGGGTGCGAAGGCGGGGACGCGCAGGGGGCGTGCGCTGGCACGAAGGCAGCTCAGGGCGACGCTGCGGCCGCCCTGCGTCCAGGACGAGTAGCCGAAGGCCCCGCCCAGGTCGCTGAGCTCGCCCTCCCCCCTCAGCGTCGTGGAGTACGAGACGTCCTGGCCGCGGTAGCAGCGGCCGCCCACGCTCCACTCGGGAGTCACCACGACCCTGCCCCAGAAGCCCAAGGACCAGCCGGCCACCCTGATGGGCCAGCTGCTGCGCGCCAGGTGGACCTGGCCCAGGTACTCGTCGTAGGCCCAGTCCATGAGGGCGGCCGTGTCCGTGAAGCGGCCCTCGTGCGTCTGGCAGCCCAGGACGCAGCTGAAGAGCTGCAGGCCGTGGCGGCGCGACGAGCCCAGGAAGGTGGTCCCCGCCTCCACGGCGCCGGTCTTGATGCCGCAGAGGCCCCCGTAGCTCTCCATGAGGTCGTCAGTGGAGGCGAAGCTGCGCTCCTGGCCCGCCACCACGCAGCTGTAGCTGCGCGTCATGACGGCCCGCGCTATGAAGGGGTAGTGCTCGAGCGCGTAGCGGCCCATCACCACGAGGTCGTGGGCGCAGGAGTAGTGCCCGTCCTGCTCGAGCCCGTGCGGGTTGGCGAAGTGCGTGTCCCCCATGCCCAGCTCGGCGGCCTTCTGGTTCATGAGCCCCACGAAGGCGTCCGTGCTGCCCGCGACGTTGATGGCCACGTCATCCGCCGAGTCGTTGCCGGAATAGACGAGCATGGTCATCATCAGGTCGCGCAGGGTGGGGGCATCTCCCTGCTTCCACCCCGTGAGCTGGGCACCCTCCTCGTAGCTGCCCTCGACGACCGTACAGGCGCCGTCGAGCGACCTGCCCGAGTCGAGGGCCACCATGGCCGTCATAACCTTGGTGATGGACGCCATTGCCATGTGCTCTTGGGCGTCCTGGGCGAAGAGGACGTTGCCGTTCTGGTCCATGACCTCGTAGCTCCTGGCCTCGCTGAGCCTGGGGGGCTCGACCGCGAACGCGGGGGCAGGCAGGGCCAGGAAGCACAGGACCGCGAGAACGAGGGCGAGGGACGCGCCAAGGACGATGCGGGATGTCCCCCGTCCGAACGTGCCCCAGATGCCGGCGGGCCTCATCGGCCCTCGCCGTCCTCCGCCCTGGACGCAAGGGCATCTCGCCTGATGGCGATGCCGGTCCTGGTGTACTCGAGGACGGCGAGCAGGGAGCAGAGGAGCCCCGCGTACACGAAGAAGATGCCCAGGCAGGCAGGGTCGTGGTTGAGGCCGGGAAGCCAGGGGAGGCTCGTCATGCCGAGGCCGCGGACAACGGGGAGCCCCAGCAGGAGGTCGCAGAAGCCGAACATGAGGAGCGCCGTCGCCGCCTTGCCCACGAAGACCACGTCCACCGGACGGCGGCGGTAGTGCTGCAGTCGCAGCCCGCCCAGGAAGAGGTAGACGTCGCGGCCGATAACGAAGCAGGCCACCCACACGGGGAGCTCGCCGGTGATGATGAGCCCCAGGACGCCCGTGAAGAGCAGCACGCGGTCCATGATGGGGTCCATGACCTTGCCCACCCAGCTGACGGTCTGGGTGCGGCGCGCCACCTGCCCGTCCAGGAAGTCCGTCACCGCGGCGACCGCATAGAACGCCAGGGCGACGTAGCGGTTCATGTCCGAGACGAACATCCACAGGAAGACGATGGTGAGCACGAAGCGGCAGGCAGTGATCACGTTTGCCACGGTGAGGATCGCGTTGGACGGGTTCTGGGGGCTGCCCACGGGAGCGGTGGCGGTGCCATGGGCCTGTGCCATGGCGGCGTCGTGGTCCGCCTGGCTCTTCACGCGGGTCTCGATCTTGTCCTTGGTCTTTCCCAACCGAGTGCCTCCGATGCTCCGGGCCCTCGCCCGGAATCGCATTGAACGACCCTCATACTACCCCATGCCCCCAGGGGCTAGACGTCCAGCAGCTCCCGCACCACACGCTCCCCAAGCTCGCTCGTGGAGGCGCTCCCGCCCAGGTCGGGCGTGAGGTCGTCGCCCGCCTGCAGCACGCGCTCGATTGCATCCACGACGCGAGCCGCCCACTCCCCCTGCCCCAGGTGCTCGAGCATCTGCGCCGCGGACCAGATCGTGGCGAGGGGGTTCGCGATGCCCTTGCCCGCGATGTCGGGCGCGGAGCCGTGGATGGGCTCGAACATCGAGGGGAACTCGCACTCGGGGTTGAGGTTGGCACCGGCGGCAAGCCCCATGCCGCCGCTGATGGCAGCCCCGAGGTCGGTCAGGATGTCGCCGAAGAGGTTGGACGCGACCACGACCTGGAAGCGGCCGGGGTCCCTCACCATGAGCATGGCCGCGGCGTCCACCAGGTAGCTGTGGGTCTCCACCTCCGGGTACTCCCTCGAGATCTCGTCGAAGACCTGGTCCCAGAACACCATGGAGTAGTTGAGGGCGTTGCCCTTGCTTATGCTCGTGAGGCTCTTGTGCTCGCGGCGCGCGAGCTCGAAGGCGTAGCGCATGATGCGCTCGGTGCCATGGCGGGAGAAGACCCCGTCCTGGATCACGACCTCGCGCGGCGTGTCCGGATACAGCCAGGACCCCGACCCCGCGTACTCGCCCTCGCTGTTCTCGCGTATGAAGGTCATGTCGATCTGCCCGGGCTCGACGCCCTTGAGGGGACAGGGCGCCCCCCTGAGCAGGCGCACGGGGCGCACGTTGACGTACTCGTCGAAGTCGTGACGGATCCTGAGCAGGAGGTCCCGCAGCGACACGTGGTCGGGCACGCCGGGGAAGCCCACGGCGCCCAGGAGGATGGCGTCGAAGCCCCTGAGCTGGTCGATGCCGTCCTCCGGCATCATCCGCCCCTCCCTGAGGTAGTACTCGCAGCCCCAGGGGAAGCTCGTGAAGTCGAAGCAGAAGCCGCCGTCTGCCGCGGCGATGGCCCGCAGCAACCCCTCCGCCTCCGCGACGACCTCGGGACCGATGCCGTCCCCGGGAATGAGGGCGATGCGGTGGACCTGCTTCTCTGCCATGTCTCCTCCTGCGGCCAAAAGACGAAGGGCGCTCTTACTGGCGCAGCATCCTAGGGCAGGCAGGTTTCCCCCCGGTTAACCGATTCAAGTACCGCCTCCAAGAGCTCGCGCGGCTCGTGGACCCTGAGCTCGAGGGGGAGCCCCTCCCTCGTGGCCGCGCAGACGACGTGCCCCAGCCCGGTCGTCCAGCAGAAGCCCCAGCGCCCGAACCAGTCTTGGTGCTCCCTGAGGTCGGCGGCAAAGCCCGTCCCCTCGGCCTTGAGCGTCGCCTCGACCCTCGTCCATAGGCGAGCGAACGCCTCGGGCGTGACCCTTGCAGGGTCGTCAGCGAGCCCTGGGGCGAGCCTCTGCCCCGCTCGCCCCAGAGTCATGACCATGAGGCGGTCCACCTCGTCTGGCAGCTCCGCCACGTCCAGCCCCACGACCGTGGGAGAGGAGCATGCCGCCGCGAGCCTATGGGTGTGCGATATGCCCAGGTGCCACGCGCCCGAGGAGGGCTCCGGCTTGCCCTGGGGCCCGACGTCGAGGTCCGCGTCGCGACGAAGCCCCAGGCAGCCCGCCAGGATGAGCCCCGTGCCCAGTGCCTCCGCCCTCACGCCGGGATGTTTGGCGCGACGCGCCACGTCCAGGTAGCGCGGCATGGCACGCCCCTCGAGCGCGACCGCGAGCTCGGCGGGCTCCCCCAGGGCGCAGAGGCCCTCGAGGTCCAGCAGGTGGCAGGTCACCCGGGCGTCGGATGCGAGCGCCTCTCTCCCCTGGCACATGGCTACTGCACCTTCTCCACAAGGTGGCGGTACTGGATCTGGGCCAGGTCTCGGAGGGCGCGCGCGAGCTCGAGGAGGAGGTAGCGCGGCTCCATCCGCCCCGGGAGGTCGTTCCAGGGGAGCTCGGGCGCGACCATCGCGAGCAGGGCGGAGGCGACGAGGATGGCGAAGCCTGCAGCGAGCGTTGGAGTGGACAAGACGAGGGCCCTTCTTGCGTCTTTCTGACCAACAGATTGTATCAACTGGGTGTAATAGAGGACAAACTCCTCCGGGTGGGCGCATCCTAGTGGCAGGGACCCAGAGATCGATCGAGGCATGGGAGGTCGGAACATGGCAAAGAACACAAGGCAGGGCGCGCGGGGCGTGGCGCGTCAGTACAGTCTGGGCGAGGAGGTCGCCAACTCGATCTCTCACGGAGTGGCCGCGCTGCTCTCCATCGCCGCACTGGTCATCATGATCGTGGTGGCGGTGAGCCATGGGGGCGGGTTCCGGCTCGCCGCGGCGATAGTCTTCGGGATCTCGCTCTTCCTGGAGTTCCTCTTCTCCACCCTCTATCACGCGCTCGCGCCCGAGAGGGCCAAGCGCGTCTTCCGCGTCATGGACCATGCGGCCATCTACGTGCTCATCGCCGGCAGCTACGCGCCATACGCGCTGGTGACACTCCGCGACGAGGGAGGGCTGGTGCTCTTCTCGGTGGTGTGGGGCGTGGCGATCCTGGGAATCGTGGCGGAGTGCTTCCTCAAGGAGAGGCAGCCCAAGTGGATGTCCGCCCTGGTGTACCTGGCCATGGGCTGGCTCGTGGTCTTCAGGCTCCCCCAGCTCATGGCGCTGCTGCCCACGCCGGGCTTCGCGCTGCTGGTGGCCGGAGGCGTCTGCTACACGCTGGGCACGGGCTTCTACGTGGCGAAGGGCGTGCCCTACCTGCACTTCGTCTGGCACCTCTTCGTCCTGGCGGGCGCCGCGTGCATGGCGCTCTCCGTCATGCTCTTCGTGCTGTAGGCGCGCGGGCAGCGGAGCGGGGTTCGCGCGTCCCGTTTTGCTTGTTCCTGCCCGCAGCGGTCCACGGGCAAGCCTTGCGTATGGCTACGGTGGGAGGCGCCTATGACGCCCGCGCCTGGGAAAGCAACCAGTCCCTCAGTATCACGGCATGGTTCACCTGGGGGTCCTTGGCGGCATAGAGCAGCGTGACGACGTCATGCGAGAGAAGTTCCGCCGCCAGGCTCGAGGCCTCGTCGCTCTGGTCGAGCTCCATGAGGTAGCGGGCGCGGAAGCTCTGGAAGTTCTCCGCCTTGTGAGCGAACTCCTTGCGCGCCTCGTTGGAGGGTGCGAGTCCCTTGGCCCAGAGGTCGGGGTGCAGGCGTTCCTTGCTCATGCCGCGCGGCCAGAGGCGGTCGACCAGAACCCTGAAGCCGTCCTCGTCGCTTGCGTCCTCGTACACGCGCTTGATCTTGACCTGCGCCATGGCGCTGCCTCCCTGGTTGGCTACAGGGTTAGTTGTTCCCATATGCGAGCGTGATATGCACTTGGAGGGCAGTCCAACTTGGCAGTGATGTACCAATCACCGAGGGGCTGTGTTGCAGGAGAGTAATGGCTGTACCATGACCTCAGTGCACCTGAGCTGTAAGGAGGCGGATCGTGTCTGACATCATCATCGAATGCACGATCAACATCCTTTCGCTCAAACGGGCACTTTCCGTCACACCTCCCGAGTTTGCCGCTGCCTATGACTGGTTTCAGAGACATGAGGGCAAGTCGATTCCACGTCTGCCCATGGGAAGCGACGCTCCGGAGGACGTGACGGTAAAGCTGGCCTCCGAGAGGGGCATCCACCATCCGAGCTACGAGCAGCTCCCTTCGAAGGGGGCCGGAAGGCCCACGTACGCGCTTTCAGTCCACTCGGAGGGACAGCGATACTATGCGGACAAGGACGTGATCCTTAGGCCAGAGGATGGAACCTGGACTCTTGACTACCAAGAGCATGCGACGTCGGAAGGCAAGCGGAACACAGACAGGTCAAACGAGTACCTGATGCGCAACCTCGAGGACGGAGTCCCCGTCGGCGTCATGGTGAGGGACAAGAGGCACGGTGGCTACAACGTGCTGGGCCTTGCTTTCGTCGAGCAGTACAACGCTGAGACCGGAACCTTCACACTGCATGGTCCCGTGAACGCAATGACCGAACTTAGGGGATCCTTCCTCGAGTTCCCCACTGACTCACTGACCGATGAGCAGGCCAGGCGTGCCAAGAACCTTGGGATCTCGGACATAAACGACGAGAGGAGCCCCGAGGCCAGGCGTTACGTAAGGACCCTTCAGAGGGAAAGACAGTCCAAGTTTAGGCAGGACCTCATGGCAGCCTACGAAGGCACCTGCGCGGTCTCGGACACGAACGTCGTGGATGCTCTGCAAGCTGCCCATATTGATCCTTATAGGGGACGTCGCTCCCAGATTGTCCAGAACGGAATCCTACTTCGGGCAGACATACACCTGCTGTACGACGCGAACCTCGTTGCCATCGAGCCCGAGACCCATGTGCTACGTCTTGCGGAATCGATCAAGGGCTCAATATACGAAAGGTATGCCGGGACGCCTATTGCAGTGCCCAAGGACCCGGACCTCCGACCTTCTGACGAACTGCTCGGCAGGCACTACGAGCAGTTCATTGCGGCATGGAGGCATGCAGCCTAGCGCATTCGCCCAGCCACCAGTCGACATCCCTGTCTTCTAACACGCTTCCTAACAAGCTCATGGCCAGACTCGGGAGGAAAAGGTCAGCATCTATCCCAAAGGCGAAGCAAGCGCCTGAGTAGTCGATGCGTCCCGTCCAGACAAAATTTTTATACCAGGCAGTTATTGCGAGTTCGCAGCCCTTGAACCGTGTTTTGATGTAGGCAACCAATTCGCTGTCGAAGCAACCATGGAATTCCGCCTCTGGGTTCACTCTGACGACATCCCGACAGCTATGGCAAAGCCATGCGCTTCGGCCCACTCAAACTCCCGCTTCCTCGCCTCTGGCGATGGGAACAGGAGAAAGGGACTTTGACTCTTGTGGTAGTTCATAGCGTCCTCCTCCACTGAGGAATCATTTCAGAGAAGGCTGAGATCGTCAGATCCCCAATCCGCCGAACGGCGTGGACGAAAAGTTCGATAGTGCTGGATTCGGAGATGAATTCAGACCAAAAATGGACGGAAAACGCGTTTGTGTAGGTTATGCAGCGATCCTAGCGACTACAACACAACTTTTTCTTTACACAAACGCGTTTTCCGTCCAGACAAAGAACCTACAGGGGTTCAAAGTCGACACAAACGCAAATCCCGTCCACGAGCCCCGTGAGCCTAGGCGCGGCGGAACAGGCGCTCTGCGAGGAGGCCGACAACGAAGCCCAAAATCGCCGGCAGTATCCATCCCATCCCCAGACCGGCCAGGGGCAGGAGGTCGAGCGGAAGCGCCAAGCCCTTCGCGAAGCCGTCACGCAGCGCCACGATGACACTATCCACGCCGCAGAAGGCGACGCAGAGCCTCCATGCCAGCCTACCCCCCTCACCGCTCCCCCGCTGGGCAAGGCCCATGACCATGAGCACGATGGCGATGGGGTACAGGGCAGAGAGCAGGGGCACCGAGTACTCCAGGATGGTAGTGAGCCCCACATTCGCGAGCAGGCAAGAGAGCACGGCGATGACCAGCGCCCAGCGCTCGTAGGGCATGAGCTCATACTCGACCGAGAAGTACTCGCTGATGGAGCAGATGAGCCCGATGCACACATTGAGGCAGGCAACGAGGAAGATCGCCGCCACGAGCACGCTCCCCGCCGACCCGAACTCGATGGCCGCCGCGCCGGCTATGACCTCGGCGCCGTTTGCCGCATTGGGAAGCGCGGAGCCCATGACCGCTCCGAGGTAGCCGAAGCCGCAGTAGATCGCGGCCATGCAAACGCCCGCAATGACGCCCGAGCGCACCACCTGTCGAGCGATGCCCGCGGGACTCTGGACGCCGAGTTCCCTCACGTTCATGGCGATGACGTAGCCGAAGGCAAGGGCGGCGAGCACGTCCATGGTCTGGTAGCCATAGACGAAGCCGGCGACGCCCGCGGCCTCGTCGTAGGGTGCGCTGGCGACGGTGGCGGGGGTGCCCGGAGGCGACACGAGGGTGGACGCCACGAGCAGCACCACGAGTACGATGAGCGTGGGGCCGGATATCTTGCCCATGAGCTCGGTAAGGCGGTTGGGGTGCATGGCGAGGAAGTACGCCACGACGAAGAAGACGAGCGAGAAGGCGACGAGCGCCGCGGCGGGAGACACGTCCTCCGGGAGCAGCGGCCTCACCATCTCGAACGAGGTCGTAGCCGTGCGAGGGATGGCCAGGAAGGGCCCGATGGCCAGGTAGGCCGCCGCCGCGAAGACCTTGGAGAAGACGGGGTGGATGCGATCTCCCAGCTTGCCCACGGTGCCCGAGAGCGCGATGGCGGCGATGGTGAGGACGGGCAGCCCCACGGCCGAGACGATGAAGCCCAGGAGCGCCTCGGGGGTCTGGACGCCAGCTCGCAGGCCCAGCAGCGGTGCCAGGATGAGGTTGCCCGCGCCGAAGAACATCGAGAAGAGCGTTACCCCCACGACCAGGCCGTCGCGGGCCCCCAGAGCGTCCGAATCGCTTCCACATGCTAGGTGGGCCCTCTTTGCCATGCCGAATCCTTTCAATTTGTTTTTGAAAAGGTATCATGTGCGCGCGTAGGCGGTGCCTCTTGTAGCCATTCCGAAACGCTACGCGGCTTCGAAGAACCAACAGCACGAGCGGGCCTGCCGGCTTTCCGGCAGGCCCGCTCGCTTGCTAAGGGAACCGTTGCGAGGACATTCGAGCGCGGCCTTGGGAGGTTATCCCAGCCGGCCCGTCCAAGCCCCTCCCCTACAGCTCCCTCCCCTGGTAGAGCCTGCAGGAAATCTGCATGGAGAGCAGGTAGACCACGACGCAGGCAAGGACGCCGATGGGGGCGAGCCACCATCCGAGAGCGCCGACGATCCCCGTCAGCCCCGCTCCCATGCTCTGCAGCGTCTCATTCGGAAGCAAGGCCAGGAGTGAGGGAACCAGGCAGGGCAGGACGACAATCGCCCTCGCCCTGGCAGTCCCCCAGGCAAAGAGGAAGGGCAGCTGCAGGCTGAAGAGCAGGTGCAGCACCAGGTATGCGAGCAGCAGGAAGCCGAGGAGGCTCCCGAGGCCGAGCTCTCCCGAGACCTGCGGCATGAGCAGGGGGAGCAGTCTGGCGCAGAGCAGTGCCAGAAGGGCGACGAAGAGCAGCACGACCAGGCCGAAGAGGGGCAGGAAGAGGTAGCGCGAGCGCACGACGTCCCGCCTCGTGACGGGGAGCGCCAGCCTGCCCTGCTCCCAGCCGCTCGCCTCGTCGGCGCCGAAGGCCCAGCCGAGGGCAAAGTACATCGCGATGCAGAGCGCGATGATGGGGAAGGTGACGATCTGGTCGAGAGAGATTGACGTCTCCCTGCCCGAGACGTAGCTGATCAGGAACGGGACGAAGACGACCACCGCCGTCACCCACAGCATCTGGCGAAGCCTCCGCGCCATGATGCAGAAATCCACGTACAGCAGGGATGCCATCAGAACTCCTCCCCCCTGACGACGAGCAGCATGAGCTCGTCGATATCCGCCGCGTCGCAGGCGAGCAGCGGGTAGGCGCGCAGGAACTCCGCGCGGTCGGGAACCAGCAGGTCATAGGACAGGTCGCGCCTCAACACGCGGGCGCCGGCGCCCTTGAGGAGACCGTCCGCGCGCACGCGCTCCAGCTCCGCCTCCCTCAGGCGGGCGATTCCCATCACGTCGTTCACGAGGTCCCTCTCGCACTGGAACACGACCCTTCCGTCGTCCACCATGAGGAGGTAGTCGGCGACGTGCTCGAGGTCACTCGTGATGTGGCTCGAGATCAGCGCGGAGCGGTCTCCCGGCTCCATCCACTCTCGCAGGATGCCCAGGACCTCCTCGCGCACGATGGGGTCGAGCCCCGCCGTTGGCTCGTCCAGGACCAGGACGCGCGCCCCCGTGGCGAGGGCGCAGGCCAGCTGCAGCTTCATGCCCATGCCGCGCGAGAGCTCGCGCACGCGCTTGCGGGCCGCGTGCGAGCGGTGCGGGCGCTCATCGTGCGGCAGGAGCCCCATGCGCTCGGACAGCTCCTGGAAGAGCCTCCAGTCGAAGCGCTCGTAGGCGAGGGCGTGCATGGTCGCCACCTGTGCCACGCTGAGCTCGCCCGGATAGGGGCAGGTCGAGCTCACATAGCCGATCGCCCCCTTCGCCTCGCGAAGCTCGCCGGGACCCATCTGCGAAACGGGATGCCCGAAGAGCTCCACCTCACCTGCATCGGGGGCGAGGCCCCCCGTGATCGCGCGCATGATGGTGGTCTTGCCCGCACCATTCTGCCCCACCAGGCCCATCACCGACCCGCGAGGCAGGTCGAGGTCGATGTCCCTCAGCTCGAAGCCCTCGTAGGACTTGCAGAGCCCCCTCACCCTGAGGTCCGAGGGTTCCCCGCTCAGGTCCAGGGTGCCCAGCGCCAGCTTGCGTCCCATGTGTCCAGACATCAGCGACCACCCTCCTCCAGCACGAGGTCGAGCATCTCGTGCAGCTCGTCCGACCCGATTCCCGCCTCGCGCGCCCGTGCGGCGGCGAGGGCAAGCGCCTCCTCGACGGACCTCAGGCGCTCCTCGCGCAGCAGCTCGGGATCCACGCCCGCGACGAAGCACCCCTTGCCGGGCACGGTCTCCACAAGGCCCTGGGCCTCCAGCTCCGCGTAGGCGCGCTTGGTCGTGATGGCACTGATCCTGAGGCTGGTTGCCAGGTTGCGTATGGAGGGCAGAGCCTCTCCCGGCTCGAGCGAGCCCTGGACGATCTGGGACCTGACCTGCGTGGCTATCTGCTCGTAGATGGGTGTCCCCGAGGAGTTGGAGAGCACGACCTCCATCCCGTCTCCTCTCTGCTCATACTGTATATATACAACATATACAGTATGAGCAGAGAAAGTCAAGGGCGATTTTGGAGAAGGTCCTCTCGCCAGCGGACCCATGCGGGGTGCAACCCGTACACAACTCGCCCCAGATGACGACTTTCTGTCACCTGGGGCGAGTTCTGAACGACCAAGTGAGAGGGGCGCCAGAACCTACGCAGCGAGCTCCCTCACCGCAGCGATGGCGACGTCCACCTCGTCCTCCGTGTTGAAGTACGAGAAGCTGAAGCGGACTACGCCCTGCTCGACGGTTCCGAGGGCCCGGTGCATGCGCGGGGCACAGTGCGCCCCCGGCCTGGTGGCGATGCCCCAGCGCTGCGAGAGCTCGTCCGAGACGGCGGAGGAGCTGTAGTCGCGGACGTTGAGGGCGACGATGGCGCAGCGCTCGGCCTGGTCGAAGTCCCCGTAGACGCGGACGCCGTCCACGGAGCGGACGCCGTCCCAGAAGCGGCGCATCAGCAGGTCCTCGCGCGCGCGGACAGCCTCCACGCCAAGCTCCTCCAGCCATCCCAGGGCGGCGGAGAGGCCCGCGATGCCGTGGTTGTTGAGCGTGCCAGCCTCCAGGCGGGTGGGGTACTCGTCGGGCTGCGTCTCGAGGAAGGACTTGACGCCCGTCCCGCCCACCTTGAGGGGAGCCATGTCGACGCCCTCCGCGAGGCAGAGGCCGCCCGTGCCCTGGGGTCCCATGAGCCCCTTGTGCCCGGTGAAGCAGACCACGTCGGCCACGCGCCTGACGTCCACCATGTTGCCCGTGACGTTGGAGCCGTGCGTCACGGCGACGAGGCGAGTTCCGTCGACCACCAGACGCTCGAGGGCCTCGTAGTCGAGCCGTCCCTGCCCGTCCGCCCCGGCGAAATCCAGGCGCACCCCGCGCTCGTCGCGCAGGCGGTAGAGGGGCCTCAGCACGGAGTTGTGCTCGAGGTCGGTGCTCACCACGTGGTCTCCGGGACGCACCAGGCCCATGAGGGCAAGGTTGAGGGCTTCGGTGGAGTTGGAGCAGAAGGCCACGTGGTCGGCCCATGGGCAGCCGAAGAGCCTGGCCAGGCGCTCGCGCGCCACGTAGTCCGCCCTCGTGGCAACGAGCGAGGCCTCGCTCGTGCCGCGAGATGCGTTGCCCATGCTCTGCAGGGCCTCGACCACGGCATCCACCACGACCTGGGGCTTGCGCATGGTGGTGGCGGCGTTGTCCAGGTAGATCACGGCTTCCTCCTCATACGGGTCGCCCCGCCCCCGGATGGACCGCGAGCGGGGCGACGGCTCGTGCGTTGCCGACGGGCGCCTAAGGCCTCACGACGTGCGAGGCCTCCATCTGGCGCTGGGCGATGACGTACATGTTGGTGACCTCGCCCACCTGGAGCTTCTCGGCCAGGCCGTAGAAGTTGAGGCAGGTGCCGCAGCTCAGGACCTCGACGCCGGCGTCCACGAGGGCCTTGATGTCCTCGATGGAGTCGGAGCCCTCGGTGGTCAGCCTGACGCCGCCGTTGTAGAACAGGACGCACTTGGGGAGGACCTCCTGCTGGGTGAGGGCGTAGATGAAGCCCTTCATGAGGGTGCGGCCCAGCTCGTCGGAGCCCTCGCCCATGTGGTCGGCCGTGATGGCCACGACCACGCCGTTGCCGGGCACGCAGCAGGCGTAGTCCGCGGGGTCGGTCTCCTTGGCGGCCTCGGCGGCTCCCGCGCCAACCTGGATGCTCACCTGCCAGCTGCCGTCGCCCTTGTCCTCGACCGAGGACGCGAGGCCCTTCTCGCTCGCGAACTTCTGGAGGTTCTTGACGGAGGTGAGGTTGTCGACGGAGGTCACGACGGTCGCGCCCTCGGCCGCTGCGGCCACGGCCTTCATGGTCTTGACCACGGGGATGGGGCAGGCGTCGCCGATGGCGTTGACCTCTATGGCTTCCTGGCTCATGTGATGCTTCCCTTCTTGGGACCTCCGTCCCAGTCGATTGTGACGGCTACGCGACGACCCTGACGAAGGGCTCCCCCTCGCCGCGGGCCACGAACTCTCCCACGCGTGCCGCCGAGACGCCGGTCGCGCGGATGCGCGCCACCAGCTCGTCAGCCTGCTCGGGCGGCAAGGCGAACATCAGGCCGCCGGAGGACTGCGGGTCGAAGACGACCTCGGGAACCTCCTCGGCAAGTCCCTCGTCCACCTTCACGCGGTCCCTGAAGTAGTCCTCGTTGCGGTAGGCCCCGCCGGGGACTATGCCCATGCGAGCCATGTCGGCCGCGCTGTCGAAGAGCGGGACCGCCGAGTAGCTCAGGCGCGCCGTGACGCCCGCGCCCTCGGCCATCTCGCAGAGGTGGCCCGCCAGGCCGAAGCCCGTCACGTCGGTGCAGCCGTGCACGTCGAAGTCGCGCGCGACCTCGGCCGCGTACTTGTTGAGGGTGCTCATCTCCTGGTATAGCTCGCCGAGCTCGGACTGCTCGAGCAGCTCGCCCTTGACGGCCGTGTTGAGGAGCCCCGAGCCCACGCGCTTGGTGAGCACGAGGGCATCGCCCGGGCGCGCGCCGCCGTTGGCCAGCACCTCGTCGGGACGCGCGAAGCCCATGACGCACATGCCGTACTTGGGCTCGTCGTCCGTGATGGTGTGGCCGCCCGCGATGGTGCAGCCCGCCTCCTTGGCCTTGTCCGCCCCGCCCCTCAGGATCTCCTCCGCGACGCTCACGTCGAGGCAGTTGGGGAAGCAGAGCAGGTTCATGGCCAGGGTGGGCGTGCCCCCCATGGCATAGACGTCCGAGAGCGCGTTCGCGGCGGCGATCTGGCCGAAGAGGTAGGGGTCGTCGACCATGGGCGGGAAGAAGTCCACGGTGCTGATGAGCGCCGTGTCGTCGCTCACCTTGTACACGCAGGCGTCGTCCGAGCTGTCAAAGCCGATGAGCAGCCGTGGGTTGAACGTGTTGGGTAGGTCGCTCAGAACCTGAGCGAGGGCACCAGGTGCCATCTTGGCCGCTCAACCAGCCGCCTTGGTCATCTTGGTGAGCTGGACCTTCTTTGCCGTCATGGCCGCCTCCTCCCCGTCTCGTGCGTGGGGCGGCATGTCCGCCGCCAAGGGCTCCCGCGCGTAGAATGTCCTGGACCACGGTGCCCCTGGGGCACCCGTCCACGGAACCTCACCCCAGGCCGGCACAGGAAGGAACGACATGCCCCTCTCCGCTCCCAGGGATACCCTCATAGTAGCGTTCGACCGCACGACCGACGCGATGGCGATGGAGGCCGCCTGCAGGCGCGACGGCGTGCCGGGCAGGCTCATCCCCATGCCGCCCCAGATATCCGCCGGCTGTGGCATGGTCTGGAAGGCGGACCCCGCCGACGAGGCACTGGTCATGGACGAGATGCGGGAGCTGGGACTCAGCCCCAGCTCCCTGCACCGCATCATGGTCTAGGTGAGAGGACCATCCGCTGCGGGCCGTCCCGGCCGAACGCCTGCGGCGGCGATGCTGCACCGCACCTAGGCCTTCGCCGGGGCCTCCTTCTGTCCCTCGCCGTCCCCTGCCTCGTCCGCCGCGAAGACGAACATGAGGTAGCGCACAAGTGCGTAGACGAGGAGCAGCGTGGCGATGACGGTCTCGACCAGGACGGGCAGCTGCAGCCAGGGCGCGGGCGAGCCGAGCTTGGCCAGGCAGACCATGGTCTGCTTCAGGGCCGTCGCCGTGATGACGAGGGGGAAGGTGTATGCCGCGAAGCTGGGGGCGAACTTCCTCGCCGCGAGCAGGCGGGGCAGCTGGGTGAGCACGCCTAGGAAGATGACGCTGGCAACGACCTCCATGAGGACGAGGAAGCCCACGCTCTTGGGAGTAACGGACTGCACGTAGCCCACGACGCAGAGGCTCGCGGGGGCCGTGCAGATGCACAGCACCGGACGGGCGGGGACCGGCGGCTCCCCCACGCGAAGGTAGCGCAGCGCCACCGCGACGGAGACGAGCACGAAGGTGACGACGCCGAACCAGAATGCAACCGTCCCCACGTCGGCCCTGCCCATGGCGGGGGCAGTGATCGACGCCGCGACGATGCCCACATAGACGATGTGCCAGCTGGGGAAGACCTGCTTCAGCTGGAAGTGCAGCACGTAGCGGGCGGTGAACCACACGATGAGCGCCAGGTGCAGGGCGAGGCCCAGGTACCAGAGGAGGTAGCCCAGGGGCTCGAGCACCGGCTTGGCGTAGCCCGCGAGCAGCAGGAGTGCCATGGGGAAGGTGCCCGCGATGCTGGCGAGCATGGGGTTGGCCATGTCACGCCTGAAGTCCTCGGGATACAGCGCGACCTTTGCCACCAGGACGATTCCCATCACGGTGGCGAGGATCCCACAGACCATGCGGATGGGGTCGCCATAGCTCTGGAGCAGGTTTCCCAGGCCAACCAGGCCCAGCATCACGCCGGCGAGCGACAGGGGGACTCTTCTAAGCAACGGAGGCCTCCCTCTTGACCGCGACGACGTCCTCGATCCTCAGGCGCTCGAGGGGCTCGCTGCCCTCGCCGTCGAGGTTGGTCACGCCCTCCTCGCGACAGACGATGCTGGCGACCTTCCAGGCACAGAGGCCGGTGAAGTAGATGCACTGCTCCTTGTGGGCGCCCTGGCCCATGTCGAACTCGCGGGTGAGCACGCGGCAGCAGAGGGCGTGCTTGCCGTTGTTGTCGCGGAACCAGTCGTGGAGCTCGTGGGTGAGGCCCATGCACCTGACGACCTTGGGGTCCTGCGGGCCGTTCTGCTCGGTGCGCCCATAGAGCAGGCCGAGGGCGGCAACGCCCCCGTTGGCCGCCCCGCACATGCAGCCGGACTTGCCCACGCCCACCGACATGCCCGAGACCATGGCGATGACCTGCTCGGACACGTCGAGCCTGAAGCAGTCGCGAATGGCGCACATGACTGCCTCGTCGCAGAAGTAGCCGCCCTTGTAGTAGCCCTCCGCCAGGCGCTGGACCTCGTGGGGGCTCACCTCCCGCACGTCGATCCTGACGTTCGTAGCCATGATGAAGCTCCTCTCCTCGAACGCTCTGTATGGCTATGCGTCACCTAGGCCCGAGGGCCTGAGATTCACCGGGTTCGTATGTCAGCTACAAGATTTCTCGAAGCGCCTCTAGCGCGGCATCCACCTCTTCGGCCGTGTTGAAGTAGCCGAACGAGAAGCGAATGGTGCCGCTGGGGTAGGTCCCCAATGTCTTGTGCGCGGACGGGGCGCAGTGTAGCCCCACGCGGACCATGATTCCATAGTCGGAGTCCAACTTTTTTGCGACGGTCGCCTCGTCGTCGCCAGGCGTCTGGATGGACACGACGGCGGTGCGTCCCTCGCTGCCACGCCTTCCGACCAGCCTTGCGACGCCCCTCTCCTCCAGGGGGGCCAGCCCCTCCATGAAGCGAGTTGCGAGCGCCATCTCGTGCCGATGGATGGCGTCGATGCCCGTCTTTGCGATCCAGCCCAGGGCGGCATGCAGGCCAAAGATGCCCGGCAGGTTCTGGGTGCCCGCCTCCAGGCGGTCGGGCAGGAAGCCCGGGAGCCCCTCGCTGTGGCTGACGCTCCCCGTGCCGCCAGAGACGAGGGGCTCGAGCTCCAGGCCCAGCCCCTCGGCCAGCACGAGCCCGCCTATGCCCTGGGGACCCATGAGGCCCTTGTGGCCGGTGAAGGCCACGGCGTCCGCGTGCAGCTCGCCCATGTCTATGGGGAGCACGCCCGCGGTCTGCGCGCTGTCGAGGAAGAAGCGGATGCCGTGCTCCCTGCAGAAGGTGCCCAGCTCGCACGCGGGCATGACGGTGCCGCAGACGTTGCTCGCGTGCGTCATGACCAGGGCGCAGGTGGCGGGGGTGAGGCAGGACTCAAGCGCGTCCAGGTCGAGCGCGCCCTCCCCGTCGCAGCGGGCGCGGGTGAAGCTCACGCCCTGGCGCTCCAGCTGGCGCAGGGGGCGCATGACGGCGTTGTGCTCCATGGAGGAGACGATCACGTGGTCCCCGGGTCGCAGGTAGCCCTTGAGCAGGACGTTGAGGGACTCGGTCACGTTCTTCGAGAAGACCACGTCGGCGCAGTCCGGGCCGCCGAAGAGCCCACAGAGGCGCTCGCGCGTCTCGAAGACGACCTGCTCGGTGCCATAGGCGTCCCGGTAGGCCCCTCGTCCCACGTTGGTGCCCACGTGGACGAGGTAGTCGTACACCGCCTGGGCCACGCAGGGCGGCTTGGGGAAGGTCGTGCTCCCGTTGTCGAAGTAGATGCCCATGTCCTCCGCTCACCCCTGTACGCGCGACGCTGGCGGGAAAGGCCCGGCAAGCTCAAACATTGTCAGCATACGATAAATAATCGTTATTCGTCTACAAAAACAACGCTCGTGAGAAGACGGCAGAAAGGAGACAGGCGTGGACGCAAAGAGGGAGAAGGCGGCGATCGTTGCGGGAGGTGCGGTGATAGGCGTCATCGCGTCTCTCCTCGTGTACTTCGGCAACCCCGGCAACATGGGCTTCTGCATCGCCTGCTTCATGCGCGACACCGCAGGTGCGCTGGGCCTCGACTCCGCCGCGGCGGTCCAGTACATCCGCCCCGAGATCATCGGCCTCATCCTGGGCAGCACGGTCATGGCCGTCGCGAACAAGGAGTTCGCCCCCAAGGGCGGAAGCGCCCCCGTCACCCGCTTCGTGCTGGGGTTCTTCGCCATGGTCGGCGCCCTCATGTTCCTCGGCTGCCCCTTCCGCATGATCCTGCGCCTCGCGGGCGGCGACCTCAACGCCGTCTGGGGCATCGTGGGCTTCGTCCTGGGCATCGCCTGCGGCGTCGTCTTCCTCAACCGCGGCTACAGCCTGGCCCGCTCCCACAAGATGGGCGTCGTCGAGGGTTCCGTCATGCCCGTCATCGCCCTCGTCCTGCTGGCGCTGGCCATCGCCGCTCCCGAGTTCGTCCACTTCACCGAGGCGGGCAAGGGTCCCGGCGCCCTGCACGCCGCCCTGGGCATCAGCCTCGTCGCCGGCCTGGTCGTCGGCGCCATCGCCCAGCGCACCCGACTCTGCATGGTGGGCGGCGTCCGCGACCTGATCCTCTTCCGCGACAACAAGCTCATCCTGGGCTTCGTGGCCATCTTCGCGGCGGCGCTCGCGACCAACCTCGTCCTCACCGCGGCGACCCCCGGCACCTTCTTCAAGCTGGGCTTCGCCGAGCAGCCCATCGCCCACACCGACGCGCTGTGGAACGCCCTGGGCACCTTCCTGCTGGGCCTCTCCTGCGTGCTCCTGGGCGGCTGCCCCCTGCGCCAGACGGTCCTCTCGGGCGAGGGCAACTCCGACAGCACCATCACCATCCTGGGCCTCGTCGCCGGCGCCGCCTTCTGCCACAACTTCGGCCTCGCCTCCAGCGGCTCCGGCCCCACCTTCAACGGCATGGTCGCCACGGTCCTGGGCATCGTCGTGGTCCTGGGCATCGCCTACGCCAACAGCCTCTCGCGCAGCGAGTAGCACTCCGACATCCCGGGCCCTCGCAAGAATCGGCGGGCCTGGTCGGGGACGCTCCCGGCCGGGCCCCGACAAAGATAGGAGAACCAATGAAGACCATTGACGCACGCGGGCTTTCCTGCCCCGAGCCCGTCGTTCTCACCCGCAACGCCCTGCGCGACGAGGCGGAGCTCGAGGTGCTGGTGGACAGCCCCGCCCCGCGCGAGAACGTCTCTCGCTTCGCCCGCAGCCAGGGCTGCGCCGTCGAGGTCGCCGACGCCGAGGACGGCTGGCGCATCTCCATCAGGCGCTAGATGATGGCGCAGAGGCGCCTCGTCGCCACCTTCGTCTCGCACTTCGCGGCCATGCGCTTCCGCGGCCTCTGCCAGAAGGCGGGCTGGGAGGTGGAGCTCATGCCCGTGCCGCGCTCGCTCAGCAGCAGCTGCGGCACCTGCGCGAGCTACGTTCCGGGCACCGCCGAGGAGCTGCTCCCGGCGGGAGCCAAGGAGGACGAGCTCGAGCTCGTGGCAAGGGAGTCAAAAGACGGCTTCGAGGTCGTCTGGAGGCATGAGGGCTAGGCGGCGCGACAGCACGTCCGGGCCCCTAGCGGCCCATCTAGCCTAACCAGGCATTTCGACGCACCCGATCTTGCAGTCGTGGACAGAATCGTCGTAGGAATGCCCCACATGCGTCCACGAACGCAAGATTCGTCCATGGCAAAGGTCCACCTATGCAATGCGGCCCGGTCAGGCGAGAGCAAGCTCGCTCGACCGGGCCGCACACGTACGATGCCGGAACCTCCCCTACTCTCCCAGCGTCAGGAGCAGAGCCATCTTGAAGCGCTTGTCCGCGCGCACGTAGTGGCGTCCGCCCGCGTCGAACTTGAAGTTCTCTCCGGCGTGGATGAGGTGCTCCTCTCCCTCGTAGCCGATGGTCGCCTCGCCGTCCAAGGCAAAGACGATGGCCTCTCCCGGAGCGGAATGCTCGCTGAGCCCCTGGCCCGCGTCGAAGCTCATGAGGGCGAGCTTCATCCCCGCGTTGTGCGCGAGGTCCATGTTCACGATCGACCCGTCCTGGTAGGGCAGGAGGTCGGCCAGCCTGAGGACCTCCCCCGCCTTGAGCACCTCGTTCATCCGCGCTTCCCTTCCTACGTTCACCTCTACGTACCCGCACCCGACCCCCGTCCGCACGCCTACGGGCACGTCGACGGGGGTGACGGCGAGCTCGCCGGCCCCGAGGGTGGTCGCCTCTCCCCCACTGGCATAGAGCTCGAGCGAGCCGCCCTGCACGAGCACCAGCTTGGGCGTCGCATAGCTTTCCGCGCTGATGTCCGTGCCCGCCGCGAGGGCGAAGCCCAGGGGCGCACCGTCGGGCCGTGCGAGCTTGGAGGAGACCGTGCATCCCGGAGGGGCCACGAGCTCCTTCGCAAGCGAGAAGGTCCTACCTGCCTCTATGTCCATGTGCCTCAGCTCCCATATGACTTGGCTCCCTGGTCTTTCCGCACGCTGGGAGTCTGCCCGTTTCGCGCCAAATGATACGCTGACAGGGGCATATTTTTCGCATTCAGCCCGGGCGCGCGGGGCGCGGGCGGCTAGTCCCCGGACGCGCGCCCTCGGTATGCCTCGCCCCAGCCTCGCATGGCATCGATGACGGGCCCCAGGCTCCGCCCCAGTTCCGTGAGGCCGTACTCGACGCGCGGCGGGACCTCAGGGTACACGCGGCGCACCACGAGCCCGTGCTCCTCCATGTCGCGCAGGTTGGTGGTGAGCACCTTCTGGGAGATATCTCCCACGGAACGCCGCAGCTCCCCGAAGCGACGGGAGCCCCCCAGAAGGTCGCGCAGGATGAGCAGGCGCCACTTGCTGCCTATGAGCTGGGCCGTAGTCTCGACGGGACAGGCAGGAAGGTCCTCCAGACGCGGACGGACGTCGTTGCGATGTTCCACGTAGGGCTCCTGCATTGTTGCAATCATGAAAGATTCTCCCTTCTTGTCTGTGCACGTAAAGACTATTAGTTACTTATTGTAACCTATGATACGTAAAGGTTCCTACTTACCGATTAATTGCAGACATCCTGGCATAGGGCACGCAAGAAGGAAAACAGGCATCACGCCAGACGGGAGATATGGACCATGAAGAAGAACATCGCAGTCGTGGCGGCGGACGGCCGCGTGGCGCGCAAGGTCATCACCGAGGCCGTGGGTCGCGGTTGGGACGTCACCGCCTTCGGCCGCAGGGACCACAACAGCGGAGACGCGCAGACCTACGTCAAGCGCGACATCTTCGACCTCACGGCCGAGGACCTCGCGGGCTTCGACGCGGTCGTGGACGCCTTCGGCGCCCACACGCCCGAGACCCTGCCCCTGCACTCGACCACCCTCAAGCACCTGCTCGACCTCCTGAGCGGCACCGACGTGCGCCTGGTCGTCGTGGGAGGCGCGGGCTCCCTCTACGTGGACCACGAGCACAAGGTGCAGCTCTATCAGACGCCGGACTTCCCCGACGCCTTCAAGCCCACGGCCCTGGCCCAGGTCAAGACCCTGGACGAGATCCGCGGGCGCGACGACGTGAGATGGACCTTCATCTCGCCCGCGGGCGACTTCCAGGCCGACGGCGAGCGCACCGGCTCCTACATCCTGGGCGGGGAGGAGCTGACGCTCAACGGGCGCGGCGAGTCCACCATCAGCTATGCCGACTTCGCCCTGGGCCTCGTGGACGAGATCGAGTCGGGCGACCACATCCGGCAGCGCATCTCGTTCGTGCGCAAGTGAGCCGCCCGCGACCGGACGTCTGAGCCCGGAACCGCGCGGACGGATTGAACGACCAGCCCTGGGCATCGTTACATGACGGAGCCCCAGGGCTGGTCGTTTGCACGTGGCGTATTTTGCACGTAGCGCAGTTTGCACGGAGGCCAGGCTAGCCCTTGAGCCACTCGTAGCGCTCGACGCTGTAGAGCGGGACGAAGGGCAGGATGATGGGCACGCGCCTCACGTAGGCCTGGTACTCTGGGTCGTCGCCGTAGTTCTTGTTCTGGCGGATCTCGAGCCGGCAGGCGCCGCCGAACATCACGTAGGCGATGGCGAGGTAGCCCGCGATTGCCGCAAGCCACTGCCAGGGGCCATGGAGGGCCGTCACGCCCGACACGAAGACGCCTGTCCAGCAGAGAAGCTCTCCCAGGTAGTTGGGGCAGCGCACGAAGGAGAAGAGGCCCTTGTCGCAGAAGCGGTGGGGGTCCAGGCGCTTCTGGGCGCTCTTCTGGAGGTCCGCGGCGGACTCCAGCACGATGCCCGCGAGCATGACTGCCGCGCCCACGACGGTCAGGGCGTCGAAGCCCGCGCGCGCCTGCAGGCGGAAGAGCACGGGAGAGACCTGGCAGGCGTACATGAGGGCCACCGTCGCCCAGACGAGCGCCTGAACGGGCCTTGACAGGCCGGACCCGTCGTTGACCTGCGTCGCCATGACCTTGTTGTAGGCGGCACTGCGACGCTCCCGCAGCAGCAGGTAGACGCCCAGCCTGAGGCCATAGGCCACGAGGAGCAGGCACATGAAGAGCGAGACGGGGTTGGCCGCGGGGCCAAAGCTCACGAGCAGCGCCACGCCCAGGGCGGCGATGGAGAAGCCGTAACCCAGCGAGATGAACCAGACGAACTTGCGGAACCCGATGGAGCTCACGACGAGCGCGAGCAGGAACAGCAGCAGAAAGCCCATGCGACACACTTCCGACGATTTTTGACCTGACGTCGAAACAGTATGCCCCTTCTGCTGGCGTGCGAGTCCCGGACGCCTTCCGTTCCTAGTCGTTCACCACGACGACCTTCCCAAAGCCCCTCTCGCCCTCGAGGAAAGAGTGGGCCTCGGCCATGTGGGAGAGCGTGAATACGCGCACAGGTGCAACGTCCAGCTTGTGGGCCTCCACGAAGGAGAGAAGCTCATCCAGGCGGCCCTGGTCCACGTTGCCCGAATAGAAGCTCGTGAGGTAGCCGTTGGGCGGAAGGTCGACGATGGGGTCGAAGCCGTCCATGTACCACACGCCGCCGAGCTGGCCCGTGCTGCAGACGATGCCACCCCTGCGCAGGTGCAGGCAGCTGTCCTGGAGCGTCGCGGGACCTATGAGCTCGAGCACGCGGTCGAGCGGGCGACCCTCCAGGCGCAGGCGCCCACCCTCGTCGAGCACGGCCTCATCGAAGCCCTCCTCGAGCAGAGCTGCCATCCTCGTCGTCGTCCTCGTGCTCCCCAGGAGCCGCAGATGCGGAAGCGCCGCCCGCGCGAGACGCGCGAACGCGATGCCCACCCCACTCGTCGCGCCCCTGACGAGCACGGCCTGCCCATCCTCCAAGCGCAGGTTTCCAAGCGACCCGAAGGCGGTGTAGTAGGTTTCGGGTATCGCGGCAAGCAGTTCCCAGGGAAGCGACGACTCCACGGGATAGGCCTGGTCGTTGGGGATGAGCGCATACTCGGCGTAGCTGCCGTCAAAGGCGCGTCCCATCTCGCCCATGAGGGAGACGACGCGTTGGCCCACGGGCAGGCGGACCTCGTCCGTGCTGATGGCGACCTCGCCCACGCACTCGATGCCCAGCACGCGAGGGAAGCGCACCGAGGGCGAGAGCCCTTGCGCGTGAAGACCTCGGAGTGGTTGAGGCCACGGGCCATGACGTGCACGAGTGACCAGCCTGGACGCGGCTCCGGAACCGGAAGCTCCTCCTCCACCAGCCTCTCCGGTCCTCCCGGCTTGCGAATGACGATCGCCCTCATCGTGTCTGGCACCCTCATGGGTCCCCCTATCTGCTCGCGACCAGCTGGCGAACGAAGTCGGTGGCGGGATGCGTCACGAGCTCGTCGGGCTCGTCATATTGCTGCAGCACGCCTCCGTCTACCACCGCTATCCGCGTCGCGAGGCGCAGGGCCTCGCCTATGTCATGCGTCACGAAGACGACGGTGATGCCCGTCTCGTCGAAGATGCGCCTCAGCTCGCGTTGAAGCTGGGAGCGCGTGATGGCATCCACCGCCCCGAAGGGCTCGTCCATGAGCAGGATGTCCGGCGAGGCCGCAAGGGCGCGCGCTATGCCCACGCGCTGCTGCTGCCCACCCGAGAGCTCGTCGGGGTAGCGGTCCAGCAGCCCCTCGTCGAGGCCTACGATGGCCATCCACTTGCGGACAGCCCCCCTCGTCCGCTCGCGGTCATCCCCGTTCCACAGGCGGGGGACGTAGGAGATGTTCTCTTCCACGTTCATGTGGGGAAAGAGCACGCTGCCCTGGATGGCGTAGCCAATGTTGCGCCTGAGAAGAACGAGGTCCTGTCCGCGCACGTTGCGACCGTCCACGATGACGTTGCCAGAGCTCGGCTCGACCAGGCCGTTGACCATCTTGAGGAGGGTGGTCTTGCCGCCGCCCGACGATCCGATGAGACAGACGAACTCCCCACGGCCTATGTCCAGGGAGACGTCGTCGACCACGACCTTTCCCTCGTACTCCTTGCTGACGTGCTCGAAGCGTATGGCGACGTCCCTCTCTTCGACAAGCTCGCTCATTGCAGCAGGCCCTTCCTCTCGAGGAACTCGCGGGCGACGTCCTCGGGCTCCCTGTCCTCGCCCTCGACCGCGTGGTTCATGGCCGACATGTCCTCGTCCGTGATGGTGTCGTCGAGCTTCGAGAGGATCTGGCGAAGCTCGGGGTGCTCCTCCAGCACCTGGCTGCGCACCACGTTTCCGCAGAGGTAGGAGGAGAAGAAGCGCCTGTCGTCCACGAGGACCACGGCGTCGGACGTGCTCAGCTGGCCGTCCGTGGTGAACACGACCATGGCGTCTATCTGGCCCTCGGCGAGCGCCTGGTACTTGAGGCCTATGTCCAGGTCCATGGTCTTACCGAAGCTCATGCCATAGGCGTCGCACAGCGCCCGGTAGCCGTCCTCGCGCTCGAAGAAGTCGTACTCTGCCCCCAGCCTCAGCTGGCCGGCAACGTGCGCGAGGTCGGAGTAGCTGCTGATGCCATAGCGCTCGGCGACCTCCCTGCGCACCACCAGGCCATAGGTGTCGTTGAAGCCGTACATGCCCAGCCACTCGAAGCCGAGCCTGTCCGCGTATTCCTGCCGCAGCTGGTCGAAGAGCCCCTCGGAGTAGGCTCCCTCCTTCTTGAGCACGGCGTTCCAGGCGGTGCCCGTGTACTCGGGGTAGATGTCAAACTCACCGGACTCCATGGCGGGCTCGATATTGGAGGTGCCGCCGCCCACGCCTTCGGTGAGCTCGACGGTGAGGCCGCTGTCATGCTCGATGAGGTCCTTGAGCATGTACCCCATGACGTACTGCTCGGTCATGGGCTTCGTGGCGACGCGAATGGCGGGGCTCGTGGCGGGAGCCAACGCGCGCACGACGCCCACGAGCGCTCCGACGACCACGACGGCGGCAAAGGTGGCAGCCATCCTCCTGTTGGTCGCCCTCCCCTTGGTGCCGCGCATGCCCACCCTGCGCTCCACGAAGCCCAGCACCATGTCGACGAGCAGGGCGAGCAGGGCCGTAAGCAGGCTGCCGTCCATCGTCATGGCGGCGTTGTTGGTGGTGATGCCCCGGTAGATGGCCACGCCGAGCCCACCCGCTCCGATGAACGAGGCGATGCCCGCCAGGGCGATGGTCATGGTCGCCATGCTGCGTATGCCACTCATCACGTAGGGCAGGGCGAGGGGCAGCTTGACGCGCCGCATGATCTGCCCGTCGGTCGAGCCCATACCGCGGGCCGCCTCGATGAGCGTGGGGTCTATGTTGCTGAGACCGGTGTAGGTCGCCCGCACCATGGGGAGCAGCGCATACATGGTGAGGGTGATGACCGCCGTGACGTTGCCCACTCCCGAGAAGGGGATGAGGAAGCCCAAGAGGGAGATGGAGGGGATGGTGTAGAGGAAGTTGACCAGGGCGAGCGAGGGCTTCGCCATGCGCTGGTGCTCCGCCATGAGGCCACCGAAGAGGCCGCCCAGGACGAGCGCCACCGCGATGGCAACGCCGGATATCGCGAGGTGCTCGAGTGCCAGTTGGGCGAAGAAGTCGCGACGCTCCGCGAGCAGGCTCCACATGGACGCGATCATGGTGCTCCTATCTGCGTTCGATGGCCGAGACGGGGCAGAGCTCGAAGCAGCGGCCGCAACGCAGGCAGGCCTCCTGGCGGATGAGGAAGGGCTCCCCCGCCTCGATGCACTTCTGGGGACACGACCTTTGGCAGCTGCCACAGCCCATGCAGGCGTCCGTGATTTGGAAGCCCCTCTCACGCACGGCGCCGCCGCCCAGGGCCAAGCTCTGCCTGAAGACGGGCTCGCGACCCAAGTCGAAGAGCTCCAGCTAGCCGGAGTCGAGGAAGAATGCCTCGAGGACGTAGCGACTCTCGCCAGGATACACGCCCTCCATGGAGGGGTTCTGCTCGAAGATGCGGTCTATCGTCTGCCTCTGGAGGGCATCGGGAAGGCGCTTCGCCTCGCCGCTGAGGCGTACGGACTGCCACTGTCCGTTGAGGCCGGCTATCGCCACCTGCGGGAAGCGCAGCAGCTGAGCATGGAAGTCCTTGCCGCGCGCGGTGCAGAAGTAGAGCCTGCCGTCCTCCACGAGCATCACGTCTATGACGCGAACCTGTGGAAGTCCCCTCTCGTCCACCGTCGCGAAGCAGACGTCCCGCATGTCCCTCAGCATCTGAAGCAGCTCCGTGGCCTGCATCTCTCCCCCGTTCCAAGGTCCTCCCCTGGGTACGATTCTCCTGCCTGCGCGTCGTGGCGGGAAGTAGGCACCTTTGGGTAAGCATGAGAGAGGATCGGTCGCGTCGAGGGCGGCGGAGCCGGCGAAACCCATGGAGAGGGACCTTCGACGTGACGGACCTGCAACGCGCCTAGAAGACGCGCCTCTTCTTGAGCAGCCACATGATGAGCACGCAGACGAGGGCTGTGACGACGCAGATTATGGTGAAGCCATGCGTCACGTTGGCGAGCGGCATCCACTCGTCGCTCACGTTCATGCCATAGAAGCCCGAGACGATGGTGGGGATGGAGAGGACGACCGTTATCACCGTGAGGCGTCGCATCACGTCGTTGAGGCGCAGGTCCATGACGGACGACATGAGGTCGCGCGTGCCGTCGATCACGTTGCGGTAGATCTGGGCCATCTCGAGTGCCTGCTGGTGCTCCACGATGGCGTCCTCGAGGAGTTCGTCCAGGCCCTCGTGGCGCAGGAGCCGCGGACAGCGCCTGAGCCTTCCCAGGGCGTTGGCGTTTCCCTGCAGGGAGGTGGAGAGGTACACCAGCGAGAACTCGAGCCCATGGAGGGAGAAGAGGTCGGCCTCGCTGATGGAGCGGTCCATGCGGCCCTCGAGCGCGAGGCGGCGACGGTCGATGTCTGCCAGGACCTGCTGGTAGAAGACGCCCAGGCGCAGGAGGATGGTGCAGACGAAGCGACTGTGCCTCCAGGTGGAGAAGCCCCTCACCTTGCCGGACGAGAAGTCGTCCAGGAGCGCGAAGCGCTCGGAGCAGATGGTGATCACGTTGGACTTGGTGAGGATGATGCAGAGGGGCACGGTGTTGCGGGCGCGCTCGCCGTGGGTCTCCCCCGCCGAGGGGACGTCGACGAGGATGAGCAGGGAGTCGTCCTCGTACTCGTACTCGACGCGCGCCTTCTCCTCGGGGTCGATGGCAGCGAGGACGTCGTCGCGCTCGAGGTCGAAGGTCCTAGCGACGAGGTCGACCTCGTCGAGCGTGGGCGCGCAGAGGCGGACCCACGCGCCGTCCCCCATGTCTTCCACGCGGGAGGTCACGCGATTCTCGGTGCGATATGCCTCGATCACGCTTCCTCCCCCGGACTCACGGCCTGGCCCCTGCATCCAGTCGAGCCTAGCACAGGACACGCCCCCGACCGGAGATGCTCCGACAGGGGGCGCGGCGGTCGGCCGCGAGCGAGCAGCCGGCCAGTCGTGTCCGTCCGAGGGCTACCCCTGCCCACCCATGCCGAAGGCGTAGCCCGTCATGGCCATGGACCCCAGGTTGATCTTGTGGTTGAACACCAGGGGGCTCTCGCCCTCTGCGGCACCCATTACGAAGGGCAGCGGGAGGAAGTGGTCCGGCGTGGGAACGGCGTAGTCCGCGTCGGGGAGGCTTGCGTACGAGAGGACCGCATCGTCGTCGCGCCCCTCGACGGCCGCGGTGACGCGGGCCTCGAAGCGCTGGGCCTGGGGCGTGCCGCCGGGGTTGTGCCAGTCGGCCTCGTAGAGGTTGTGGACCACGTTGCCGGAGCCCATGACGAGGTAGCCTTCGTCGCGGAGGTGGGCAAGCCCCTGGCCCAGCCGGTAGGCGTAGCGGGCGTCCTCGTCGCCGTTGACGGAAATCTGGACGACGGGGATCTTTGCCCCCGGGAACATGTGGACGAGGGGCGCCCAGGTCCCGTGGTCGATGCCCCAGTTGTCGCTCGCCGCGACCTCGATGCCCTTGGTGGCAAGGACGGCGTCGGTGAGCGCGCGATGGCCCGAGGGCTCGTACTTGAGGGCATAGAGCTCGTCAGGGAAGCCGTACATGTCATAGATCTGGCGGGGCCTCTCGGCGCTTTGGACCCAGCTTCCATGCGTGTACCAGTGCGCGGACGCCATGAGGATGGCCCTGGGCGTGCCAAACTCCTCGACCACCCTCCGGCCCAGCTGTGACATGCCCTCCGTGAGCTCGTCGTGACGCAGGGCGATCATGGGGTCGCCGTGGCCCACGAAGATGGCGGGCATCCTTCCGCGTCCGGTGTACGCAGCGGGCTCGGTCGTGGCCGCGTTGGGCGTGGCCTCCGCCGCACCGTTGGGCGTGGCCTCGTTTCGTGCTGTCATGATTCCTCCCTCTGCCCGCGACCGTCGTCACGGGCCACCTTGCTCAGAAGCAGCCAGAGCTGGCGCTTCTCGCCTTCGTCCAATGCAGAGAACCGCCTGCCGATGGCCCCCATCACCCGTGGGTAGGTCGCGCGCACGAGGGTGCGGCCCGCCTCGGTGAGGCTCACCATGTGCACGCGTGCGTCCGTGTCGGAACGGCCCAGGCTCACCAGTCCGTCGCGCTCGAGGTTGCGTGCCACGAGGGGCACGTTGCCCTGGGTGCCGAAGATGGCCGCCTGGATCCCGCCCATGGAGAGGGGACCGTGCGCGTCCAGCGCCTCGAGTACCTCGAACTGGGTGAGTGTGAGGCCGGAGGGACGGACCTCCGCCGCGCTCTCGCGGAAGATGCGGTTGCGGGCCCTGCTCAGGGCAGCGAAGAGGTAGTCGTCGGCGCTTGGCATGGATGGTCACGCTCCCTTCGGACTGGCCGGATTCCGTTGGCTGGTGTCCTTCTCTTGTCGACTGGTGTCCTTCTCTTGTCGACTGGTGTCCTTCTCCCCCGAACGCGGCAATTTATACCTAACTAGTTGTTTCAAGGGAGAATTGCCGCCCTTCTCCCCGTTCTCTATGCAACTTCCTGACTCTGACGCGCCTCTCCCCCGTTCTCTATGCAACTCTCTGACTTCGTCGAGGCGTCAACTGGCCTTTTGTTAGGGCAATTTCAGAGAAAGGCATAGAGAACGGAGCTGGATACGGGAGTAGGAGCTGGGGGCGGGAGCTGGGGGGCGGGGTTGGACGGGATGACGGTGGGCGGCATGGAGCTGAGGGATGGAGTGGAGCTGGGGAGCGCGTCGAGAAGAGCGGCGCCGGGGTCGAGCGAGGGGTCAGCCCAGATGCCAGGTGTGGTCGGCGGGGAGGCTGTGGCCCAGCACGAGCTCGACGTTCCTGCGGTCGCTCCTCTGGTAGTGCGCCTCCGCCTCCTTGGGCGTGGAGCCACCGGCCACCTTGCGCGCGACGAGCCGCCGGTGCAGGACCTCAGAGTCCTCCCGCAGCATGACGGAGACGTCGCAGAGCTCGCGCAGCCCCCTCCAGCCAGGCTCGTCCAGCAGCAGGTAGTTGCCCTCCACGAGCACGACCTCGCTCTCGACCCAGGGCCCCTCCGCACAGACGTCGTGGGTCGCCCGGCTGTAGCTAGGCCAGCGCAGGCGCTCCCCCGCCCTGAGGCGACGCAGCGTCGCCTCCAGCGCCTCGACGTCGAAGGTCTGGGGCGCGCCCTTTACGCTCCTCAGGGACGGGGCGGCAGGGTCGTCCCCCAGGTGGTGGGCGTCGAGCCAGACGTTGGGCCGGTGGAAGCCGTCCATTCCCAGCGCCTGCAGGGGAGCCAGCCCCTCTCGCCCGCACGAAAGCCCTTGGAGGAAGCTCGCGAGCGTGGACTTGCCCGCGCCGGGAGGCGCTGCCAGGAAGGCCACGACCCGCTTGCCGCCTGCCCGCGCCTCGTCGCGAAGCGAGGTCAGCTCGCGCAGGAAGGGCAGGAAGAGACCCTCCACGTCCTCGCGCGCATAACTCGCGAGAACCTCCTGGTCGTTTATGAGGAGGGGCAGCTCGACCCGAAGACCGCTCTTCCCCCCTTGTGACTCTGGCGAGAGCAACGACATCCCCTACAGGTCGTCGACCAGGGCCGTGGACTTGGCGTAGGCCGTGGAGCGGGCCTCGAAGAAGTCCGTCTTCACCATGTTGGCGTTGGAGTACTGCCTGACCCAGGCCATGTCCTCCGGCTCGTGGCGCGCATCCTCGAAGAGGTAGCCGTAGCCCAGGGCGTTCCAGCGGAGGTTGCCCAGGTAGCGCACGTAGCCTTCCACCATGTCGCCCGTGAGGCCAGGAATCTGGTCGCCGATGACATAGCGGCCCCAGGCGACCTCCTGGCGCGCGCCCTCCTCGAGCATGGCGCGCAGCTCCGCGACCATCCGCTCGTCGAAGAGCTGCGGCTCCTCCTTCTGGAGCTCGCCGATGATGTTGCGGAAGAGCCAGAGATGGGTGTTCTCGTCGCGGTTGATGTAGCGGATCTCCTGGGCGCTGCCGGGCATCTTGCCGTTGCGAGCCAGGTTGTAGAAGAACATGAAGCCCGAGTAGAAGTACACGCCCTCGAGGATGTAGTTGGCCATGACCACGTGCAGGAAGGCACGCGCGTCCTGGTGCTCGACGAACTCGTTGTAGTTGTCGCCGATGAAGGTGTTGCGCCTCAGAAGGTGCTCGTCGTCGCGCCACTGGTAGAGGATTTGGTTGCGCTTCTCGGGCGAGCAGATCGTGTCGAGCATGTAGGAGTAGCTCTGGGAGTGCACGCACTCCTGGAAGGTCTGGATGCCCAGGCAGAGGTTGACCTCGTTTGCCGTGACGTACGCGCTCACGTTGGGGAGGTTGGCGCTCTGGAGGGAGTCCAGGAACACCAGGAAGCTCAGTATCTTGTCGTAGGCGCTGCGCTCTGCCTCGCTGAGGCGCGGGTAGTCCTTCACGTCCTGGGCCAGGTTGATCTCCTCCGGGACCCAGAAGTTGTTCATGGCCTGGCGGTACCAGTCGCTCACCCAGCCGTAGCGCATGTTGTTGAAGTCGTTGAGGTTGGTGGTGTTGCCGCCGATCATGCGGCGGTCGCGGACCTCGATGTCCCCCTGGGGATTGAAGAGCACCTTGCGCACGAGGGCGCTGGACTTCTCTATGGCCATGGCCTGCCTTTCTGTTTGGCGTGATGAAGCGATGCTGGCGTAGCGAAGCGGCACGGCAAGAATATACGCTCCGGGCGACCCGTGAGTCTGACGGGGCGCGCCCACTACGACGAGCAGCTCTCGCACTCCTCCACCTCGAGGGACTTGGAGCGCACGTAGTAGACGGTCTTGACGCCGCGCTCCCAGGCCTCGACGTAGAGGGCGAGCACCTGCCTCATGGTGAACTCGTTGGTGATGTAGAGGTTCATGGACTGCGCCTGGTCGATGTGGCGCTGCCTCACGCCCGCCGCGCGCACCGACCAGCTCTGGTCGATGAGGTGGGCGGGCTTGTAGTACCAGTAGGTGCCCACGCTGAGCTCGGGGGCGATGCGCGGCAGCATCATGCCCTTCTTCTCCTCGAGGAAGAAGCGCCTCATGATGGGGTCGAGGCCCGCCGTGGTTCCCGAGAGGATCGAGGTCGAGCTGGTGGGGGCGACGGCCAGGAGGTAGGCGTTGCGCATGCCCTGCCCGGCCACGCGGGCGCGCAGCACGTCCCACTCGCCTCCGACGTAGCCGCGCTTGTCGAAGTAGGCGCCGGTCTGCCAGTCGGAGCCCTCGAAGAGCTCGTAGGCGCCCTTCTCCGCGGCGAGGTCGCTCGAGGCCTCGATGGCGTGGCGGTTGATACGCTCGAAGACGTCGTCCACGAACTCCAGATGCTCCTCGCTCTCCCACCTGACGTGGCGCTTGGCCAGCATGTGGTGGTATCCGCTCACGCCCAAGCCGATGGAGCGGTAGCGGTGGTTGGTGATCCTCGCATAGGGCAGCGCGTAGAAGTTGAGGTCGATCACGTTGTCGAGCGCGCGCACCACGGAGCGCACGGTCTGCCTGAGCTCGGCGTCGTCCTCCACGTCGATGCGGCCGAGCGAGAGGGACGCGAGGTTGCAGACCACGAAGTCCCCCGGGCGCGTGGTGCTCACCACCATGGTGTCACCGTCCGAGGTGACGACCTCGCGCGAGACGGACTCCATGGCGGAGGTGTTCTGGGCGATCTCGCAGCAGAGGTTGGAGCAGTAGATCATGCCCGCGTGCGGGTTGGGGTTGGCCCGGTTCACCGTGTCGCGCATGAAGGCGAAGGGCGTGCCCGTCTCCACCGCGGAGCGCAGGATCAGGCGCACGACCTCGCGGATGGGCATGCTGCGCTTGGGGATGCGGGGGTCCGCCACGCAGTCGAGGTAGCGCCTCTCCCACTCGTCGCCGAAGTAGTCCTCGATGGCATAGCCCTTGACGGTCAGGACGTCATGCGGGTCCATGAGGTGCCACTCCTGCGACATGTCCTCCTTGGCCATCCTCCAGAAGAGGTCGGGGTAACAGACCGCGGGGAAGACGTCGTGGGCCTTCATGCGTTCGTCGCCGTTGTTGGTGCGCAGCTGCAGGAACTCCGGCAGGTCGCGGTGCCAGGCATCGAGGTAGACCGCGACGGCGCCCGAGCGCACGCCCAGCTGGTCCACCGCCACGGCCGTGTCGTTGATCACGCGGATCCAGCGTACGACGCCGCCCGCGGCGCCCTTGTAGCCGCGGATCGAGCCGCCCGCCGCGCGCACCTTGCCCAGGTACATGCCCATGCCGCCACCGTACTTCGAGACCTGCGCGAAGTTGTCGACCGAGCGGTAGATGCCCTCGAGGGAGTCCGGCACCGTGTCGATGAAGCAGCTCGAGAGCTGGTGCTGGGGCCTGCGCGCGTTGGAGAGCGTGGGCGTGGCCATGGTCACCTTGAGCTGGCTCAGCATGTCATAGAAGCGGGCGACCCACCCAAGCCGGACGCCGGGGTCCTCGCGCAGGGCCAGGTGCAGGGCGATGCCCAGGAACATCTCCTGCGGGGTCTCCAGCGCCTCCCCCTCGAAGGAGCGGATGACGTAGCGGCGCAGGACCAGGTCCATGCCCGCGTAGTCGAAGAGGTCGTCACGGGAGTCGTCGACGAGCGCCTGGGCCTCGTCTATCTCTGCCCTGGTATAGCCCTCGAGGATGTATTCGCCATAGAGCCCGAGGTCGGTGAGAAGGCGCAGCTTGTCATAGAAGGAGCCCGCGGAGCGACCCGCCATGAGGGCCGCGACCCTGCGGTGGTGTCCGTAGGCGAGGATGCGTGCGGCAACGTAGCTCCACTTGGGGGTGTCCTTGCTGGTGAGCTCCACCGCGGCACGCACCAGGGCGTCAAGGCGACCGTCGGCATCGAGCTCGTCGGTGAGAAAGCCGCGGAAGCGGCCGAGGAGCGACGCCGTGGCGTACTCCTCGTCCAGGAAGTCGTGCTGGATGCGGGCGATCACGGGCGAGAGGCCCTCGTCACCCACGAGCCGCACGATCTCCCGGCGCTGCTGGCGAAGCTCGCTGCGGCGGGAGCGGTACAGGATGTAGGCCTTGGCCTGCGCGAAGTGCCCCTCGCGCATGAGCGCCTCCTCGACGAGGTCCTGGACCTGCTCGACCGTGGTGGCGCCCTCCTCGGCCATGCGGGCTTCGACCGCGGTGACGAGGGCCTCGAGCTCGTCCCCGGCGAGCTGGGCCGACGTGGCGGCGAAGGCCTTTTGGATGGCGCGGCCGACCTTGGAGGGGTCGTATTCCTCCGTCGAGCCGTTTCTCTTGACTATCTGCATCGTTGCTCC
This sequence comes from uncultured Olsenella sp., assembly GCF_959602185.1. Taxonomy (NCBI): domain Bacteria; kingdom Bacillati; phylum Actinomycetota; class Coriobacteriia; order Coriobacteriales; family Atopobiaceae; genus Olsenella; species uncultured Olsenella sp. The sequence continues at coordinate 205,835 of NZ_CAUGRZ010000001.1, forward strand.
CGTTGTTGCGGCGCAGATGGGGCGTGCGCGATTAATTGACCCAGTGACAATAGCATATCTTGGCCCCAGGACATGCGAGCGCATGCAACATCTCGTTGCTGATTTTGTGCCACGCACAATATGTTGGTGAAAACAGCAATTCAAAGAGCAGCTAGGGGCCTGCCAGGACGGACGCGCCGCGATATGGGAGGCTAGTTCGGGTCGCGCGTTGGTGCGCGTCCGCACGGCCCGTTGCGGCAGCCTCTCGCGCAAATGGCATGTGGCTTGCGCGGGAAAGGCGCATAACACCAGGTCGTTGGGAATTGGCGCGCAGACCACGAGCAGCTTGTGCGTGACATATGCGATGCACGACCCCCGCCCCATGCCATGCGGAGTCGTACACAATCGGCATATCCACACAACTGAAAAATACGTGTGGCTCTTACGCACAAAAGCGCAGGTCAAGGGCATTCGACCATGCCGCTGCTAGAATGTTCAGCCTAAGCCTATCGAAAGGACATCGCCATGAAGCATGCCCCCGGCACAAGCGTCGCGCTTGCGGCGGCATCCGCCTGTCTCGCGCTCGCAATCGGGATGGCAGCGGCCTCCCCCGCCCTCGCGCAGAACTCCGGCGCCTCCATCGACATGCAGCGCCTCTACAACCCCAACTCAGGCGAGCACTTCTACACCGCAGACACCTCCGAGGCCAGCGGGCTCGTCAGCCTGGGATGGCGCCACGAGGGCTCCGGCTGGGTGGCGCCCCAGAAGTCTTCGACGCCGGTCTATCGCCTCTACAACCCCAACGCGGGCGACCACCACTACACGACAAGCGTCGAGGAGAGGGACGTCCTGGTCGAGAAGAGCTGGAACTACGAGGGAGTGGGCTGGTACTCCAGCGACAACAAGTCCGTCGCCGTCCTGCGCCAGTACAACCCCAACGCAAAGGCGGGCGCGCACAACTTCACGACCAGCAGCGCCGAGAACGACAACCTGGTCAATGCCGGCTGGAACGCCGAGGGCGTGGCTTGGTACGCCGTGGCCGAGGGGAAGCCCGCCGTCGACGGGGCCATCATGGGGGTGAGCGACGTGTCACCGCAGAGGATGGCGTCCTGGTTCAAGTCCAAGGGCGGCAGCTATCCCACGAGCATCGAAGCGAAGGGAGGGGCGGCCACGATCGAGGACTTCACGAGGATTCTCTGCGAGGAGGCCGCCGCCGAGGGCGTGCGTGCCGAGGTCGTCTTCTGCCAGTCCATGATCGAGACCGGCTGGTTGCGCTATGGCGGGGACGTGATTCCCGAGCAGTACAACTACGCCGGCATCGGCACCACGGGGGACGGCGTGAGGGGCGCCTACTTCGCCAACGTGCGAGAGGGGCTTCGCGCCCAGGTACAGCACCTCAAGGCCTATGCCTCGACAGAACCCCTCGTCAACGCGCAGGTCGACCCGCGCTTTGGCCTGGTGAGCCGCGGCGTGGCGCCCACCGTGTATGACCTGGGCGGAAGGTGGGCGGTTCCCGGCAAGACCTATGGCACGGACATCGCCTCGCTCATGAACGAGCTCGCCAACTACAAGGCTTAGCAGCTCGACGCCAGGACTGCCGGCGCCGACGACGAAACGGATGGTTAGATGGAACTGAGCAAGAAGAGAGGAAGGGCCCTCCTCGCCCTGGCACTCACGGCCGTGCTGGGCATGGGCGTGACGCCCGCCTGGGCGGGCGAGCCCACGGAGGGACAGAACGTGGTAGCTGGGGAGACCACGGCCGAGCAGGCGGAGACGTCCGCGCCCATGCTGGATGCGGAGGACGCGGGTGAGGCTGCGGCTCCGCAGGAGCTTGCGCTTCCCGCCCAGGAGGCGCCTCTCCCCGAGGAAGCCAAGTCGCCCGCCCCTGCCGACGAGAACGAGGCACAGGCAACGGACGCCGAGGTAGGCTCCGCGCCCGCAGGCGACGGGACGAAGACCGACCAGCAGGAGGCGACCAAAGCGGAGCCCACCACCAAAGCCGCCGAGCAGACGCCCGCCTCCGGCGATGGCGCTGATGACGGCAGCGGCTCGACCATGGCCGAACTCGAGGAGCTCTCCAAGACCACGAACGTAGACGAGCTCGTGGCGAGCAAGGCGCAGGTCGTGCGCGACGAGGCGCCCCTGCAGCTTCGCAAGCTCGCCAAGACCGCATCCGTCAAGTCGATCGAGATGATGCGCCTCTACAACCCCAACTCGGGCGAGCACTTCTACACCAGCAACGCGGAGGAGGTGGCGAACCTGCGCTCCCTGGGATGGAGGCTCGAATCCGTCGGCTGGGTCGCGCCAGAGACCTCAAACGTCCCGGTCTATCGCCTCTACAACCCCAACGCGGGCGACCACCACTACACCACCAGCGCCGAAGAGCGCGACGACCTCGTCAGGCTGGGATGGCACGACGAGGGCATAGGCTGGTACTCGGACTCCGGCGAGACCGTCGCGCTGCTGCGCCAGTACAACCCCAACGCCAAGGCGGGCGCTCACAACTTCACGACCAGCGAGGAAGAGAACGACAGCCTGGTCAGGCTGGGCTGGCACGCCGAGGGCATCGGCTGGTACGCACTGGCGGCCGGCTACGCCATCGACCCCAAGGAGACGAGCTACATCTATCTGGATGCCGGGCACGGTTGGCAGAGCAACAGGCCGACCAAGTGGGACCCAGGCGCACAGGGCAACGGATACGACGAGGCAGACCTGACCCACGACCTCACCGCGAGGGTCGCAAAGTACGCCCGCGAGCTCTATGGCCTACGCGTCTACAACAATGGGGATGCCGGTCCGTCACTCGTTGACTACTCCGGACGCCAGGCAGACGCCAAGAGCCGCGGCTGCACCTCGCTGGTCTCAATCCATTTCAACGCCGGCGAGGGCGCGCGCGCCACCGGCTACGAGAGCTACCGCCACGAGAGCGTGCCCAACCCGCGTTCCGCCCGGCTCCAGTCCATCATGCACGCGCAGCTCGCCTCCACGGGCCTGCGCAATAGGGGCGCACGGAGCGCAGACTTGGCCGTGGTGAGCGGTCGCAACGACGGCCTTCCCGCGACCCTGCTCGAGATCTGCTTCGTCACGAACCCCTACGACATGCGCCAGTACATGGCAAACCGGGACAAGGTCGCACGCGCCCTCGCCAAGGGCCTTTACGAGGCCGCGCAGGCCGGCTTCTGATCGACCAGCCCAGACCGAACGCCCAAGGAGGACACGGATGAGAAGGAACGTGCTCGCGCCCCGCGCCGCCAGCATCGCCCTGGCGGGACTGTTGGCCCTGAGCCCCCTGACACTCGCAGGCTGCGACCAGCAGCAGCCTGCGACGCCCGCCGAAAGTGACGCCCAGCAGACGGAATCCAAGGACTCCAAAGCGACGGACGGAAAAGACGGCTCGGCTACCGGCGACGAGGGCAAGGACACCCAAGCCACCGTCACGGCAGACATGGGCAAGGGAGACACGCTCGTGTCTCTCACCAACTCCCTCGGCTTCGACATCAGCTCCGTCGCCGTCAAGGACGCCGCCGCCCAGGACTTCGACGCGACGAACAGCTTCGACGGGGTCGACCTCGCGGACGGCGACACCAAGACCCTCGCCTACGAATCGGTCCAGGGGGCCGGCAGCTACGACCTCAGACTCGGCGTCGGTCCCGACAGCTACTTCCTCGTCAGGGGCGTTGACCTCGCAAACGCCAAGGACGTGAGGCTCCTCATGGACGAGGGCGTGGCCTACGTGAGCTACACCGACGCCACGACCGGCGAGGAGAGGAACAACCACGACGAGGTCGTCGCCGCCGCGATGGACCCCGACCTCCCGACCTACGACAAAGAGACCCAGAGGGACTAGCCCCCTAGCGCTCGCGCGCAAACCAAGGGAAGCCTGCGCGCGATTCCGCGAAAGGCCTGCTCGCGTCGAGGGGCCGCGCAAACCAGGAATGGGCTGTGCGGCCCCTACTGCTACCGTCCGCCCGTTTGGGGCCCCGGCTCGGACCCCAGCCTTCCCCTCGGCTAGTACACTTGCAGCTCGAGTCCGTATTTCCCGACCGCTCCGGAGGTCACATGAGCGCAAACCTCAACAAGATCAAGTACGTCGCCATCGCCGCCATCGCACTGGGCGCCATGGGTCTCTTCCTGGCCGTCCTCTCGCTCACCCAGACGCCGCTGCTCGCGGCCCGATGGGCGTTTGCGGTGGGGTCCGCCAGCTCCATCGTGCTGGGCATCCACTGCCTCACGATGCTGGGCGGCGTCGCCGTGGGGCAGCGCGTGCGCGACGCGGCCTCCATCTCGCTGCTTGTGAGCCTCTTCTGCTCCTTCGTCGTGGTGGTCCCGCCCCAGAAGGCGCCGCGCCTCCCCCTGCACCTGCTGCTCATCATGCTCGTCATGACGGCAGCGCTCGTGCTCTATTCCACCGGCCGCGACACCGCGGCGCTCGAGCGCATCGGCAGCAGGAAGAAGAAGGCAAAATAGCAGTAGATTAGTCGCAATTCGAGGCATAGCGCCCACTCCAGAGGGGTAGCCTGTAGCGGGGTCCATCGGGCCCCGCTCATCTTGCACGCGCCATCCGTCAGGAGCACTCACATGCCAGAGGTAGCACAGGGGCTCGCCATCCCCTTCGCCGGAACAACGCTGGGCGCCGCCATGGTCTTCTTCGCCCGCAGGCAGATGGGACGGGAGGTGCAGAGGGCGCTCACCGGCTTCGCCGCCGGCGTCATGGTGGCGGCCTCCATCTGGAGCCTCATCATCCCCGCCATCGACGACTCCGCCAGCCTGGGCAGCTTCGCCTTCATGCCCGCCCTCGTGGGCTTCTGGGCGGGGACCCTCTTCCTGCTGCTGCTCGACAGCATCCTCCCCCACCTGCACCTTGGAGCGAAGGACGACGAGCCGGAGGGCATCAGGACCCGCCTGCAGCGCACCACCCTCATGGTGCTCGCCGTCACCATCCACAACATCCCCGAGGGCATGGCCGTCGGCGTCGTGTACGCGGGCTGGCTCACCGGCAACTCCGGCATAACGCTCGCCGGCGCGCTCGCGCTCTCGCTGGGCATCGCCATCCAGAACTTCCCCGAGGGCGCCATCATCTCGCTGCCGCTGCGCGCCGAGGGCGCCAGCAAGGGCCGCGCCTTCCTGGGAGGATTCCTCTCGGGCGTGGTCGAGCCCATCGGCGCCGTCCTCACCATCATGGCCGCGCGCCAGGTCGTGCCCCTCCTCCCCTACCTCCTGAGCTTCGCCGCGGGAGCCATGATGTACGTCGTGGTGGAGGAGCTCATCCCCGAGATGAGCGAGGGGGAGCACTCCAACGTGGGTGTGCTCATGTTCGCCCTCGGCTTCACCGTCATGATGACCCTGGACGTGGCCCTGGGCTAGGAAAGGGGCGTCGTCGGGCGAGAGGGACGTCCCGCCTCGACCCGAAGGGCGTCACCTCGCAGAGCTGCCCCCGTGGCCCTAAGGCTACGGGGGCAGTCGCATGCCCGGGGCTTGGCGGGCGGTACGCGGTCCTTGGCCCTACACCTCAAGGAGCATGTCGCGCGTGACCTCCGCCACGCCTCGCGCCCCGCACATCGCCATGGCGTCCACGAGCTCCGCCCTGAGCTGGGCGAGGTACGCGCGCACGCCCTCCTCCCCTCCTCCAAAGGCGGCGACGGCCACGGGGCGGCAGACCAGCGCCGCGTCCGCGCCCAGCGCGAGCGCGCGAAAGAGGTCGACGCCGCTTCTGATGCCGCCGTCCACCAGCACGCAGAGCTCCCCTCCCACGGCGTCCACGACCGACGGGAGCACCTCCGCCGTGGCGGGCACCCCGTCCAGGACGCGACCACCGTGGTTCGAGACCACGATGGCGTCGACGCCCGCCTCGAGCGCCTTGAGCGCCCCGCGCGGGCCCAGGATGCCCTTCGCGACGAAGGGGACGCCCGCCCCGTGGCAGGCGTCCGCGAGCTCGCGGAGCTGGGCCACGTCCTTGGGACCCGCGGGAGGCTGCTGACCCCTGAGGAAGGGCAGCCCCGCGCCGTCCACGTCCATGGCGACCGCCGCGGGGTGCGCCGCGAGGGCGGGCTCGAGCTTCTTGAGGACCGCGCCCATCGACCAGGGCTTGATGGTGGGGATGCCCGCGCCGCCGAGGCCGGCTATGAGGCCACAGGCGCGCTCGTGCACCTCGGGCCTGAGGCCGTCGCCCGTCCAGGCGAGAGTCCCCTCGGCCTTGGCGGCACGCAGGACCATGCCGTTGTAGTCCAGGTCGTCCAGCTCGTCACCGTAGTGGCGGTGCACGTCTCCCAACGGGGCCACCATGAGGGGGAGCGAGAGGCGCCTGCCCAGGAAGTCGCAGGATGGGTCGGGGTCGCTGCCGTCGCTGGCATAGAGGGTGTCCATCACGAGCCGCCAGCGCTCCCACGCCTCGAAGTTGCGGATGGCGACGGTTCCCGAACCCTTGGCGCCGGGGCCCGGCACGCCGCCTCCGCAGGCCCTGCCGTTGCAGGTCGGGCAGGCCTTGCAGACCGGTCCCATGTGGCCGCGCGCGGCGATGGCAAGCTCCCTGTAGCCCATGTCCCTCTCCCCCAGAACCGGCTCTCCCCTAGGCCCTTCGCCCCTCGACCATGCCCGCGAGGACGGAGGCGAGCTCCTCGATGGGAACCTCGCTGCGCTCGCCCGTCTCGCGGACCTTGAGCTCGACGTTGCCGTTCTTGATGGCCTTCTTGCCGCAGACCACCTGGAAGGGGAAGCCCATCAGGTCGGCGTCGTTGAACTTGACGCCGGGACGCTCCTTGCGGTCGTCCACCACGACCTCGACCCCGCGGGCGACGAGCTCGCCGGCAAGGCGGTCTGCGACGGGCCAGACCAGCCCGTCGTGCACGTCCAGGGGGATGACCTCGACCTCGTAGGGGGCGACGGAGACGGGCCAGCAGATGCCGTGCTCGTCGTGGTGCTGCTCGACGACGGCAGCCAGGGTGCGCGACACGCCGATGCCATAGCAGCCCATGAGGAAGGGCCTCTCCCTGCCGTCCTCGTCCGCGAAGGTGGCGCCCATCGCCTCGGAGTACTTGGTGCCCAGCTGGAAGACCTGGCTCACCTCGATGCCGCGGGCAGACTTGAGCGCCGCGCCGCAGCGCGGGCAGGCGTCGCCCTCCTGGGCGCTCGCGAGGTCGAGCCACTCGTCCACTTCGAAGTCGCGGCCGGGACGCGCGCCCAGGAGGTGCTGGCCCTCCTCGTTGGCGCCGACGACCCAGCTTGTGGAGTCGCGCAGGGCGACGTCGGCCACCACGCGGACGCCCTCGGCCACGCCGACGGGGCCCATGAAGCCCGCCACCAGGCCCGCACGGGCGAGGTCCCCCGGCTCCATCATATGGTAGTGGCCGAAGGCGTGCTCGGCCTTGACCTCGTTGAGCTCGTGGTCTCCGGGGAGGACGGCCAGGACCAGGCTCCCGTCCTCCGCCTGGAGGGCGACGGACTTGCGGCAGGCCGCCTCCTCGACGCCGAGGAAGGCCGCGAGGGCCGAGATGTTGCCCTCGATGGGCGTGGCGACCTTCTGGAGCCCGCCGTCCCCCGGACCCTCGAGGACGCGGACCTGCGCCGTGGCCGCCTCGGTGTCCGCGGCGAAGCCGCAGGCGTCGCAGTACACGAGCTCGGCCTCGCCGGCGTCCGCCAGGGCCATGAACTCGACGGAGGTGTCCCCGCCGATCTGGCCGGAGTCGGCTACGACGGGGAGGGCGCGCAGCCCGCAGCGCTCGCAGACGTTGGCGTAGGCGGCCTTCTCCTGGTCATAGCACTCCTGCAGCGACTCCTGGGTCGCGCTGAAGGAGTAGGCGTCCTTCATGATGAACTCGCGACCGCGCATGAGACCGAAGCGGGGCCGAAGCTCGTCGCGGAACTTGTCCTGGATCTGGTACAGAGTGACGGGGAGCTGCTTGTAGGAGCGCAGCTCGTCGCGGACGAGGTCGGTGAAGGTCTCCTCGTGGGTGGGACCCAGGGCGAAGCCGCGGTCGTGGCGGTCGGTGATGCGCATGAGCTCGGGGCCGTAGGCGGCCCAGCGGCCGGACTGGCGCCAGAGCTCGCCGTCGGTGAGGATGGGCACCTGCATCTCCTGTGCGCCGATGGCCTCCATCTCGTCGCGGATGATGGCCTCAATCTTGCGAAGGGACCTCCATGCCAGGGGGAGGTAGCTGTAGAGCCCCGCCGCGCCCTTGCGTATCATGCCCGCGCGCAGGAGCAGGCGATGGCTGGCCAGCTCGGCGTCCGCCGGGTCCTCCTTCAGGGTGGGCGCGTACAGCCTCGACATCTTCTCGTAGCTTCTCAACCTGCGTTCCTTCCTTGCTTGCCCTTGCTCCGGACGCTTCCGGACGAGTCGACCAGAACATGATACGCCCCACGAGGGGCAACGTCCCTAAGCCTTGCTGCCGTAGCGCTCCTCGATCTCTCGGAAGAGCTCGTCGACGATCTGGCCCTCGGGCACCTTGCGGATGGGCTCGCCGTTCTGGAAGAGGAGCCCCTGGCCCCTGCCGCAGGCGACGCCCAGGTCGGCGTCGCGCGCCTCGCCGGGGCCGTTCACGACGCAGCCCATGACGGCGACCGAGATGGGGGCCTCGACCCCCTGGAGCCGCTCCGAGACCCGCTCGGCCATGCCGATGAGGTCCACCTGGCAGCGGCCGCAGGTGGGGCAGGACACGAGCTCGGGGTGGAGCCTGCGCATGCCAAGGGCCGAGAGCAGGTCCCAGGCGACGCGCACCTCCTCGACGGGGTCCGCGGTGAGCGAGAGCCTGAGCGTGTCGCCGATGCCCTGCTCGAGCAGGATCCCCACGCCGGCGCAGTTCTTGACCGTGCCCTGCCGGAGCGTGCCGGCCTCGGTCACGCCCACGTGGAGCGGCACGTGGGGCAGCCTGCGCGAGAGCTCGCGGTAGGTGGCGAGCGTCGTGGGGACGGAGTGCGCCTTGGCGGAGAGGACCACGTCCCTGAAGCCGCGCTCCTCGAAGTGGCGCACGAAGGCCTCCGCCGAGGCGACGAGCTTCTGGGGCAGGCTGAGGTCGCGCCTCTGGTCGACCTCGCGGTCGAGAGAGCCCGCGTTGACGCCGATGCGGATGGGGATGCCCGCCGAACCCGCCTCTTCGATCACCGCGTCCACGCGCTCGAAGGAGCCGATGTTTCCCGGGTTGATGCGCAGTGCCGCGGCACCCCTCCTGCAGGCCTCGATGGCGAGCCTGTGGTCGAAGTGGATGTCCGCCACGACGGGAAGGGGGCTCATCGCGCAGACCTCGCCGAAGCCGTCGAGCGCGCCGGCGTTGGGGATGGCCACGCGGATGATCTCGCAGCCCTCGGCGGCGAGGCCCCCTATCTGTGACAGCGTGGCGGCGGGGTCCGAGGTCTTCGTGGTGCACATCGACTGCACCGAGACGGGGGCACCCCCTCCCACGGGGACCCCTCCCACCATGACCCGGCGCGTGAGCTCGCGGGCGGCGCGCGGCTTGGCGCCAGCCCGTCCTTCCGTGGTGTCGGCCGGCCCTTCCGTGACTCTCTCTTCCATGGCTTGCCACCTATCCTATGACGAGGCGGGTGATGTCGTTCTTGAGCGCGAAGACGAAGATGACGAGGAACACCGCGATGCCCAGGTAGCCCACGACCGTCTGCGCGCGGGACGAGAGCTCGCGCCTGAGCGCGGCCTGCACCAGCTCGACGAGCACCTTCCCCCCGTCGAGCGGCGGGATGGGCAGGAGGTTCATGAAGCCCAGCGACATGGAGATCATGGCCACGAAGAGGGCGAGGTCATAGGCCCCCGAGGAGGCCGCCTGGGACGCCATGGCCGATATGCCCACCACCGAGGAGGTGCCCTGCAGGGTCTGCATCGTCCGAGCGGGCGTGATGAGGTCGAGCGCGAAGCGGGCGACCGCGCGCCCATACGAGAGGGCCGCCAGGGCGGACTGGCCCACCCCCAGCCTGACGCGCTGGGTCTGGGCGAGGACACCGAGACTGCCCAGCCCCTCCCCGACCTCGACCCTGACGGTGGAGGTCGTCCCGTCGCGCAGGTAGCTCAGGCTGAAGTCCTCCTTCGCTCCCAAGGCGGCGTCCAAGGCGGCGGAGAGGGACCTCCAGTCGCTCACGGGAGTCCCCGCCACGTCCACGATCGCGTCGCCTCCCCTGAGGCCCGCGGCCTCGGCGGCGGAGCCCGCGGTGACCCCTGCGATCTGGTTGGAGTCCACCACGCCCTCGACCCCCACGAGCGAGAGGGCGGCAGTGATGACGAGGAAGGCCAGCAGAAGGTTGACGAGGGGGCCTGCGACGAGCGTGGCCAGGCGGGCGAGAAGCCCCTTGCCGTGATAGGTGCGGGAGAGCTCGCTTGCGAGGAAGGCCTCCGCGTCGTCGACGGGACGCGCCTCTCCCTCGCCCGTCGTGCCCGTCGCCTCGAAGTCGTGCCCGCGGTCGAACTGGGTGAGGAGCATGGCGTCGCGGCGCTGGGTCTGGAATCTCTGCGGCCAGTCCGCCTGGCCGGGCCTCTCGCCCAGCTCCGGGTCATAGAGGGGGGCGATGGCGGCGAGGTCCGCGAGCGAGCCCAGGAGGGCATAGGCGCGGTCCTCCTCGATGGCCAGCTCCTCCGCCACCTCCCTCGCGCTGACCCTGCCCCGCCGCTGCACCAGGGAGAGGCAGGGGGCCAGGAGCTCGTCTTCCAGGGGCTCCATGCCGCAGATCCTCGTGTAGCCGCCCAGCAGGAGCGGGGTCACGCCGAACTCGCAGCCGATGCGCGGCGAGCGCCACGAGAGCCTCCAGCGGCTGGGCATGCCGAGGAAGAACTCCGTCACGCGCATGCCGCAGGCGCGCGCGGCGAGGAAGTGGCCCCCCTCGTGGACGAACACGAGGAGCGAGAGCACGAGGACGCCCCAGAACGCGGACGAGAGGACCCCGACGGCGGCGCTCATCGCAAGCCCTCCAGGACGCGGTGCGCGGACGCGCGGGACGCGCGGTCGACCTCCTCGAGCTGCTCGACGCTCTGGACGGGCTGGACGCTGGCAGCGTCCATGACCTCGCGGACCACGCGCTCGATGTCGAGGAAGCCGCACTCGTCCCTGCGGAAGGCGAGGTTGGCGACCTCGTTGGCCGCGTTCATGACGCAGGGGAGCGTGCCTCCCGCGCGTCCCGCGCGACGGGCGAGGCCCAGGCAGCCGAAGGCCCCCTCGTCGGGACGGGAGAAGCTGAGGTCGGGAAGGTCGCGGTACTCCACGCGGTCCGAGGGCGTCTCCCAGCGCTCGGGGTAGCTGAGGGCGTACTGTATGGGAATGCGCATGTCGGAGGGGCCGAGCTGGGCCTTCACGACGCCATCCGAGAACTCGACCATGGAATGGATCGTGCTCTGGCGGTGGACCAGGACGTTGACGTCGTCCACGTCGACGTCGAAGAGGTGGTGGGCCTCCAGGACCTCGAGGCCCTTGTTCATCAGAGTGGCCGAGTCGATGGTAATCTTGGGCCCCATGGACCAGGTGGGGTGCTTGAGGGCGTCCGCCGCCGTGACCTTGGCCAGCTCGTCGCGGCCCATGCCGAAGAAGGGACCGCCCGAGCAGGTGAGCCAGACCTTGTGGACGTCGCACCTGCGCTCCCCCACGAGGCACTGGTAGATGGCGCTGTGCTCGGAGTCTATGGGAAGGAGACGGCCGGGCTGGGCGAGCGGCATGAGGAGGTCGCCCCCCACGACGAGGGACTCCTTGTTCGCGTAGGTCAGGATCTTGTGCGCCCTGAGCGACTCGTGCCCCAGGCGGATGCCGGCGAAGCCCACGAGGGCGTTCACCACCACGTCCACGTCGTCGAGCCAGGCGACCTCCTCGAGGGAGCGGCCGCCCACGCGGAGCTCGCAGCCCCGGGGCAGGCCCTCGAGCGACGCGTCATGGGCGTGGCCCTCGTCGCTCACGTACACGTGCGAGGCACCGAACTCGCGGGCGGCGCGGACGGCCAGGTCGCAGGACGAGTGGACGGAGAGCGCGGTCACGCGCAGCTTGTCGGGATGCTTGCGGCACACGTCGAGGGTCTGGGTCCCGATGGATCCCGAGGCGCCCATGACGGCGACGCGCAGAGGCCAGCGCCGAGGGGAGCTCGGGGCCGTGTCCTCGAATATGTTCACAGGATTCCTCCCATACGAAGGACGAGGTAGGCCGTCACGCAGCCGAAGAGCATGGAGTCAGAGCGGTCGAGGAGGCCGCCGTGCCCGGGCATGAAGTCGCCCGAGTCCTTGACGCCCACGCCTCGCTTGATGCGCGACTCGAAGAGGTCTCCCACTACGGCGATGGTACCGACCAGGAGGCCGCCGGCAAGGGCGAGGGGGTAGGTCACGCCCCTCACGCCGAGCAGGGCGAGGAGGCACCAGACGAGGACGCTCGAGGCGAGGCCGCCCCAGAAGCCCTCGAAGCTCTTGTGCGGGGAGATCCTCGGCGCTAGCTTGTGCCTGCCGAAGCGCGTCCCCACGAAGTACGCCATGGCGTCGTTGAGCCAGACGGAGCCCATGACGCCGAAGGTGAGGAGGCCTCCCGAGGAGCCGGGGTCCGTGCTACGGATGAGCACGACGCAGGAGAACGTGAGCGAGGTGTAGACCGGCCCGAAGGCCGTGAGGGCCACGTCGGATATGTTGGCGCGCGGCGTCGCGACGTACCAGAAGGCGCAGGCGACGAGGAGCAGGACCAGGACCAGGAAGAGCCCCTCGGTGCCGAGCAGAAGCGCCGCGGGCGGGAAGAGCACGGACGCCGTGAGGCCAAAGACCTCGTTGGGCATGCGCCCGCCCATGCGCGCCATGTGGAAGAACTCCGAGCAGCAGAGCCAGGCCATCGAGGCGACCAGCGCCGTCGTGGGAACGCGCCCCCAGAAGAGGACGGCCACGATCACGACGAAGTAGATGGCGCCGGTGGTGGTGCGGGTCAGGGCCTTCTCGGTCCACCCCCTGGCCAGCTGCCCCCTCAGCTCGCCGGCGACGCGCGCGTCCTCCTTCGAGCGACGCTTGCGCTCGAGCCAGCTGATCGCCCGCTCTATGCCGGTCGTGCCAGGCGCCGTCTCCTGGGGGGAATCCGAGGAGGGACGCCGTTCCTCTTCCCCGCTCACTTGGCCTCCACACCCCCGAAGCGACGCCTGCGCGACTGGAAGGCCCTGACGGCACGGAGGTACTCCCAGCGGTCGAAGTCGGGCCAGTAGAGGTCAGTCACGTAGAACTCGGTGTAGGCGAGCTGCCAGAGCAGGTAGTTGGAGAGCCTAAGCTCGCCGGAGGTCCTTATCAGGAGGTCGGGGTCGGGCAGGCCCTCGGTGTAGAGCCTCGAGGCGAGAAGCCCCTCGTCCACGTCGTCGGCGCGCAGGCTCCCCCGCTCCACCTCCTGGGCGACCTCCCGCGCGGCGCGGGCAATCTCAGCGCGCGAGCCGTAGTTGACGGCCAGGGCGAAGGTCATGCCCGTGTGGTCCGCGGTCTCGTCGAGGCCCTGTTGGAAGACGTCGAAGGTCTCCTTGGGCAGGGCGGAGAGGTCGCCGAAGAAGCGCAGGCGCACGTTCTCTTGGTGGAAGAGCGGCAGCTCCCTGACGAGCGTCGTCGCGAAGAGGTGCATGAGGAGGTCGACCTCGCTCTGCGGCCTCTTCCAGTTCTCCGTGGAGAAGGCGTAGCACGAGAGCACGTCGACGCCGAGCCTCACACTCGTGGTGACGGCCTCGCGCAGGGAGTCGACGCCGGCCACGTGCCCTTCGGGGCGGCTGAGGCCGCGCGCCTGGGCCCAGCGGCCGTTGCCGTCCATGATGATCGAGACGTGGCGCGGCACCCTCGAGAGGTCAACGTCCCTCAGCGAGACGTCCTCCGGGGGCTTCGCGTAGTATTCCTCGAGCTTTTCCTGGTCGATGATCAAGCTAGATCTCCATGACCTCGGCGGTCTTGGACTTGAGCATCTCCTCGACCTTCTCCACGAAGCTGTCGGTCACCTTCTGGATGGACTTCTTCTCGCGCGCGACGTCGTCCTCCGAGAGCTCCTCGTCCCTCTCCGCGCGGGTGTTTGCGTCGCGACGCACGTTGCGGATGGCGATCTTTGCCTCCTCCGCGTACTTGTTGCAGTCCTTCACGAGCTCGCGGCGGCGCTCCTCGGTGGGCTTGGGGAAGGGCAGGCGGATGGAGATGCCGTCGTTGGAGGGGGTGATGCCGAGGTCGGAGGCCTCGATGGCCTTCTCGATGGACTTGAGGGCGGTCTTGTCCCAGGGCTCGACCACGAGCATGGAGGCCTCGGGGACCTTGACGCCGGCGAGCTGCGTGATGGGGGTCGCCTGGCCGTAGTAGTCGACCTTGATGCCGTCGAGGACGTGCGCGTTCGCGCGTCCGGTGCGCACCTTGGCGAAGTTGCCCCTCAGGACGTCGAGGCACTTGTCCATGTTCTTCCTGGCAAAGTCGGTGTACTCGCTCATGTGTGGCTCTCCTATTCGTCTACTACGGTCGTGCCGACGCTCTCGCCGCGGAGCGCGCGGCCGAACACGTCGTCTCCCAGCAGGTCGAAGACCATGATGGGCATGTGGTTGTCATGACAGAGGGCGGTTGCCGTGGCGTCCATGACCTGCAGGCCACGGTTGAGGACCTCCATGTAGCTGATGCTCTCGAATCGCTTCGCGTCGGGGTTCTTGACGGGGTCGCTGTCGTAGATGCCATCCACCTTGGTCGCCTTCATGAGGACTTCGGCGCCGATCTCGCAGGCGCGCAGCGCCGCGGCGGTGTCGGTGGTGAAGTAGGGGTTGCCGGTGCCGGCGGCGAAGATGGTGATGCGCCCCTTCTCGAGGTGGCGGATCGCACGGCGGCGGATGTAGGTCTCAGAGACCTGGTGCATCTCGATGGCGCTCATGACGCGGCACATCATGCCGCTGTGCTCGAAGGTGTCCTGGAGCGCGAGGGAGTTGATGACGGTGGCGAGCATGCCCATGTTGTCGCCCTGAGCTCGGTCCATGCCCGCCGCCGCACCCGAGAGCCCACGGAAGATGTTGCCGCCACCGACAACGATGGCGATCTGGACGCCGGCGTCATAGGCCGGCTTGACCGCCTTGGCAATGAGCCGTGGGACCTCGGGGTCGATGCCGAAGTCCTTGGAGCCCATGAGCGCCTCGCCCGAGAGCTTGAGAAGCACGCGCTTGTACTTGTAGTTATCCAAGATGTGACCTCCAGAGACAGGCAATCGCTAGGGCCCGACGGACGTCTGACCCCACTGATTCTAACAGAGGGGAAGACCCTACCTGCGGCGCAGGCTGCCGGGGACGGCGAAACGGCGGGAACCTTGATGAGAAAAGGGACCCGTGCCGAGGCACGGGTCCCAAGGTTCGCGTCTGTCCTGGCAGGAGGTCTCCCGGCCTACTCCTCGCCGAAGGCGAAGCGCTCGAAGCCCAGGATCTGCACGTCGTCGCTCACGGCCTTGCTGACGCCCTTGGCGAGCTCGGCGATGGTCGTGGAGGAGTCCTTGATGAACTCCTGCTCGGTGAGGACGCACTCCTTGTAGAACTTCTCGAGCTTGCCGACGGCCATCTTCTCCTGGATGAACTCGGGCTTGCCGGACTCGGCCGCCTGGGCCATGTAGATGGCCTTCTCGTGCGCGACGACGTCTGCGGGGACGTCCTCGCGGCGCGCGGCGACGGGAGCGGAGGCAGCGACCTGCATCGCGACGTCGTGGGCGAAGTTCTTGAACTCGTCGGCGGTGGCGGTGGCGTCGTTGGCGAAGCCGAAGGAGACGATGTCGCCCAGCTTGCCTCCCAGGTGGATGTAGCTGGCAAGGGCGCCGGACTCGACGGAGACACGCTTGAAGCGGGCCACCTTCATGTTCTCGCCGATGACGTGGATCATCTCGGTCAGCTCGTCGGCGACGGTGGCGTCACCCATCTTGCAGGCCTTGAGCGCCTCGACGTCGGCGGGGTCGTTCTCTGCGACGACCTTGGCGAGGTCGGCGGCGAAGCCGGTGAACTTGGGGTTGGTGCCCACGAAGTCGGTCTCGCAGGTGAGCTCGAGGATGGCGCCGAGCTTGCCGTCCTCAGAGATGTAGGTGGCGACGGTGCCCTCGTTGGTGTCGCGGCCGGCGCGCTTGACGGCCTTGGCGACGCCCATCTTGCGCAGGACGTCGACGGCCTTCTCGATGTCGCCATCGGCCTCGACGAGGGCCTTCTTGCACTCCATCATGGGGGAGTCGGTCATCTCGCGCAGCTGCTTGACCATAGCGGCGGTGATCTGTGCCATGTTGTGCCCCTCCTTTGGGGATGTGAGTCTGCGGAAAGGGAAGTGCTACTCGGCCGCGGGGGCCTCGACCTCGACGGCAGGGGTGGTCTCGCCAGAGGCCATCTCCTCGACCGAGATCTGCTCCTTGCCGGAGCCAGCCAGGACGGCGTCGGCCACGAGCTCGCACATGAGGTTGACGGAGCGGATGGCGTCGTCGTTGGCGGGGATGCCATAGTCGATCACGTCGGGGTCGGAGTTGGTGTCGAGCAGGCCGACCACGGGGATGTGCAGGCGGTTGGCCTCGCGGATCGCGATCTCCTCGCGCTTGGTGTCGACCACGAAGAGCGCCTGGGGCAGGGCCTTCATGTCACGGACGCCACCCAGGTTGCGCTGGAGCTTCTCGAGCTCCTTGGTCAGGACGGCCTGCTCCTTCTTGCCGCGGGCGGCCATGCGGCCGTCCTCCACCATGGCCTCGAGCTCCTCCATGCGGTCGATGCGGGAGCGCATGGTCACGAAGTTGGTGAGCATGCCGCCGAGCCAGCGCTGGTTGATGAAGGGCATGCCGCAGCGCTCGGCCTGGGCCGCGATGGGCTCCTGGGCCTGCTTCTTGGTGCCGACGAAGAGGACGCGGCCGCCCTTTGCGGCGGTGTCCTTGAGGAAGGTGTACGCCTTGTCGGCGTCCATGACGGTCTGCTTGAGGTCGAGGATGTAGATGCCGTTGCGCTCGCCGAAGATGTAGGGCTTCATCTTGGGGTTCCAGCGGCGCGTCTGGTGACCGTAGTGGCAGCCGGCCTCGAGCAGGGTGCGGATGTTGATCTTGACAGCCATGTCTAACCTCCATTGGTTTGGCCTCCGCGTGAGGTCACCCCCGCTGGGGCCACCCTGGACTTGGCTGTTGTCCCGGGCACCGTGGCCTGCGAGTCGTCACGCGTGTGATATGGATGTCGTGCGAGCACACGACAGCAAGTCATAGTACCAGCTCTGGCATGAGGATGCCAGCAGGAATGCGCGCTCGCACACACGATGCCCACCGGGGTCCCGCGGGATCGGACGAGGCTACTCCCCCCTGGGATGGGCCTGCCTCGCGGCGTCCTTGAGCCTCTGGGCCGAGAGGTGCGTGTAGATCTGGGTCGTGGAGAGGCTGCTGTGCCCCAGGAGCTCCTGCACGCTCCTCAGGTCCGCGCCGCCGTTGAGGAGCTCGGTCGCGAAGCTGTGGCGCATCGCGTGCGGGGTGAGGCCGGCGTCGAGCCCCGCCTGCGCGACCCTGCGCTCGAAGGTCGTGCGCAGGGCGTCGGCGCTCATGCGCCTGCCCCAGGTCGAGAGGAAGAGCGCCTTTCCCGCCGCCCCCCGTCCCCTTGCCGCAAGCAGCGGACGGGAGCGTTCGAGATACTCCTCGAGCCGCGACACGGCAAGCCGGTGGACGGGGACGATGCGCTCCTTCGAGCCCTTGCCGAAGAGCCTGGCCTGTCCCTGCCCGAGGTCCACGTCCCCCAGGTCGAGCGCCGACACCTCGGATATGCGAGCGCCGGTGGCATAGAGGAGCTCGAGGAACGCACGGTCCCTCATGCCCAGCTCGTCGTCCTCGCAGACGTCGAGCAGGCGTGAGACCTCCTCGTCGGACATGGTCTTGGGCAACGTGCGCGCGAGCCTTGGGCTCGCGAGGGCGGCGGCCACGTCCTGCTCCACCTCGCCCTCCCTGAGGAGCCAGCGGTAGAGGCCGCGGATGGCCGAGAGCCTGCGGGCGACGGTCCTGCCCGCATAGCGCGCCTGGGCGAGCTCGGCCATGTAGGAGCGGAGCTCGCGATGGGTCACGCGGAGGGGGTCGACCCCCTCCCTGCGGCACCACGAGGCGAAGGAGCCGAGGTCGCTCGCGTAGCCCCGCGCGGTCTGGGGCGAGAGGTTCCTGAGCTCTCGCAACTGCGACACGAAGTCGCCCACGAGCCGTTCGAAGCGGTCCTGGGCGGCGTCGCGCGACGCCGCCGGATCCTCGGCCGCCCGCGGCGGCGGGGCGCCTCCCGTCTGTCGGGCTGGGACGGGGCCGCCCACTACGAGAGCGCCCCCGCGAAGAGCTCGGGCCTCGTCGCGAGGTAGGCGTCGAGGTCGCGCCGGGCGCGGTCCGCGTATGCCCGGTAGCGCTCCCTCTTCTTCATGCGGCCGCCCCCAAGGGGAGGAACCAGGCCGAAGTTGACGTGCATGGGCTGGTAGGGCTCCGTCTTGGGGTCGGTGGCGTAGCTCACGAGCGAGCCCAGGGCACCCGTGCGCGGAAGGCCCACGCGTTCGTAGCCCCTGAGGTCGGCGAAGCTGTTGAGCGCGGCGAGGAGCCCCGAGGCGATCGCCTCCGTGTAGCCCTCGGTGCCCGTGATCTGTCCCGCGAGCCTGCAGCTGGTCCCCGGGATGGCAAAGCTGCCGTCCAGCACGCGCGGGCTGTCGACGAAGGAGTTGCGGTGCATCACGCCATAGCGGAAGAACTCCGCCCCCTCGAGCCCGGGGATCATGCGGAAGACCCTCTTCTGCTCGCCCCAGGTCAGGTTGGTCTGTAAGCCGACGAGGTTGTAGGCGGTCCCCTCGGCGTTCTCCGCCCTGAGCTGCACCGCGGCCCAGGGCCTCCTGCCCGTCGAGGGGTCCGTGAGTCCCACCGGCTTGAGCGCCCCGAAGCGCAGCGAGTCCCTGCCCGTCCTCGCCACCTCCTCGACCGGCTGGCAGGCGTTGAAGAGGTCGCTCTGCTCGAAGTCGTGCGAGAGCACGCGCCGCGCCGCGACAAGCTCCTCCCAGAAGGCCTCGTACTCCTCGCGGCCCATGGGGCAGTTAAGGTAGTCGCCCCTCCCCTCCTCCTCGTAGCGGGACTGCGAGAAGACCTTGTCCCGGTCGAGCGACTCGGCGTCCACCACGGGTGCCGCCGCGTCGTAGAACGAGAGGTGCTCGCCGCCCAGCACGTCGCAGAGCCTCTGGAAGAGCGCGTCGGAGCAGAGGGGGCCTGCGGCGATGACGGAGGGCCCGTCGGGGATGTCGCGCACCTCTCCCCTGCTCACCGTGATGAGGGGGGAGGACTCGATCGCCTCCGTCACGAGGGCGGAGAAGCGCTCTCGGTCCACGGCGAGGGCGCCGCCGGCGGGGACCTGCGCCCTGCGCGCGAGCCCCAGGAGGACGGAGCCCATGGAGTCGAGCTCCTCCTTGAGGAGGCCCGCGGCGCTGTCGTGGCGCAGGGACTTGAGGGAGTTGGAGCAGACGAGCTCGGCGAAGCCGTCGCCATGGTGCGCCGGCGAGCTCGCGAGCGGACGCTGCTCGCAGAGGGTCACCTCGACCCCCCTCCGTGCGAGCTGCAGCGCGCACTCGCTTCCCGCCAGGCCCCCTCCGACCACCGTGACCCTGTCTGCCACCGCACGACCCCCCTTCGCCGGCACCCGCCGGCAGCCCGATCATCCGTCCATTCTAGCCTGCGTGAGGTAGGCCTCGGACGAGAGGCTGTAGCGTCCGTCCCTCAGGCGCTCCACGACGCCGCGCGACTCGTAGTCCGCCAAGGCACAGAGCACGCCCGTCACCGGCTCCCCGAGATGGCGCGCGAGGTCGTCGGCACGCAGGGGCTCCCCCACCAGGGCGGACAGGAGCCTGCCCTCGATGCGGAACGGCTCCTCGCCCACGAGCCTGAGCGCGCCGTAGTCCATGGATATGCGCAGCTCGAGGTCACGCTCGGAGCATATGATGCCCGCCCCCTCCGAGATGAGCTGGTTGGCCCCGGCGGACTCGGGGGAGAAGATGCTGCCCGGCACGGCATAGAGGTCCCTGCCTATCTGGTCGGCCACGAGTGCGGTGCCCAGCGTCCCCGACCTCTCCCCCGCCTCCGCGATGAAGACGCAGCGAGACAGCCCCGCGATGACGCGGTTCCTCTTGGGGAAGGCGTAGCGCCGCGGCGGAGAGCCCCAGGGCTCGAGCGAGACCACGGCCCCACCCTCCCTGGGGGCGCGCGCGAACACGTCCGACGAGCTGCTGGGATAGACGAGGTCCGCCCCGCAGCCCGAGACCACCACCGTGGGGCCTCCCGCGTCGAGGGCGGCGCGCGCCGCCGCGGCGTCGCAGCCCATGGCGCCGCCGGACACCACCACGACGTCGCTCTGCGCCGCGACGCGGCCGGCCAGACGAGCGGCGGCGAGGCCGTAGGGCGTGGCCCGCCTGGCCCCGATCACCGACAGGCACGGCCTGGACAGCGCGCCGGCGTCCCCCAGCCCGTAGAGCCTCTGGGGCGGGTCTGGCAGGTCAAGCAAGGCGGGAGGGTACCCCTCGTCGTCCCGTGCAAGCTCCCAGCGTTCTTCCATGCGTCCTCCCATCATCCAAGGTGACAGCGGTAGGCACTCGCCTCGAGCACGTCCTCGCGCGAGACGGAGGCGCGCTCGGCCAGGTCCGCCATGGTCCTCGCGACCCGAGCCAGCTTGACAATCGAACGACCTCCCAGGTTGAGCCTGGAGGCCATGCCCTCGAGGGCGGCCTGGGCGCGCGGCTCGAACGAGAGCGCGCCCACGAGCGTCTGGCCGGGCCCGGACGGCATCCTCGCCTCGCGGTCCCTCCTGAAGGCGCGGGCGCGCAGGACCTGCTCCCTCATGCTCTCGCTGCTCAGCCCCTCGGCGCAGCGAATCAGCTTCCGTGACTCCGGGCGCCTCACGTCCACGTGGAGGTCGATCCTGTCCATGAGGGGGCCACCTATCTTCGACTGGTAGCGCTCCACCCTTCCGGGCGGGCAGCTGCAGACATGGCCGGGGTCTCCCAGATGGCCGCAGGGACAGGGGTTCGCCGCCGCCATGAGCAGGAAGTCGCAGGGGAAGCTGTAGACGCCGTCCACCCGCACGAGCCGAACGACCCCCTCCTCCATGGGCTGGCGGAGCGACTGCAGCACGTTGGAGGCGAACTCGGGGAGCTCGTCCAGGAAGAGGACCCCGTGATGGGCGAGCGAGATCTCCCCGGGGATGACGGGCCTCCCGCCTCCCACAAGCCCCGCAAGCGAGATGGAGTGGTGCGGTGCGCGGAAGGGCCTCTCTCCCCTGCAGATGCCCTCCACGTCCTGGCCGGCCACCGAGGTGAGGAGGAGCGCCTCCTTGCGCTCCTGGGGCGTGAGCCGGGGAAGTATCCCCGGGACGCGACGGGCGAGCATGGACTTTCCCGCGCCGGGAGGGCCCACCATGAGCATGCCGTGGCCGCCTGCGGCAGAGACGACGATCGCACGCTTGGCCTCCTCCTGGTCGTACACGTCCGCGAAGTCCGGCCCGGGCGCGCCCGGCGCCTCGGGCGCCACCACGGGAGGCGGTGTCGGCGCGGGCGAGAGCCGCGCCACGCCCGACCTCAGCTCGCCCAGGGTCCTAATTCCCCTCATCCCCGCCCTGAGGTCGGCGGGCTCGGGCCCCAAGGAGGAGAAGACGAGCTCCAGCCCGAGCCCCTGGGCGAGCCCCTGGTAGGCCGCGAGCCCCCTCACCGGGCGGACGCAGCCGTCCAGGCCGAGCTCTCCCACGAAGAGGCAGCCCTCGAGCCCGGCACTGGGTATCTGGCGGGTAGCCGCGAGGATCGCCACCGCTATGGGCAGGTCGAGGCCCGTGCCCGTCTTCCTCATCTCCCCCGGGGCGAGGTTCACGGTGATGTGGAGCCGGGGCATGCTGTAGTCGCAGGCCCTGAGCGCACAGCGCACCCTCGAGCGCGAGTCGAGCACCGCCGAGTCGGGCATGCCGACCATCGTGAAGCCCGGGATGCCACCCGAGAGCGACACCTCCACCGTGACGGGCTGCGCCTCGATGCCGCGGATGCAGGCGCTCCTCACCTTGAGCGAGTCCCCGGCCATCATTCGTCCCATGCGTACGCGGCCACGAGGTGTCGCAGGTGGGCGCAGCGCGTGCCCGTCACGTTTATGGCGATCACGTCGAAGCGGATGTAGCGAACGTCGCCATTCTGGAGCATGTAGCTCAGCGCGATGTTGCGGTAGCGCTGGCGCTTCTGGAAGTCCACCGCGAGCTCGGGAATGCCCTCCTCCATGCCGGCGGGGACCTGCCTCGTCTTGACCTCGACGAGCACGGTCTCGTCGTCGATCTGGGCGATGAGGTCCGCCTCGCCGAAGCGGCAGCGGTAGTTCGCCTCGAGGAGCTCGAAGCCCCGCCTCTGCAGGTAGGCCGCCGCCAGGCGCTCGCCCAGCACTCCCAGGTCATGCGGGTCGATTGCCTCGTCCAGGCAGCCGTCGGAATCCGAAAGGTCCGGGCACAGCTCGTCGTCCAGGGGGAACTCGCCGTCCGGCACCCCCGCCCCGAAGACCTGCCTGAAGCCCCTCTGGTCGTCCATGTGCGTCTCCCTCCGCTCGTCCAATGGGAGGGCAAGCATCCCCGAGGAGGCTCGCGGGAAGCTCGTCGGCAGCTTGCGGTCAGCTGCGTGACAGATAGGAAAGTCAACGAGCACGGGCTGGGTGCGCTGATGGCGGCAGGAAGGCCTGCATGGCAGGTGGGCGCCAGAACGACAGGCGGTGTCAGAAGAGAGGGGGCGTCTCCAGGAAGTTTCCACAGAACGAGACGCGGTGTATGGGAGAGAGGCCCTTCTCCCTTATGGCCGCGATGTGCTCCGCAGAGCCGTAGCCCTTGCACCGGGCAAGGTGGTATCCGGGATACACGCGGTCGTAGGCGACCATGATGCCGTCACGCGTGACCTTGGCGACGATGGACGCCGCGGCGATGCAGGCGACGCGCGCGTCCCCCTTGACGAGGGTCTTCTCGCGGGGATGCACGTGGACCGGGTTGCCGTCTATGAGCACGCAGTCGGGCTCGACCCCAGCATCCCCTATGGCCTGCGCCATGGCCATGCGCAGCGCGGCAGACATCCCCACGGCATCGATCGACGCAGGCTCCACGTGGGCGATCCCGATGGCCAGGGCGACCTCCGCGATGCGCGCGGCAAGCACCTCCCGGCGCGCGGGAGAGAGCTGCTTCGAGTCGTTGATGCCCCAGACCATGGGGAACACGGGAAGCGCCACCGCGGCGACGGTGAGGGGGCCGGCGATGGAGCCCCTGCCCACCTCGTCCACGCCCAGGACCATGCCGTCACCCCCCAGCTCGCGCTGGAGGCGGTACATCTCCTCCACGCGCTCGCGCTCCCTGAGGGCCGCGTCCCTGCGCCTGAGGGCCGAGGCGACCGCGTGCCGCACCTGCTTGCGCGGGTCCTCGCCATAGCGCGCGACAAGGGCCTCGAGCTCCGAGGCGTCGGCATCGTTCAGGAGCGCCGTCACCTCCCGGGCGCTGGCTGCATGGCTTGAGGCTGGCATGGTCGTCTCCCCCGGTCGAGGCCTGGTCTAAGAAAAAGGGCCGCCCCGAGGAAACGGAACGGCCCGAAGAGGCAAATCCAGACGGACTAGCGCTTCTCGCGGATGCGCGCTGCCTTGCCCACGCGGTCGCGGAGGTAGTAGAGCTTCGCGCGGTGGACGTCGCCGTGACGGACGACCTCGAGCTTGGCGATCTTGGGGCTGTGGAGGGGGAAGGTGCGCTCGACGCCGATGCCGAAGCTGATCTTGCGAACGGTGAAGGTCTCGCGTGCGCCAGAGCCGCTCAGGCGGATGACGTCACCCTGGAAGACCTGCTCGCGCTCGCGGTCGCCCTCCTTGATGCGGTAGTGCACCTTGACGTTGTCGCCGACCAGCACCTGAGGGATGTCCTCGCGGATCTGCTGGCGCTCGATTGCGCGGATGTAGTCCATGTTCTTCCTCGTCTCTAGAGGTGCCGTGGCCTTAGCGGCGGCACATAGCTTTACACACGATGTGCGATTATATGTCATGCCTCGCAGGGGGGCAAGGACGTCTCGGGGCCCTCGCCCCCCGGGGCATAAACTCACCACAACGCCCGGCATGTCTAGCCCCGTGCTATCTTCCATCCGATGGCACGCTCGCGCATGCCGACGAAGTCGCGGTATATGCCCTCCTCCCGCATGAGGCTCTCGTGCGTGCCCCGCTGCACCACGCGTCCGGCATCCAGGACCACGATCTGGTCGGCGTCGCGCACGGTCTTGAGCCGGTGCGCGATCATGATGACGGTCTTCCCCCTCTTCAGCTCGGCAATGGCGCGCTGGAGCTCGAGCTCGTTCTCGGGATCGACGTTCGCCGTGGCCTCGTCCAGAACCACGATGGGGGCGTCCTTCAGGATGGCCCGGGCGATGGACAGTCGCTGGCGCTCGCCGCCCGACAGGGTCGCGCCGCCCTCCCCTATGCGGGTCCCGTAGCCCTCCGCGAGCCTCCCGACGAAGTCGTCGCAGCAGGCGCGCCGCGCGGCCTCCACGACCTCCTCGTGCGTGGCCTCGGGACGACCGAACTTGATGTTGTTCTCGATGGTGTCGTCGAAGAGGTAGACACCCTGGAAGACCATGGAGAAGTTGGAGAGCAGCGCGTCGACCTCCCAGTCTCGCACGTCGCGCCCGCCCACGAGGACCCTGCCCGACCCGACGTCCCAGAAGCGGGCCATGAGCTGCGAGAGGGTCGTCTTGCCGCTGCCGCTGGGACCCACGATGGCGCAGGACGTCCCCTCCGGTATGGAGAGCGACACGTGGTCGACGACGGTACGCTCCCCGTATGAGAACGAGACGTCGTCGAGCTCGATGCCAAAGCCATCGCCTGAGCTCAGGCCCGCCCCCTCGTCCATCGGCGGAGTGGCGAGCAGGTCCGTGACCTTGTCCATGCTCACGTCGATCTGGCGCAGGAGGCTGGCATAGGAGCCCGCCAGCTCGAGCTTGGCGAACACGATGAACGACGCGACGATCATGGTGAGACAGGCCCCCGTCTCCATGGCGCCAGAGACCCAGAGGCTCACGGAGAGGAGGCACATCAGGATGCTCGCCGCCTTGCACGCAACGGCCTCGAGCACCATGAAGGCGATGAAGCTCAGCTCCAGGGCGAGGTTCGCACGCTCGCAGTCCGCTATCGCGCCGTCAATCCTGCTCTCGGCCCCGTCCAGGAGCGAGAAGGCGCGCACGACCGAGATGCCCTGGACGTACTCGAGGACCGCGCCCACGATGGCGCGCTGGCTCCTCACGCGCCTGTCCGACACGGCTCGCGACGCGCGCTGCATGATGGCGTTGACGGCCAGGACCACGAGGATGGTGGCGATGGCGACCAGCCCGCAGAGGGGGTTCATGACCGCGAGCATGAGGGCCATGACGACGGAGAGGGTCACGCCGGCGATGACGTTGGTGTAGACGAGGCCGCCCACGTTCTGCACGTCGTCGAGGGTGTTCGTCATCGTGCTGGCGATCTCGCCCAGGCTGTTGGCGTTGAAGTAGCCCATGGGCAGGTAGCGCATGTGGTCGCCTATCTCCGCGCGCTTCTCGGCACACATCGAGAAGTTGCCGTCGCAGAAGTTCTCGCTCTTGAAATGGGCGCAGACGGCGCTGCCCGCGATGGAGACGAGCATGACGACGAAGGCCGAGACGGCGACAGACGGTCCGAGGGACTGCGTCGCCGCAGCCGACAGCACCAGGGCGAGGGCCAGTATCTGCAGCGATTCGAAGACGGAGTTGGCGAGAGACCACGCCATGCCCCGCCACAGGCGCCCGGCATGGCTTCCCCCGAAGCGAAAGTACTTGAGAATGGTCGAGATCATGGGACTACTCCCCCCTCGAGCTGGTGACGGCGATGTCACGGGCTCCGATGTGAGCCTGATACATTGAGCGGTAGAGCCCGCAGGACCCCATGAGCCCCTGGTGGGTGCCCGTCGCCTCGATGCGCCCGTCGCTCACGACCACGATCTGGTCGGCGTCGGTGATGGTGGACAGGCGATGCGCGACGACGACGAGCGTGCGCCCCGCGACGAGCCTGGAGACCGCCTCCTCGACCTGGGCCTCGCTCTCGGGATCGGTGTAGGCAGTGGCCTCGTCCAGGATGACCACCGGGCTGTCGTGCAGCATGGCGCGCGCGATGGAGATGCGCTGGCGCTCGCCACCCGACAGGTGGCCTCCCCCGCCGCCCACCATGGTCTGGTAGCCCTGGTCGAGACCCATGATGAAGTCGTGGCAGCCGCAGCTGCGCGCAGCCTCGACGACCTCGTCGTCAGTGGCGTCAGGCCGTCCCATGCGGATGTTGTCCATGACGCTTGCGTCGAAGAGGTAGTTGTCCTGGGACACGTAGGCGACCTCATGGGCAAGCTGGTCTGCGGAGAGCTCGGCGAGCGGCACGCCCCCGAGGCTGACCTGTCCCTCGTCGGCATCCCAGAAGCCTGCCATGAGGCGGGCGATGGTGGACTTGCCCGAGCCGCTGGGTCCCACGAGCGCGCAGACCTGGCCCGCAGGGACCGTGAGGTCGACGCCGTGGAGCACCTCGCTGCGGCCGTACGAGAAGCGCACGCCCCTCAGCTCGATTCCGACGGCCCCCCTCGCGTCGAGCCGTGCGCAGGGGGCCGCGGCCCTCTGTTGGTCGCGCTGGTCGAGGACCTCGGCTATCTGCGAGACCGTGGTGCCCACCTGCGCCAGCGCGTCCATGAAGCTCATGGCAGCATAGAGCGGGGGGAAGATGCCCACGGAGAGGATGGCGGACAGCACGAACGTGGAAGTGCTGACCTGGCCCGACGCAACGAGGAGGCAGCCTGCGGGCAGCACGCCGACGAGGGTCGCGGGCATGATGGCCAGACCCATGTCCGACCAGATCTGGCAGTGCGCCATCCAGTCTATGAAGGAGTGGGCATAGGCCCACACGGCCTTCGAGAACTTCTCGTAGGAGCTCGCGGAACGCCCGAAGGCCTTGATGACCTCGATGCCGTTGACGTACTCCACCGCGGCGGACGACATCTCGTTGCCCGTGGCCACCGTGTTGCCGTACCACTGCTCGTAGTCCCTCATCATCTGGCCGTACACGAAAGCACCAACGGGGATGGTCACAAGGGAGACGAGGGCGAGGCGCCAGTCGAGCGTGAAGAGGTAGACCACTACCACCACGGGGATGAGCAGGTCGCTCGTCATCTCGGGCACGACGTGGGCAAGGGTGGTCTCTATTCCATCGGCCTTCTCGACCATGACGTTCTTGAGCTTCCCAGAGGGGGTGTCCAGGACGTAGCCCATGGGGACGTGCGCGAGCTTCGACGCGAGGCGCCTGCGGATGGACGAGATGGTCTTGAAGGTCGCCACGTGGGATATGGAGGTGGAGGCGTAGTGAAAGACCACGTACGCCGCGTAGCTTGCCGCGGCGAGAGAGCACCAGCCCAGGTAGAAAGACAGGTCGCGCTCCCCCTCCAGAACGCCCACGACCATCTGGCCTGCCGCGAAGTACGGCAGCACGCTGCCCGCCACCCCCACGACGGCGAGCACGACGGAGAGCGCGTAGAGCGCCCTGCCGCCGGGACCCGCCCAATCGAGGAGACGAGCCAGGGGGTTCGCCGACGCGATCGCCGTGGCGGTGTCGGTGTCCCGAGCATCCCTTTCTTCCATGCTTCCTCCCAACTTAAGTTAACCAAGACTATCTCTAGGTTATAACAACGTTATTTCATTGGGAGGCAAGGGGGGAAGCAGGCGAAAAAAGTCCGATTGGGACTAGGTCAGGCCGTCTGGCCAGGTTCCATGAGAGCCTGGAAGCCGTGATGGAAGAAGAGTCCGAACCTCCTTGCGAAGGCCTGTGCGTCCTCGCGGCAGAGCCCACGCAGGAGGGGCTCGAAGAGGCCTTGGACGAGGTAGCGCGCAAGCACCTCGAGCAGCATCCCGTCGATCCCCTCCAGCTGGCCGCCCGCTGTCGCCTCGTACTCCACGGTGCTGGACTTCTCCGCCTCTACGAAGCGATCGAGGTAACCCTCCCAGCGCGTGCCCGCGGATCCCCTGGCGATGATGAGGAAGTCCTCGGGATGGTCGTAGATGAAGTCGACGATGCGGGTACGCGCCTCGAGCTCAAAGTCGAGCATGGCGTCGAAGGAGCGCATCTCGGGAGGAAACGCGAGAAACTCGTCGATGAGAGCCTGGTAGAGGGAGAAGAGGCCGTCGCCGGATGGCGCCACCACGTGGTCGAAGAGGTCTTCCTTGCTGGAGAAGTGGCCATAGATCGCACCGGTCGTGACCTGTGCCAGCGCCGCGATGGAACGCAGGGAGACGCCCAGGAACCCATTGCGCAGGAAGGCGTCCCGCGCGACCGAAAGGAGCCTCGCGCGGGTGGTCTCGAATGTATCCACGCTCGCCTGGACCATGCCCGCCTCCCCCGCAGATTCCGCGTCCAAGGCATCGTACCATGCGCCCGCCGTTTACAGGTCCCTATGGAGCTCAGGCGCCCTCCAGGCATGAGGAACCTTGAGCTCCTCGTATATGCGCACGGCATAGCGGTCGGTCATGCCTGCCACGAAGTCGGCGACCTCGACGTCCGGTCGGTCGGGCTCGAGCCCCCTGTACTCGGCGGGCACCTCGTCCAGGTGAGCGATGAAGTAGTCGAACAGCTCTCCGATCATGCGGTTCGCCTTGGGCTCCTCGTACTTAGCGTCGCCGCGCGTGTAGAGGTTCTCAAAGAGGAACTCGCGAAGACCCATCATGGCCTGCCACACGGGCTCGGACATGAGTATGTCGTCTGCACCGGCACTGGTCGTCACGGCGTCGCGCACCATGGTCTCGATCCTCTCGGAGGAGCAGTGTCCCAGGCAGTCGCGGTACCGCACGGGGAGCATGTCCTCCGAGAGCAGTCCCGCGCGCTCGGCGTCGTCTATGTCATGGCACACGTAGGCGATGCGGTCTGCACGGGCGACCACCCGCCCCTCGAGCGTCGCGGCGCGAAGGCCGCCCTTGTGGCAGCGGATGCCGTCAAGGACCTCCCTCGAGAGATTGAGTCCCCTGCCTCCCTTCTCGAGCCTCTCCAATATTCGAACGCTCTGCGCGTTGTGCTCGAAGAGCGCCCTTCCCTCCGCGCTCTCGGGATCGATGCCGCGATGGAGTGCCATGGCACGAGAGAGGGCGCGTTCGCCCGTGTGTCCGAAGGGGGTGTGGCCGAGGTCGTGTCCCAGGGCGATGGCCTCGGTGAGGTCCTCGTTCAGTCCGAGTGGCCGGGCTATGTCGCGCGCTATCTGGGCGACCTCGAGAGTGTGCGTGAGGCGCGTGCGGTAGTGGTCGCCCTCGGGCGCCAGGAACGCCTGCGTCTTGTTGGCCAGGCGCCTGAAGCTCTTGCTGTGCAGGACCCTGTCGCGGTCGCATTGGTAGCAGGTCCTGAGGGGGTCCGCCTCTTCGGGACGCGCCCTGCCGAGGCTCTCGTCGCTGAAGCTCGCATGGGGACTCAGCAACTCGTGCTCGCGGGCCTCCAGGTCCCTGCGACGTATGACAGCTCCCATGGGAAAGCCTCCTTGCTCTGCCCGCCCGCAAACGACGAGGGAGGGGGCACGTCGGCCCCCTCCCTCACGTCAGGACTGTGATGCCACGCTTGCTCCTAGGCAAGCTTGGCGGGACCGCCGTTCGACTTGATCTTGGCCTGGGCACCGGCAAGGCGTGCGATGGGCACGCGGTAGGGCGAGCAGGACACGTAGTCGAGGCCGAGGTCGTAGTACATCTGGATGGACTCGGGGTCGCCACCGGTCTCGCCGCAGACGCCGCAGATGATGGTCTCGTTGGCCTTGTGGCCGCCCTTGACGCCCATCTCGACCAGCTTCGCGACGCCCGTGTCGAGGGTCTCGAAGGGGTTGGAGCGCAGGATCTTCTTGTTGAGGTACTGGGGGATGAAGGCGCTCTCGACGTCGTCGCGCGAGAAGCCGAAGGTGGTCTGCGTGAGGTCGTTGGTGCCGAAGCTGAAGAAGTCGGCGTACTGGCCGATCTCGTCGGCGGTGACGGCGGCGCGCGGGAGCTCGATCATGCAGCCGATGGGGATGCTGAGCTCGACGCCCTCGGCCTCGGAGACCGCCTTGACGACGGACTCGATCTGGCCGCGGACGAGCTTGAGCTCCTCGACGCTGGAGATCAGGGGAACCATGATCTCGGGCTTGGGGTTCAGGCCCTGCTTCTTGAGCTTGGCGGCGGCGCCGGCGATGGCACGGACCTGCATGTCGTTGAGCTCGGGGTACACGATGCCGAGGCGGCAGCCGCGCAGTCCGAGCATGGGGTTGGCCTCCTGGAAGGAGTCCAGGCGGGAGAGGCGGGCGCGCATGGCCTTGAGCTGGACCTCGTTCTCGCCGCGGCCCTCGGAGTGCGCGATCTCGACGGCGAGCTCGCGGGGGTCGTCGAGGAACTCGTGCAGGGGCGGGTCGAGCAGGCGGACGATGACGGCCTTGCCGTCCATGGCCTTGAACATGCCCTCGAAGTCGCCGGTCTGGGCCTTGAGGAGCTGGCCGAGGGCCTGCTGCTTCTGGCCGTCCGTGTCAGCGAGGATGAAGGACTGGATGATCTGCTTGCGATCGCCCAGGAACATGTGCTCGGTGCGGTCGAGGCCGATGCCCTCGGCGCCGAAGTCGACGGAGAGCTGGGCGTCCTCGGGGTTGTCGGCGTTGGTGCGCACGCCGAAGATGCGGCCGCGAGACGCGTCGCGACGGACCTCGTCGGCCCACTCGAGGATGGTCTCGAGGTCGCCGGTGAGCTCGGGACGGGTCAGGGGCACGGCGCCGACGATGATGTCGCCCGTGGTGCCGTTGATGGAGATGATGTCGCCCTCGTGCAGCACGATGTCGGTGCCGGAGATCGCGACCTCCTTGGCCTTGGCGTCGATCTTCAGCGCCTCGGCGCCGCAGACGCAGGGAGCGCCCATGCCACGGGCGATGACGGCCGCGTGGGAGGTCTTTCCGCCATGCGAGGTGAGGATGCCCTCGGCGGCGACCATGCCCTTGAGGTCGTCGGGAGTGGTCTCCCAGCGCACCAGGATGCAGGGCTTCTCAATGTTGGCATAGTGGACGGCGGCGTCAGAGGAGAAGACGACTGCACCCACAGCGGCACCGGGGCTGGCGTTCATGCCCTTGGCGACGACGTCGACCTTCGCCTTGGGGTCGAACTGGGGGTGCAGGAGCTGGTCGAGCTGGTCGGGCGCGACGCGCAGGAGCGCCTGCTCCTTGGTGATGCGGCCCTCGTCGACCATCTGCATGGCGACCTTGAGGGCAGAGAGCGCAGTGCGCTTGCCGACGCGGGTCTGGAGCATCCAGAGCTTGCCCTGCTCGATGGTGAACTCGATGTCCATCATGTCCGCGTAGTGGTCCTCGAGGATCTCGAACACGTGGAAAAGCTGCTCGCCGGCCTCCTTGAGCGCGGGAATCTTGACCAGGTCGGCGATGGGCTCGGTGTTGCGGATGCCCGCCACGACGTCCTCGCCCTGGGCGTTGACCAGGAAGTCGCCGTAGCGCTCGTTGGTGCCGTCGGCGGGGTTGCGGGTGAAGGCCACGCCGGTGGCAGAGGTCTCGCCCTTGTTGCCGAAGACCATGACCTGGACGTTGACCGCGGTGCCCAGGCTGTCGTCGATCTTGTTCTGCTTGCGGTAGAGGATGGCGCGCTCGGTGTTCCAGGAGCCGAAGACGGCCTGCTCCGCAAGGCGCAGCTGCAGATAGGGGTCCTGGGGGAAGGAGGCGACGCCGTCAGGGGCGACCTCGGGGTGGGCCTGCGAGTCGACGTTCTTGGCGAAGATCGCCTTGAAGGTCTCGGTGAGGTCCTTGAGGTCGGCCGCGTCGAGGTCGGTGTCGAGCTTGACGCCCTTCTCGGCCTTCTTGGCGCTGATGGCGTCCTCGAAGAGCTGGCCGTCGACGCCCATGACGACGTTGGAGAACATCTGGACGAAGCGGCGGTAGGAATCCCACGCGAAGCGCTCGTTCTGGGTCTGCTTGATGAGGCCCTCGACGGAGTCGTCGTTGAGGCCCAGGTTCAGGACGGTGTCCATCATGCCGGGCATGGAGAAGGGCGCGCCGGAGCGGACGGAGACCAGCAGCGGGTCCTCCTTGTCGCCCAGCTTCTTGCCCATGCGCTTCTCGAGGTCGCGACGATACTCGTCGATTTCGTCCAGGACGCCCTCGGGCCAGACGTTGTTCTCAGAGTAGGCGACGCAGGTCTGGCAGGTGATCGAGAATCCCGGAGGGACGGGCAGGCCGATGTTGGCCATCTCGGCGAGGTTGGCGCCCTTGCCGCCCGTGATCCACTTCGCCTCTTCGACGGTGTTGCCGGCGACTTCGGTGACGTTGTTGCCGTTCTCGTCCGTGCCGAAGCGATACACATGC
Source organism: uncultured Olsenella sp. (assembly GCF_959602185.1). Taxonomy (NCBI): domain Bacteria; kingdom Bacillati; phylum Actinomycetota; class Coriobacteriia; order Coriobacteriales; family Atopobiaceae; genus Olsenella; species uncultured Olsenella sp. Next base: position 238,103 of record NZ_CAUGRZ010000001.1, read on the forward strand.
TTCTCAGCCATAGCACTCCTTCAAGGTCTTCCTTGGGCGCGAGAGGTCCCGGCCCCTTCCAAAAGAACACCTGCGCGTGCAAACGGCAGGTGCCCTCACTAACTCTGACTTATTTTATCGACCAAAACAGGCAAGGTACACCTCGTCCAATCATCGGGGCAAATCAGCCTTCCGTAGATTGGACAATTAGACGAGCATGCTTTGCCCTATACTAGGGACCAGTTTTTGCTACGCCTCGTGAACCTCGGTCCTGGAACGACGGCCCGCCTGATAGTGCGGCTCCTCCCCCGTCAGGGTGGAGATGACGGTGATCGCGGGACCCAGGAGGTCGATGGAGGGGATGCCCCTCTTGTCGAGCTCGCGACGGATGTCGCGGCGGAGGTTGCGGTCCACGATCGTGTGGAACACTGCGATGGGCACGTCCTCGTCGAGGTTCCTGTTGAGGTAGTCGCTCACCATCTCTGCGGAGTTCACGTTGCCGAGCGTCTTGATGATGACGGCGTCGTCACCAAACTGGTCTGCCGCCGCCTCGACCACGCCCGCGGCGGTCTTGCCACGCGCGTCCGATATGACGAACACGATGGGCGTGACGTCCTCGAACACCAGCGGGTCGTCGAATCTGTCTTCGGCCATGGGCCTGCCTCCCTGTCTATGGGGCCCTCTAGCACCCCGTCTCGACCTCCGCCGGGGCGGGGCCTTGCCTACTTCCTGCGAGAGAGTGCGCCGACGTTGGCCACGTCGGAGAAGACGCCGGCGAAGCGGTTGAGAAGGCGCAGCCTATTCTCTCTTACCAGAGTGTCCTCGTCCATGACGAGCACGTCATCAAAGAATCGGTCGATTGGCTCCCTTAGCTCGGCGAGAGCCTTGCAGGCGCCCTCGAAGTCCTTCCGCGAGAGGCACTCCTCCACATTTCGCCCACCATCCTCGCAGGCAGAGAGGAGGCGCAGCTCCGCCTCCCCGAGGAGGGAGCGGTCCACCTCGCTCCCGAGGCTGGCGTCGCCGAGGTGGGCGGCGCGGGCGTAGGCGGTGGCGAGGTCGTCGAAGAGCTCGGGCTGCTTGGCGCGGGCGTCCTCGAGGGCATGCGCGCGGGCGAGGAACTCGGCGGGGTCGATGACGCCCACGGACGAGATGGCCTCGATGACGTCGACCGAGACGCCGTCGTCGCGGGCGATGGTGGCAAGGCGACCTGCGAAGAAGTCCGCCACCTTGCCGGCGACCGACGAGGCGTCGAAGTCGAGCCCCTGCGCCAGGTATGCGTCAAGGGAGAGACCGATGAGGCGGCGCAGCGACACCTCGGGGAGCGTGCGGAGGAGCGCGATGACGCCGATGGCGGCGCGCCGCACCGCGAAGGGGTCGGAGGAGCCGGTGGGTGGCTCGTCTATGGCGAAGATGCCGCAGATGGTGTCGAGCTTGTCCGCCACGGCGACGGCCTTGCCGACCTCGCCCGAGGGGAGCTCGTCCCCGGCGAAGCGTGGACGGTAGTGCTCGCGGACGGCGTCCGCCACCTCAGCGTCCTCCCCCGCCGCCTGGGCGTAGTAGCCGCCCATGACACCCTGCTGGCTCGTGAACTCGACCACTGCCTGCGTGACGAGGTCGGCCTTGGCCAGGCGCGCCGCGCGCCCGGCGAGCGCGGCGCGCCTGTCGTCCAGACCGGCCTCGCGGGCGACCTCGGGGGCCAGCGCCTCCATGCGGCCGGCCTTCTGGAGCACGGTTCCCAGCCTCTCCTGGAAGACGACGCTGGAGAGTCGTTCCACGTAGTCCTCGAGCGGGCGCTTCAGGTCCTCCTCGTAGAAGAACTTCGCGTCGTCCAGCCTGGCGCGGACCACGCGCTCGTTGCCGTCCACGACGCGCCCGGAGTTCTCGGGCGCCGTGTTGGAGACGACGACGAACTCGCGGGTGAGCTCGCCCGCGACGTCGTAGATCGGGAAGTAGCGCTGGTTCGTGAGCATGGACTCGCAGATGATCTCGTGGGGGACGCGGAGGAACTCCTCGTCGAAGGTGCCCACGAGCACGGTGGGCCACTCGCAGAGGTTGACGACCTCGTCGAGGACCTTCCTGGGCGTGTCGACGTGGGCCCCGTCGCGCTCCTCCTCGACCCGGCGCACGCCCTCCATGATGACCGCGCGCCTGCGCTCCTCGAGGAGGACGCCGGCGGACTCGAGGACGGACTCGTACTGGGCGGGGTTTGGCACGACGTGCTCGCCGGGACCCAGGACCCTGTGCCCGCGCGTGGTGTTCGAGCTCGTCACGTCGGCGTAGCTCACGGGGACGACGTCCTCTCCAAAGAGGCAGCAGATCCAACGGATGGGCCTTACGAAGCTCGCGTGCTCGCTGCCCCAGCGCTGGCTACGGTAGTTGGGCCACTCGAGGGAGCCGATGACGCGCTCGGAGAGCTCCGAGAGGATGGGCGACGCGGGGCGGGAGGGGATGCTCTTCTCGGCAAAGACGTACTCGCGGCCGTCCGCGTCCACGCGCCGCGCGAGCTGCTCGGCGGCAAGCCCCAGCTTGCGCGCGAAGCCCTGCGCCGCCTTCGTGGGAGCGCCGTCGGAGTCGAAGGCGATGTTGACCGCCGGACCGCGCTTGACCTCGTGGACCTCCTCGGTCTGGGCGACGACGTCGCGGACGATCACACTGAGCCTGCGCGGGGTGGAGCAGGGACGGACCTCGCCATGGGCGAGCCCCGCCTCGTCGAGCCCCTTGCTCACGAGCGCCCCGAGCTGGCGGGTCGCGTTGATGAGGGGCGCGGAGGGCATCTCCTCGCAGCCGATCTCGAGCAGGAAGTCACGCGTCTGTGCCATCTAGGCCACCTCCCCCTTCTGTGCGTTTGCGTCCTTTCCGGCGACCTCTTCGAGGTAGGCCTCGCAGCAGGCCTTGGCGACGGTGCGGACGCGCAGGATGTAGTTTGCGCGCTCGACGGCCGAGAGGGCTCCGCGGCTGTCGAGGAGGTTGAAGGCATGGCTGCACTTCATCACGCAGTCGTATGCGGGAAGCGGGAGCCTCGCCTCGAGGCAGGAGTGGCACTCGGCCTCGTAGTCGTCGAACTTCTGGCGCATCATCTCGACGTTGGCGACCTCGAAGTTGTACGCGCTGAACTCGCGCTCGTTCTCAAGGAAGACGTCGCCGTAGGTCATGGGGGTTCCGTCGGGGAGGTAGCTCCACACCAGGTCGTACACCGAGTTGACGCCCTGGGCGTACATGGCGATGCGCTCGAGGCCATAGGTTATCTCGACCGGGACGGGATCAACCTCGATGCCTCCAACCTGCTGGAAGTAGGTGAACTGGGTCACCTCCATGCCATTGAGCCAGACCTCCCATCCCAAGCCCCAGGCACCTAGGGTCGGGCTCTCCCAGTCGTCCTCGACGAAGCGGACGTCATGCCTGCTGGGGTCGAGGCCAATCGCACTCAGCGATCCCAGGTAGAGCTCCTGGGAATCTGCGGGAGAGGGCTTCATGAGCACCTGGAACTGGTAGTAGTGCTGCAGGCGGTTGGGGTTCTCACCGTAGCGCCCGTCGGCGGGACGGCGGCAGGGCTGGGGGTAGCAGGTCCTCCAGGAGCCGGGGCCCAGCGAGCGCAGCGTGGTCGCGGTGTGGAAGGTGCCCGCGCCAACCTCGCTGTCGTACGGCTGCATGACCGTGCAGCCCTTCTCCGCCCAGTAGTGCTCAAGAGCCAGGATCATGTCCTGGAAGGTCAACGCCTTCTCGCTCATGCCTTTTGCCTCTCCCATCGATGTCGTGCGCTGCCGACCCTAGAGCCAGCGCGCGTCCGTGAGGGGCCAGTAGATGAAGAGGCCCCTCGAGGTGACGCTTTCCACGCTCACCGCGCCGAAGTAGCGCGAGTCGAGCGAGTTGGTGCGGTTGTCCCCCATGACCCATATGCTGCCCTCGGGGACGACGTAGGGGTAGCTGACGTCCGCGTCAAGCAGCCGCGAGTGCTGCTGGAGGGGATAGCTCGGCTTGCCCATCACGTAGGGCTCGTCGAGGGCGCGGCCGTCCACGTAGACGACCCCGTCGCGAAGCTCGACCGTCTGCCCTCCCACGGCCACCACGCGCTTGATGAGGGTCGTGCCCGCATCGTCGGGGTCGTCGAAGGTGACGACGTCGCCCGCCTTGGGCGCGCTCGCGCGCAGGCTCAGCTTCTCTCCCAGGAGGCGGTCCCCCTCGTGGATGGTCTCGAGCATGGAGCCCGAGGGCACCAGGTAGAACTCCGCCACGTAGCTGCGGACGAGGAACGCGATGCCCAGGCCCACGACGACGCAGAGCACTAGCTCGAGGGCGAAGGGCATGCGATGCGGCGTGTCGTCGCTCATTTGGCTCCTCCTTCCCCAGAGGACTCGATGACGGCGCGGGCGAGGGCGCGCTCCTCTTCGGTGAGCTCGGCCCCGTCAAGCAGGTCGGGCCTCCAGAGGGCCGTGCGCTCGACCGCGTTCCTGCGCCTCCATGCAGCGACGGCAGCGTGGTCTCCCGAGAGGAGGACCTCGGGCACCCCCCTGCCCTCATACTCCGACGGGCGGGTGTACTGGGCGTACTCGAGCAGTCCGTCAGAGAAGGACTCGTCCCGGGCGCTCATCTCGTCGCCCAGTGCACCGGGAAGGAGCCTCACGACCGAGTCGATCACGACGAGCGCCGCGAGCTCGCCGCCGGTGAGGACGTAGTCGCCCAGAGAGATGCGCTCGTCCGCGAGCTCGTAGGCCCGCTCGTCCATCCCCTCGTAGCGCCCGCAGACCAGAAGCACCCTCTCCTCGTGCGAGAGGCGCTCGGCGACCGACTCGTCGTAGCGCCTGCCGCAGGGGGTGAAGAAGACCACGTGAGGGCGGGCCGGGTGCCTCTTGCTGATGTCGCGGACCGCCTCGAAGATCGGGGCAGGCTTCATGAGCATGCCCTGGCCGCCACCGAACGGCGCGTCGTCTACCGTGCGATGGCGGTCGTGCGTCCAATCGCGCAGGTCATACGACTCGAACTCGAAGATGCCCCTCGCCTGGGCGCGCCCCATGATGGAGGTCTCGAGGTAGGGGGCGAACAGGTCCGGGAAGACCGAGAGCGTCTCGAACCTCAATTCCCCACCTCCCCCAGCAGGCCTTCGGGCGCGTCGACCAATATCTCCCCCTCGGGCGGGAGCTCGCTGACGACGGAATCCACCACCGGGAGCAGGACCTCCCCATGCGGCCCGCCGTCGATGACCCACACGTCGTTGGCCGGCCCCCTCATGAGCTCGACGACAAAGCCCAGGCGACCCCATCTGACGTCGCGGACGGGCCGCCCGACGAGCACGTCCGCGTCGTGGAGGGCATAGCCCTCGGGGAGGTCCCCCACGCGGGCGAGGAGGAGCTTGCCCACGAGCCTGGAGGCGGAGTCGATGTCCCCCACCCCCTCGAGGGAGACGAGCTGGCCGCTTCGGCCCTCGTCCGCAGAGAGGACGCGCCGCATGCGCGGGCCCTTGAGCGCCGGAGGCACGACGAAGGTCTCGAGCCCCTCGCGCAGCAGAGGAGGAAGGCCGTGAACGGAAACCGTCACGACCTCCCCCCTCTTGCCGTGCGTCTTCTCCACACGGGCTATGGACCTGTAGCGTGGGTGCAAGGCCTATCCCAGGACCTCTACCTCGACGGAGGTGCCCACCCTGGAACCCAGCGCGCGCGCAAGCGTGCGGATGGCCTTGATGGTGCGGCCCCTCCTGCCTATGATGCGGCCGGCGTCCTCCTCGGCACAGCTGACCTCGATGAGGGCCGAGCCCTCGCTGTCGGTCACGTCGAGGGACACCGCGTCCTCGTTGGTCACGAGCCCGCAGACGATGTACTCGACGAGGTCGGCGACCCTGTCGGAAGCGACCTGCCCCGGGACGTCCTCGGACTCGACGACTTCGCTGACTTCCTCGGACACGATGCCTACTCGGCCTCGGTGGCTGCGGCGGCAGCCTTGGCGGCGGCCTTCTTGGAGAGCTTCTGCTTCTTCTCGGGCGCAGGCTCGCCGGAGCGGGCGACGTCGATGAGGTGGGAGACGGCGTTGGTGGGCTGGGCACCCTTGGCAACCCACTCGTCGATCTTCTCGAGGTCGAGGTCGATGGTCTTGGGGGAGGTCAGAGGGTTGTAGCGACCAACGAGCTCGATGTAACGGCCGTCGCGGGGCATGCGGCCGTCGGCGACGACGACGCGATAGAACGGGTGCTTCTTGGCACCGTGACGAGCGAGACGAATCTTGACTGCCAAAGTAGAACTCCTTCAGACGAGCGGCGCCGTGGTAGTTGAATGAATGCACCGCATAGCCACACAAAAGCAGGCAATATGATACGACAGCGCCCAAGGGGCGCAAGGTGCAGTTTTTGTGAACTGCACCCCGCTCCCAGGCGATTGTGTTTCGTTCTGGGCCTGCGTTAAGTGGCCCTTAAGGTCCTTAACGTACCATCGGATGGTATTTGTCCCCCAAAACGAACAATAGCCTCTGTGCCCGAAAGATGGAGAATCCCATGAACATTCTGGTTGTGGAAGACGAGCGCAACCTAGCCGACGCCATCGTCCAGATCCTGAAGGGCGGCGGCTTCAACGCCGAGGCCGCGTACGACGGGAACGTCGGCCTCTCGTCCGCGCTCAGCGGCATGTACGACGCGGTCGTCATGGACGTCATGCTCCCCGGCAAGGATGGGGTCCAGGTCGTCCACGAGCTGCGCCACGAGGGGAACTCCGTGCCCGTCCTCATGCTCACCGCCCGCGCCTCGACCTCCGACAAGGTCGAGGCCCTGGACGCCGGTGCGGACGACTACATGACCAAGCCCTTCGAGGACGCCGAGCTCCTCGCCCGCCTGCGCGCGCTCACCCGTCGCCAGGGCGACGTCGTGATCGACGAGGTCAGCTTCGCGGACCTCACGCTGGACCTCGCGACCCATGACCTCAGCTGCAACGACAGCTCCGTCCACCTCTCGGGCAAGGAGTTCGAGGTCCTGAAGATGCTGATGGGCTCCACCGCCCGCGTCGTCTCGAAGCAGGACCTGCTGGTGCGCGTCTGGGGCACCGACGGAGAGGCGTCGGAGAACTCCGTCGAGGCCTACATCTCGTTCCTGCGCAAGAAGCTGGGCCACATCCACTCGAAGGTCCAGATCACCACCCTGCGCATGCTGGGATATCGACTCGAGGAGTTTGACCTGCCCAGGGAGTAGGTGGCAGCCGTGCTCGAGAGGCTCAAGCGCAAGTTCATGGTGATCGTGATGACGCTCGTGGGGACCGTCCTCGCGAGCGTCCTTGGTCTCATGTACTACTCCTCCTTCACGACCCAGGCCAACCTCGTGAAGGAGTCCCTCAACCGTGGGCTCGAGGGGAGCCTCAGCCCCCTGCCCGTCATAGGCTCGGAGGGTGCGCGCGTGGGCGGCATGCTCACCGTGGTGGTGGAAGTCTCCGAGAAGGGCGTCGTCCTCCAGACGAGCGAGTCGCCGGCATACATCAGCGGCCCCGTCCTCGCCCGCGTCATCGACGACGCCCTGACCCAGGGTGTGACGAGCGAGCGCATCGGGGACCTCCACGTCGTGTGGAAGAGCGCCGTCACCGACCAGGGGAACATCCGCATCGCCATCGTGGACACCACCATCGCCGACCGCGCCCTCACGAGCCTCCTGCTCAACGCCATCGTGGTCATGGCGGCAAGCCTCTCTATCCTCTTCGCCGTGGCGTCCTTCCTCTCGAACTGGGCCATTTCGCCCATAGCGAGGGCATGGGAGCAACAGAGGCGCTTCGTGGCCGACGCGTCGCACGAGCTCAAGACGCCGCTCTCCGTCATTCTGGCCAACTCGCAGATCCTTGCCCGGGACGACCGCATCCCCGAGGACGACGCGCGGTGGGTCGAGAGCACCGTCGACGAGGCGCAGCACATGAAGAACCTCGTGAACGACCTGCTCGAGCTCGCCAAGGCGGAGGAGGGCACGGACGGGCTGGGCTCGGCGCTCTCCTCGGAGGAGGTGGACTTCTCGAACCTCGTGGAGTCCGCGGCGCTCGAGTTCGACCCCGTCGCCTTCGAGCGCGGCTGCTCCATCGAGACCTCGATAGAGCCGGGCCTCAAGGTCAAGGGCGACCCCGAGTGGCTCGAGCGCCTGGCCAAGATCCTGATAGACAACGCCTGCAAGTACGCCCGTACCCAGAGCGTCGTGCGCGTGCGACTGCGACGCAGCTCAAGGCATGTGCAGCTCAGCGTGAACAACCAGGGAGCCCCCATAGCCAGGGAGGACCTCCCCCACATCTTCGACCGCTTCTACCGCAGCGAGCGGGCGCGGAGCAGGACCAACGGGGACGAGGGCGGCTTCGGGCTGGGCCTCGCCATCGCGAAGGGGGTCGCCGAGGCATGCGGCGGCGGCATAGCCGCCGAGAGCGACGAGGCGTCCGGAACCACCTTCACGGTCACCTTCTAGGGGAGGCCGGCGCATGGCGGAGGGAAGCGGGAGGGAGCAGGACCGATCCTTGGGCCTCCCCTGGCAGGGGCCTGCCGTGGGGCTGCTGGACCTCGACGCGTTCTTCGCCTCCGTGGAGCAGCTCGACCATCCCGACTGGAGGGGGCTCCCCGTCATCGTCGGGGGCTCCCCCGAGCGCAGGGGCGTCGTCTCGACGGCATCCTACGAGGCCCGTCGCTTCGGCGTCCACTCGGCCATGCCGTCCTGGCAGGCGCGCCGGCTCTGCCCCGGCGCGATCTGGACCCCGGGCCGCTTCGACCGCTATCGCGAGCTCTCGCGGGCGGTCATGGGAATCGTCCAGGACGAGACCCCCCTCGTGGAGCAGGTGTCGATCGACGAGGCGTTCTTCGACGTGACCCCAGGGCGATGGTCGCGCGAGAGCCCCCTCGACATCTGCCGCCGCATCCAGCTGCGCGTGCGAAAGCTGGGCATCACCTGTTCGATCGGCCTGGGAACGAGCAAGACCGTGGCGAAGATCGCCTCCGAGCGCCAGAAGCCGCGCGGGCTCACCGTCGTGCCGCCCGGCGCGGAGGCCGCCTTCCTCGCACCGCTTCCCGTGAGGGCCATGAGCGGGATAGGCCCCGCGACCGAGCGCAGGCTCCAGGAGCTCGACGTGAGGACGCTCGGCGACCTCGCCCTGCGCGACGAGGCAGAGATGCGGCGCGCCCTGGGAAGCGTAGGCCCCCAGCTCGTGAGAAGGGCGAGGGGGATGGAGGGAAGCCCCGTCAGAGAGACGGCGCGGCCCGAGGAGGCCAAGTCCGTCTCGAACGAGCGGACCTTCTCGCACGACCTTCTCACGAGGGAGGAGGTGGATGCCGCCATAGGCCAGGTCTCTGCCCTCGTGGGAGAGCGGCTGCGCAAGCGGGGGCTCCGCGCCTCGACGGTCACCCTCAAGCTGAAGTTCGACTACCTCCACGCACGAACGGCGCAGAGGGCGCTGCCAAGGCCCACGGACGACGAGAGGAGGCTTGCCGCCTGCGCGCGCGGGCTCCTCTCCGGGCTCTGGTCCCCGGGACTCGGGATAAGGCTCGTCGGCGTCGGCGCGAGCGACTTCGGCGAGGGGGCCGCGGAGCAGCTCTCGCTCTTCACGGACGAGAAGGGCGACGAGCGCGACCTGAGGGGCCTCTCGCTTGCCACCGACGAGGTGCGGAGGCGCTTCGGCAGGGACGCCATCTCCTACGGCAGGGACCTCAGGCTCCGGGACGGAGGCTCGGACACGCTTCCCATGAACGGCGGGGGCCGGTAGCGGCTCCCCTACTCGCCCGTCGCCCCGAGGCCGGCCGAATCCCCTCCGGCCGCCTCGCCCTCGAGCCCCAGCGTGAGGCGGGGGGCGTCTCCCCAGAGGCGCTCCAGGCGGTAGAAGTCGCGGGTCTCGGGCTTGAAGACGTGCACCACGAGGGGACCGAAGTCGAGGAGCACCCAGCTCCCCGCCGCCTTTCCCTCGACCGAGAGCGGCTTTGCGTGGCAGTTCGCCTGGAGCTTCTCCTCGATGTGGTCGACCACGGCATCCACCTGGGGCTTGCTCGAGGCGCTGCAGACGAGGAAGTAGTCGCAGACGTCGGACACGGACGAGAGGTCCAAGAGGACGATGTCGCTGGCCTTCCTCTCGTCCGCGGCGGTGGCGGCGATGCGGGCGAGCTCGAGCGGGGTTGCGGGCATGTGCAGCCTTCCCTTCTTTGTTTATCGGCCCTTGCGAGCGTGCGCGAGGGCAAGCGCGTTGTATACCTCGATGGTACCCGGATACAGGTACCTCCGGGTCCTGACGACGTACTCCACCCCGCCGGCGAAGGCGTTCCAGTAGACCTCGTCGAGCGGGGCGCGGGCGGCGACCATGTCACGCGTGGCCTGGATGCCGGGGGTGGCGGGTCGCAGCGGCTCGATCCCGTCCGCGACGAAGACGATCATGTCGAGGGCCGTCATGTCCGCCGAGCCCAGGGTGTGCAGGCCGATTGCCCGGAACACCTCGGGCGGGAGCTCGGGATAGAGCCCGGGCAGCTCGCGGGCCGCCGTGAGCCCGTGCAGGAGCGGGAGGACGAGGTGCAGGTCGACCCCAAGGTCGATGCCCAGGTCCCTCGCCGCGGAAAGGAGCTCCTCGTCGGTGAGGACCTTGTCCCAGTCGTGCAGGGTCCCCGCGGCGCGCGCCAGGAAGGGGTCCACCCCGTAGGAGAGCGCCAGCGACTCGGCGCAGCGAGCCACCGAGAGCGAGTGCTCCAGGCGGCGGGGCCTTGCCACGGCCATGCGGGCGCGGAGGTCGCCCTCGAGGCGCTCGAGGCAGGACGCCTGTCCCTCGTCGTAGTCCACGCCGGTCCCGGAGGGCTCAGTAGCCAAGGTCGTCCCCTCCCGCCACGGAGCCGTAGCGCGTGGGCCTGACCCCATAGAGCTTGTGCTTGTGGATGTAGCCCGTCACCGGGTCGGGGGTGAGGTAGCGCAGGCTCTGCCCGCCGCGCACCCGCTCGCGCAGGTAGCTGGACGAGATGGCGAGTGCGGGCACCTCCAGGTAGGTCACGTCGAAGTCGAAGTCGGACTCGGCGATCGCCCGCTGGGCGCGGCTGAGGTCGTAGCCGGGGCGGGTGGCGCCCACGAGCTTGGCGAGATGAGCGATCCTCCCCGCGTCGCGCCAGGTCACGATCTCTGCGATGGCGTCCGCACCGGTGATGAAGTGGAGCTCCACGTTGTCCGGGTAGATGGCACGCATGCGCTCGAGTGTGTCGGCCGTGTAGGTGACGCCCTCTCGGTCGACCTCGAAGCGGCTCGCGACGAAGTGGGGGTTGTCGGAGGTGGCGAGGAGGGTCATGGCGTAGCGGTCCTCGCCCGAGGTCACGGCGCGGTCCTGCTTGAAGGCGGGGCGACCGGCGGGCATGAAGACGACCACGTCCAGACCCAGGTCGTCGAAGGCCTGCTCGGCTGCCACGAGGTGGCCGTTGTGGATGGGGTCGAAGGTGCCTCCCATGATGCCGATGCGGTAGGTCCGCGCCGGGTCCTGCCCCAGGATGGGCAGGTCCCCCTTGCGGATGACGTCCTCGGCGATGTGCTCCACCTCCCCAGGCTGCAGGTAGTCGAAGGAGAGGGGCTCGGAGCTGCGGGGAACGGGTGGCTTCGTCATGCTTCCCTCCTAGAGCACGAGGAGCTCGTCGCGGTGGATGGCGGGCTGGCCGTCCTTCTCGGGCATGAAGCGGGCGATCACGTCGAGGCGCAGGCCGTGCACGCGTGCCATCTCGTCCGACGAGTAGCGGGTCACTCCCCTTCCGACGAGCGCCCCGTCCGCGCCGACGACGTTGACCACGTCGCCCGCCTCGAACTCGCCCTCGGCCCTCAGCACGCCGACCGGGAGCACGGACGCCCCCGACTCGACGACCGCCCTGCGTGCGCCGTCGTCGAGGACCAGGGTCCCGCGCACGACCTCCGCAAGTCCAATCCAGAGCTTGCGCGCCCCCTCGTGGCTTCCCTCGCCGGGCTCGAAGCGCGTGCCCACCCCCTCCTCGCAGGCGGCGCGCAGGAGCACCCCCTCCTCGCGGCCCCGGCAGATCACGAGGGGGATGCCGGCCGCCACGGAGGCGCGCGCGGCCCGGAGCTTGGCGGCCATCCCGCCCGTGCCCACGGAGCTCGTGGAGCCGCCCGCCATGGCGGCTATCTCCGGCGTGAGCTCGCGCACCAGGGGGACCAGCCGCGCGTCGGGGTCCTCCTGGGGATTCGCGGTGTAGAGCCCGTCCACGTCAGAGAGGATCACGTAGAGGTCCGCCGAGACGAGCGTGGCCACGATGGCGCCAAGGGTGTCGTTGTCCCCGAAGGCGAACTCGGCCACGGACACTGTGTCGTTCTCGTTCACCACGGGCACCGCCCCCAGCTCGAGCAGGCGCTGGAGGGTGTTGCGCGCGTTGAGGTAGCCGTCGCGGTCGGTCACGTCGCGGCGGGTCAGGAGGACCTGGCCACAGGCGACCCCATGGCGCGCGAGCTCGACGGCGTAGGCCTCCGTGAGTGCCGCCTGGCCGGCCGAGGCGCAGGCCTGGAGCCCGGGGATGTCACGGGGCCGCTCCTTGACGGCGAGTCGCCCCATGCCCGCGGCGACGGCGCCGGATGACACGATGACCACCCCTACGCCGCGCGCGACGAGTTCGGCCACCTGGTCGCAGACGGAGGCGATGAGCCCCAGGTCGGGGCTGCCGTCACCGGCGACCAGGGTAGACGAGCCCAGCTTGAAGACGACGCGCGTGGGAAGGTCCGCCACCCCTACTCGCCCTCCTCGTCCGAGGCCGCGAGCTCCTCTTCGAGCTCGTCGTACGCGTCCTGCGCGCCCTCTCCCTCGTAGTCGAAGGCGAAGCCCAGTATGCGCACCTCGTCCCCGGCCTGGCAGCCCGCCGCCGCGAGCTTGGCGTCGAGGCCCATGCGGTCGAAGCGGTGCTGGAGGTATGCGATGGCCTCGTCGTTGTCCCAGTCGGTTTGGACCACCATGCGCTCGACCAGCCCGCCCGAGACGCGCCAGATGCCGCGGGACTCCATGCGAATCTGGACCGCCCGGTCGCGGCGCTGGCGCTCGCGTTCCACGGCCTCGTTGAAGTCGGGGAGGATGGCCGTGGGCTCGATCCTGCTCCTGAGCTCCGCGACCTGCGCGGCGCAGGCGACGACGAAGTCCTCGAGCCCCTCGCCCGTCACGGCGGAGACGGCGAAGAAGGGATGGCCGTCGGCCTGGGCCGCCTCCCTCAGGCGCCCGAGCGCGTCCTCCGTGCCCGGCATGTCGCACTTGTTGGCGAGAACGATCTGGGGCCTGGAGGCGAGCTCCTGCGCATAGGCGGCGAGCTCGGAGTTGATGGTGCGGTAGTCCTCGAGGGGGTCGCGTCCCTCGTAGCCGCCCGTGAGGTCCACGACGTGCAGGATGAGCGCTGTGCGCTCGATGTGGCGCAGGAACTCGTGGCCGAGGCCACGGCCCTCGGAGGCCCCCTCGATGAGCCCCGGCACGTCGGCGACGACGAAGGAGGCACCGGTCTTCGCCCTCACGACCCCCAGGTTGGGAACCAGCGTGGTGAAGGGGTAGTCGGCGATCTTGGGGCGGGCGGCGGAGAGGCGGGCTATGAGGGAGCTCTTGCCCACCGACGGCATGCCCACGAGGGCGGCGTCCGCCATGAGCTTCATCTCGAGCTCGATCCAGTGGTCGAGCGCGGGCTCGCCCTTCTCGGCGAAGGCGGGCGCCCTGCGCACCGAGGTCACGAAGTGTATGTTGCCCCTGCCGCCCGCGCCGCCGGGAGCGACGACCACGCGCTGGCTGGGCTGGGTGAGGTCGGCGATCTCGTAGGCGGGCTCCATGGTCTGGGGGTCGAGCTCGCGCACGACGGTGCCCAGGGGGACGCGCAGGACGAGGTCCTCGCCCGCGCGGCCGTGGCGCCGGGCGCCCTGGCCGTGCGTGCCCCTCTCGGCCTTGAAGTGGTGCTTGTAGCGATAGTCGATGAGCGAGGAGAGCTGCGGGTCGGTGACGAGGACGACGCTCCCGCCGTCGCCGCCGTCGCCGCCGTCGGGCCCTCCCTTGGGGACGAAGGCCTCGCGGCGGAACGACATGCAGCCGGCACCGCCGTCGCCGCCCTTGACGTTGATGCGGCAGAGGTCCGTGAAGGTGTTGGTGGGCATGGTTCTCTCTTTCGTAAGGTCATGCCATGGTAGAGCATCGGGACGTGGGGACGCTAGAAGAGCGCACCCAACGCCACGAGCGCCACGCCGGGAAGCAGGCAGGCGAGGTCCACGGCCGAGAAGGGATAGCGCTTGTAGGAGGACTCCCTGCCCCTGAGGTAGAAGCCCCTCTCCTCCGCGGCGAGCGCCGTGTCGTCCGCGCGGGCGACCGAGGAGATGAGCAGGGGGGCCGCGAGCGGGAGCATGAGGCGGAGCCTGCGGAGGGGGTTGGGCGTGTCGAAGTCCACGCCGCGCGCGGTCTGGACCTCCACGATCTTGGCCATCTGCTGGGAGAAGATCGGCACGAAGCGCAGGGCCGTGGTGATGGTGAAGGCATAGCGGTAGGGCACGTGCAGAACCTCGACGGTGGCATTGGCGAGGTCGGTAAGCCTCGTGAGCGAGAGCATCATGACCAGCGGGAGGGCGAAGGCGACCAGGCGCAGGGCCACGCGCGCACCGCGGTCGAGGCCCTGGTCGGTGACCCAGAGGAAGAGCGGGGTGCCGGAGCGCACCACCACGGTCTGCACGAGGAGCATGAGCGCGCCGAGCGAGAGGAAGCCGGCGAGGAGCGCGAGGGTGCGCCTCAGGATGCCCGCGTAGGCCCCCAGGGCGACCAGGAAGAGCAGCACCCCGAGGAGCATGCCGTAGCCTTGCGCCAGGAAGGTCGCCACGCAGACGCAGACGGCGAGGACAACCTTGGTCACGGGGTTCGCGCGATGCAGCAGGGTCGTGCCCTCGGAGTAGTCCAGCACGGACGCCATCTAGCCCACCAGCCCTTCCGTCACGGCGACGATGTCATGGACCTCGGTGACGCCCTCGTACCCGCGAGAGACGTCGGCCGAGAGCCTGCGGGCGAGCTGGGTCACCTGCGGGGCCGCGACGCACGCGCGCGCGAGCAGGCCCTCGTCGGCGAAGACCTCGCCCGGGAGGCCGTCGGCGAGCACCCGCCCGTCCGCCATGACCACGACCCGGGTCGCGAAGTCGGAGACGACCTCCATGTCATGGCAGACCATGGCCACCGCGCAGCCCCTCGAGCGGGCCACCTCGACCGCCTCCATGACGGTCATGCACTCGCGGTAGTCGAGCCCGCTCGTGGGTTCGTCCAGGATGAGCACCTCGGGGTTGGTGACCACGACGGAGGCCAGGGCGACGATCTGCCTCTGCCCACGTCCCAGCGAGAACGGGGCGGCCTCGGCGGGAAGCCCGAAGTGCACGACGCAGTCGCGCGCGCGGGAGAGCGCCTCGGCGTCGGACGTCCCGAGGAGCTGGAGGCTGAAGGCGACCTCCTCGACCACCGTCTCCTTGCAGATCTGGCGGTCGGGGTCCTGGAAGAGGGTCGAGACGTGCTGCGCGATCTGGCTGGTGCGGGCACGGGAGGTGTCGAGCCCGGCGATGGTGACGCGTCCGGAGGAGGGCTTGAGGAGGCCGTTCATGAGCTTGGTCACGGTCGTCTTGCCGGCGCCGTTCTGCCCCACCACGGCCACGAGCTCCCCCGGGCGCAGCTCGAGCGAGACGTCCTCGACGGACGCCGTCCCACCCGGGTAGCTGAAGCCGACGTGGTCGAACGTGAGCATGGGGTCGCTCGCGAGCTCGAGGGCCGTGGGCTCGCCGTGCCTGCGACCCCCCTCAAGGCGCAGGGGAGGCCGAGTGGCCGCCCACGCCAGGGAGCCCCTCTCCCCCACCACGCGCGAGACGAGCGCCGCCGCCTCGCCCACCGTGAGGCTCACGTCCCCCTCGCGGGCGAGTCCGCGGCTCCTCAGGAGGTTGGACACGCGCGTGACGCGCGGGCTGTCGACCCCCATGCTCCTGAGCTCCTCGGAGTGGGAGAAGACCTCGCGCGGCGTGCCGAGGAGGGCGAGCCTCCCCTCCCTGAGGACGGCGACGTGACGACAGAACTCGCAGAGCAGGGCCACCTTCTGCTCGACGACCACGACGGTGATGCCCTCGCGCCGGTTGAGCTCGCGCAGAGTCTGGAACACCATGAGGGAGGAGGCGGGGTCAAGGGCCGCGGTGGGCTCGTCGAGCACCATCACCGAGGGACGTATGGCCAGGATGGCTGCGATGGCGAGCTTCTGCTTCTGGCCGCCCGAGAGCGTGGCGACCTCTCGGTGGAGGAGCCCGGAGATGCCGCAGGTGGCGAGCGCTTCGCCTATGCGGCCGGGAATCTGATCGTGGGGCACGCCGAAGTTCTCGAGGCCATAGAGCATCTCGTCCTCGACGCTCGAGGCGACCATCTGGGCGTCGATGTCCTGCAGGACGGAGCCCACCTTGCGCGAGACGTCGGTGAGCCCCACTTCGCAGCTGTCCATCCCGCAGACCGTCGCCACCCCCCTGAACTCGCCGGCGAAGTGATGCGGAACGGCACCGGAGAGGACCGAGCAGAGGGTGGTCTTGCCCGCGCCGGAGGGCCCGATGACGCCCAGGAAGTCGCCCGGGGCGATGTCCAGGCAGAGGTCGTCCACCGCCGGGGAGCCTCCCCCCTCGTAGGTGAACGAGACCCTGTCCAGGCTGACGAGGGGATTTGTGGGACCTTGCTGAGACACGCTACCTCCAGAGCCGGCTTCGCCTGCATGACTGCGCCCGGGCGCTGGCGGGCGCTCGGGCGATGGTGACGGTCGGGCGACTAGCGCTTGGCCGCCTTCTTGAGCGGGAGATACAGTACCTGCACGATGACGCAGTTCGCAAGCGCGGTGCCGAACACGACGGGAAGCATGGCGACGACGGACGAGGGCGCCGCACCCAGCACGACGACGGTTGCGACCGTGGCGAAGATGAGGCCGGAGACCGTGGTGGTCACGAAGGCACCCACGAGGGGAAGGACGCCCGCGGACCCACGTCGCGCCACGGCCTGCGCGAACAGGAACATGATGGCACCGCCAGGGATGTCGCAGAGGTACTCGAGGCCGGGGACGGACGTCGTGAGCTGGATGACGGTGGCCGCCAGGACGCCGATGAGCACCGACTGGGGAAGGCTGGGCCTCAGGATGAGGATGGCGAGGCAGTAGGCGGAGATGACGAACTCCGGCTGGATGCCCGTGATCGCGAGCGCCTTGCCCACGGTGATGTTGAGCACGAAGCCCGCCGCCATGAGGACGGCGAGGAGGACGAGGGACGCCACGTCGAGCTTGCCGGCCTTGTCCTGCGCGCTGCTGACGAAGGTGCGGGGTGCGTTGTTGTTCTCTGGCATGGTCTCGTGAGCCTTTCTCTTGTTGGGATGGCCTGGTTCCGCGCGGCTACCGGCGGTGCGACGCGCGCGTGACGACGGGAGCGAGGAGCTGGACGACGATGGCGTTGAAGGCGGCGGTGCCCACGACGATGGGGAGCTTGACGAGGGTGGTCGCCATGCTCGCCCCCATGACCACGTTGCCCAGCGTAGCAAACAGCAGTCCCGAGACGAGCGTGGCGACGAAGGCTGCGATGAGGGGCATCGCTCTGCCCTTGGAAAGCGCGCTGCCCGCGAGCAAGGACATGGCGAGCGCGCCCATCGACTCCGTCACGAAGTTGAGGCCGGAGATGGAGGTCGTGACCTGGCACACGACGGCCGAGAGCAGCCCGAGCACGACCGCCTGGGGGTGGCTGGGCCTGGTAGCGACGATGGCGAGGCAGTAGGCGGCGATGATGAACTGGGGCTTGATGCCGACGATTGCAAGGGCGTTGCCCAGGGTCATGTTGAGGATGAACGCGGCGGCGAGGAGCGTGGCGAGGAGCATGAGGGAGGAGATGTCGAGACCAGTCCCACTGGCAATGGGGCGTACGGTCCTGACCTCGGGGTTCTGAGTGGACATGGTGTTCTCTCCTTCTGACTTTGCTTCTTTGCTGGAACGGAAAAAGGGACCCCCGGTCAACCCGGGGGTCCCTGCTCGGTTGCTATGCGGCAGTGACGCGACTCAGAGTCGACCGGACGAGACGAGGGCCTGCCACCACCAGTTCCTGCGAACGACGCTCTGCTTGCTGCTGGACATGGCTTCCTCCCATCGCTTGGTCTGGACTGCTGGATGCAACCCTATCGCAGCCCTTGCGCGCGGGGACACACGGCTGCGATGCCGTTTCAATGCCGAAACAAAGAAGGGACCCCGAAGGGTCCCGAGGGATGCGGTGCTAGGCGGTGCGGACGTGCACGTAGTGCTTCGCGCCCTTGGTGAACTCGACGGTGCCGTCGGCGAGCGCGAACAGGGTGTCGTCCTTGCCGCGACCGACGTTCTCGCCGGGGGTGATGTGGGTGCCGCGCTGGCGAACGATGATCTGGCCAGTCTTGATGGCCTGGCCGCCATAGATCTTGGTGCCGAGTCGCTGCGCGTGGGAGTCGCGACCGTTCCTGGAAGAGCCCAGACCCTTCTTGTGAGCCATTGTGATACCTGCCTATCTAGTCAAGGGAGAGAAACTGTGTGCCGGGGTGGCTACTCCTCAGTGGAGGCCGACTTGGCAGCCTCGCCGGCCTCGCCGGGGATGGCGACGACCTGGAGCTTGGTGAGGTTCTGGCGGTGACCCTTGGTGCGGTGGTAGCGCTTGCGCTTGTGGAGCTTGAAGACGATGACCTTCTTGTCCTTGAACTGGTCGACGACCTCGGCGGTGACCTTCTGGCCCTCGAGGGTGACAGCGTCAACGATGGTCTTGGTGCCGTCATTGATCATGAGGACATCCAGCTCGACCTTGTCGCCAGGCTGCGCGTCAAGCTTCTCGACATCGATGATGTCGCCCTTGGCAACCTTATACTGCTTGCCACCAGTGGTAACGATTGCGTACATGTGTTAGCCCTTCATACTGGTCCTAGTGCAACAGTCGTACATCTTACTAGCGAATACCTGCTCGGTCAACAGAAAGTATGGGTTCACACGCCGACCACGACAGCGGCCCCCGCCTGCGCGAAGCTTACTCCCCGGGACCCGGCGCGTCCAGCCTCGAGGCGCCGCCACCCCATCGCGCACGCCGTTTCGCACGCCTTCTCCGGCAGGCACGCTCCAACGCACGGTCGTGCTTGCGTTTGCCCAGTTGGGCAGCGGCCCGCCTGTGCGCAAGAGCGTGCGGGACTCGCGGCGCGTGCGTTGGCGCGTGGGCGCCGGAGAACGCGTTGGCGCGTGGATGGCGGAGCGGGGCGAGAGGGCCACGCCTGCAATGCCTACTCCCAGGGGCCCAGCGCGTCCAGCTTCGAGCCGTCGTCGCCCACGTGCCACTGGGCCTCCCGGGAGACCCTGAGCGAGGGAGGGCGGAGCCCCATGAGGCGGAAGGCGGCGTCGAGCAGGACGGCAGGCCTGAGCGACGCCTCGTTGGTCGCATGCGTGACGATGGCGAGCTCGCGGCCGCACGCGTCAACATCCCAGTCCCTGAGGGCGCTGCCAAGGTCGACGACCTTGCGCCTCTCCCCCCTGAGGTACTCGAGGCTCCCCCTGCACCGCAGCTCGCCAATCGCGTCGCCGAGCTGAGCCGGCACCGCCTCCCCCAGGAGCTCCACCCTCCAGAGCGAGTCGGACAGCCATGCCTCGAGCGCGGGAAGCCGGTGCGGCACGTAGCAGAGCGCCTGCGGGGCGAGGCCGGCGGGGGTCGCGTCGCGCAGCGCCGTGAGCGCCTCCCCCTCCCCCACGCGATCCGTGAGCAAGAGGTCGAAGTACTCGCCCCTTGACGACGCCCCCACCGGCAGCGCCTGCGAGAACTGCAGCCGGATGCGACGCGCGAAGCCGTTGCCCACGGCAAAGGGCAGGCCGGAGCGCCTGACGGAGCGGTTGATCGTCGCCAGGACCTCCAGGTGGCCCAGGTAGGCGAGGCGGCCGTCCTTGCCGTAGCGGACGCGCAGCCTGTGCTGCTCTGCCCTACTTGCCATCGCGGACCCCCTCGATGCGGTTCGAGACCGCCAACGTGGGACAGACCCCGCAACCCGTGCAGCTCTCCATGGTGCAGTCGGCCGTGGTGACGCCCACGGCAGCGCGCCTCCACTCCCTCTTGAGGAAGCCCTTCGAGACGGCAGGAGAGGTGTGGTCCCATGGCAGGCGCTGGTCGAGCGACATCGGGGCCGAGGCGACGCCCTCGAGCGAGACGCCGACCTCCCGACCCGCGTCGAGCCAGCGCTGGAAGTCGAACTGGTCGGTCCACGCGTCGAAGCGGCAGCCATGCCTCCAGGCGGCCATGACCAGGTCGAAGCCGGCGCGCCCCATCTTCGAGAGAACCGCCTCCACGAGGGAGACGTCGGCGTCGTGGTACGAGACCTTGATGTCCCTGTCGTGCGTGGAGGCGAGGAGGAGCCGCTGGCGGCGGATCACCTCGTCACGGCCGAGCTGCGCGGACCATTGGAAAGGCGTGTGCGCCTTGGGGACGAAGACCGCGACCGAGATGGAGACCGAGACTCCGCTCTTGTAGCCCCTGCCCACCACCTCGCGACCGATGTCGAGGACGCGCTGGGCGACGGAGGCTATGCCCACGACGTCCTCGTCGGTCTCGGTGGGAAGCCCCATCATGAAGTAGAGCTTCATCCGCCTCCAGCCGGCCTCGAAGGCGTTGCGGGCGGCGAGCTCGATGTCCTCCTCGCTCACATTCTTGTTGATGACGTCGCGCAGGTGCTGGCTGCCTGCCTCGGGGGCGAAGGTGAGCCCTCCCCTCCGGGCGCCACCCACCTCCGCCGCCATCTCGACGCCGAAGGAGTCGAGTCGCTGCGAGGGAATCGAGACGCGCACGCCGCTGCCGGCGAGGTCTGCGTTCAGCTGGTGAAGGATCGCCGCGCAGCCGGAGTGGTCGGTGGTGGAGAGGGAGGTCAGGGAGACCTCGTCATAGCCCGTGATCGCAAGCCCCCTCTCGGCGGCCTCGACGACCTGCGCCCGGGGCCGCTCGCGCACGGGGCGGTAGGTCATGCCCGCCTGGCAGAAGCGGCAGCCCCGTGCGCAGCCCCTGAGCACCTCGACGGCAAGGCGGTCCTGGACGATGCCCATGTAGGGGACGATGGTCTGCGGAAGGGGGTCGGTCGCCGCGAAGTCGGCGACGCAGCGCTTGGTGACCACCTGGGGCGCACCGCTCCCGGGCTTGGGGACGGCGTAGCCCCAGCGCGTCGAGCGCTCGTCCACGACGACGTCATAGAGCGACGGCACGTACACGCCGGGGATGCGGGAGAGCTCGAGCAGCAGTTCCCTCCTGGCGAGGCCTCGCGCCCGGCAGTCTCGCACGCAGGCGCAGACCTCGACGATGGCGTCCTCGCCGTCGCCCAGGATGATCGCGTCGAACATGGGCGAGACGGGCTCGCAGTTCCAGACCGAGGGCCCGCCGGCGATGACGACGGGGTCGTCCTCGTCCCGCTCCGCTGCCCTGACCGCCACGCCCGCGAGGTCGAGCGCCTCGACGATGTTGGTGCAGGCCATCTCGTGGGCGAGCGTGAAGCCCACCACGTCAAAGGAGACGACGGGCGCGGAGGACTCCAGGGAGAGCAGGGGAACTCCCGACTCGCGCATGAGGGCGGACATGTCGACCCAGGGGAGGTAGGACCTCTCGCACGACATGCCCTCCTGGGCGTTGAGGCGACGATAGAGGATCGCGAGCCCCAGGTTGGGCTGCCCCACCTCGTACACGTCCGGATAGATCAGACAGGCGTGGAAGGGGCCCTCCTGGTCCTCGCAGGCGCCCCACTCGTGATCGAGGTAGCGGGTCGGCTTCTCCACGCGTGCGAGCAGGGGCTCGATGCGGTGGTAGAGGTCCTGTCTGGGAAGTCTCATGCGCGCCCCTGTCGGAGGGTCAGGTAACGGTCTTCGGCATCGCCGTCGACGACGCCGGCCCGCGCGGGACGTGAGAGGCGCTCGCGCGCGATGTCGCGGAGCCCCTCCAACGCCTGGCCGACGCGAGCGCGGGCGGAGGAGGGAGGGAGCTCCCGGGCGCCCAGGCGAAGCTCCATCGCCCGTGCCGTGGCGACGGTGCCCGCGTACCCCACGCCGGCCTTGAGGGCCCAGCCCATGCCGGGGACGAGCCCCACGAGGGCTCGCGCGATGGCGCGGTAGAGGAAGCCCGCCCCCAGGACGCCCGCGAGGTCGGCCACACGCTCGAGGCGCAGGGGACGGCCGCAGGCGGCGGCGATGTCCAGGGCGAGCTTGGCCTGGCTCGCCGTCATCACCGGGAGGTCGGCGCCGGGGAGGATCCCCACCGCCCCGACGGCGGCGTTGCCCAGGGCGCAGGCGCGCACGAGCTCCCTCACCTTGGCGGCGCGGCAGAAGGGGAAGTTGGCGGCGAGGGCGATGCCCTTCTCCCCGCAGGCCCCGACGGCCCACGCGGCGATGGCGTCGCCCAGGGCGTCGTCGTTGGCGCCCGCTACGTAGCTCACGAGGTCCGTCAGCTCCATGGCCTCCTCGGCCCGGTCGAGCACCGACTCCACGGCGATCGCGACGGGCACGCCGCGCCCCGCGATGCGCCTGGCGGCGGCGAGCGCCGCAGGGGCGTCCGCGCCGGCGAGCACGAGGGCGCAGTCGGTCCCGGGGGCAGGCTCCTCCCTCAGGGGAAGGACCTCCACGTGGCCGCCGGGAAGCTCCGGGACGAAGCGGCTGCGCACGCAGGAGACCACGGACGGCGGGGCGTCGCGGGCGACCACGACGCCGACGCGCACGCCCTCCGAGCGCTTGCGCTCGCTCTGCCTGCCCGCCCCCAGGATGTCGGCGACGTCGCCGACGCTGACCCGCTTCTTGCCCGCCATGCCCACGCTCCCGTGCTCGGAATTTGACGTACTGCCAAGTGCCCCGACGAGTCGACCCCTCCGGAAGGCTAGCTCACCTTGGTCCGATGGTGCCACACGGACTGCACCATGCCCACCGAGACGAGCTGGGAGACCATGGAGGACGAGCCAAAGCTGATGAAGGGCAGGGGGATGCCCGTGATGGGCATGATGCCGATGCACATGCCCACGTTCTGCAGCAGCTGGAACGACCACATGGTGGCCACGCCCGCCAGGATGAGCTTGCCGAAGGGGTTCTCGACCTTCTGGGCGAGGAGGATGGTGGAGAGAATCGTGACGCCGAAGAGGGCCAGGAGGGCGACCGACCCCACGAAGCCGAACTCCTCGGCGAGGAGGGCGAAGACGAAGTCCGTGTGGGCCTCGGGGAGGAAGCCCCCAGCGGCCTGGCTGGCGTTGCCGACGCCCTTGCCCAGGAGGCCCCCCGACCCGACGGCGATCTTCGCCTGTTGGAGGTTGTAGCCGTTGCCGGAGGGGTCGACCGACGAGTCCACGAACACTATGAGTCTGTTGAGCTGGTAGTCCTTCAGGACGTGCGGGAGTCCTGGCGTCATCGAGGTGGCGACCACGAGCGACGCCATGGCCACGATGCCCGCGATGGTGGCGATGACCCAAGTGCGGCGGGCACCGGAGCAGATGATCACCGACGCGCCCGTGACCAGGATGATGAGGCCCGTCCCGAGATCGGGCTGGGTGAGGATGAGCACGAAGGGGATGGTCAGTATCCCGCAGAGCTTGAGGTAGTCTCGCAGGGACTCGATCTTGCCGTTGTACTCCGCGCCAAGGGAGGCCATGAGGAAGATGGTGACCAGCTTCGCCGGCTCGGAGGGCTGAAAACGCAGGGGGATGAGGGGGACCTTGACCCATCCCGTCATGCCCAGGGCGGACACGCCGAGGCCGGGGACGCTGGGCATGAGCATGAGGATGACGTCGGCGACGAGCAGGGCCTTCGACATGTTTGCGAGGGCGCGGTAGTCATAGCGGTACATGCCGTAGGCCCCCAAGAGGCCGATGGCGATGCCGACGAGGTGCCGCGCGAACGACGCGTTGGCGATGGTGAGGGACGCCGACCAGATCACCACCGCACCGAAGGCCACCAGGGCGAGGGCCGAGAGGAGCTGCGGCAGGTAGAACCGACCTCCCCTCACCGGCTGGCGCATGCCACGGGGTATGAGGGCCTGGAGCTGGGCCAAGAGGCCCTGGGGCTGCTGTGCGGAAAGCGGCTGGGGCATCCTTCCTCCTCCCTAGCGCACGCCGGACGAGTCGACGGCGGTCGAGGAGTCGGGCTCCCCGTAGATCTGGCCCAGGATGTCGCGGACCACGTACATGGCGCCCTCCGAGCCGTAGCCTCCGTACTCGATGAGCGAGGCGACGACGTACTTGGGGTCGTCGGCCGGCGCGTAGGCGACGAACCAGCCGGTGGGGTTGGAGCGCGAGGTCTCGGCCGTCCCCGTCTTGCCGGCCACCTTGTGCGAGAGGTTGGTGAAGTGCGAGGCCTGGGCCTCGGACTCCTCGTAGATGACCCCCACGAGGCCGGCATGCACGAGGTCCATGTAGGAGGGGTCCTCCTGCACCTCGCGCAGCACGCTGGGCTTGTAGTCGACCACCGAGCCAGTGCCCACCGAGGACTTGACCGCCTTGAGAACGTGCGGCTGCCAGACCTTGCCGCGTGTGGAAACGCCGGCATAGGCGCAGAGCATCTGCAGCGGGGTCACCAGGAGGTCGCCCTGGCCGATGACGAGGTTGGTGTTGTCTCCGCCCTGCCAGGAGCGCGCATCGTCGTCGGCGTAGCTATAGTACTCCCACTTCCAGTCGGCGTCGGGAACGCGCCCCGCCGTCTCACCAGGCAGGTCTATGCCCTCGTTCGAGCCTAGGCCCCACTTCCTGAACGTGTCTTGGAGCCCGTTCTTGTCGTTGGAGTAGAAGAAGCCCTTGCCGATCTCGTAGAACACGACGTCACAGGAATAGGTGATGCCCGTCTGGAGCGTCATGTCGCCGTGGCCGTCGTGGTTCCAGCAGTACTGGCCGTAGTCTTTGCCGAACCCCGTCCAGTAGCCCTCGCAGTTGAAGTGCGAGCCCATGGTGGCGATGCCGTAGTCGAGCGCGGCGAAGGTCGAGAGGGGCTTGATGGTCGAGGCGGAGGGGTACTGCCCCGCGATGGCGCGGTTGACGAGCGGGTTGTAGGAGGTCTCGGACGAGAGCTTGTCCCAGTCGTCGGTCGAGATGCCGCCCACGAAGACGTTGGGCGAGAAGGTCGGCTCGCTGGCCAGGGCGATGATCTCTCCGTTGGTGACGTCCATGGCGATGGCGCAGCCGCCGTAGCACTCGGAGCACCCCGCGTCACGCCGCGCCTTGATGTTGCGCGCGAGGGACTCCTCGGCGACCTGCTGGACGCCCGCGTCCAGGGTGAGGATGACGTCCGAGCCACTCCGCGCCTCGACGGCGCTCGAGTACGAGAGGACTTTGCCGTCCGCGTCGACGTAGACCTTCTGCTCGCCCTTGACGCCCTGGAGCACCGACTCATACTGATACTCCACGCCCGCCTGCCCCACCGTGTCGCCAAGCTCGTAGTCTATCGAGCCCTCGGTGGCGTTGGAGTCGAGCTGCTCCGCCTGCTCGGCGGTGATGGAGCCCGTGTAGCCCAGGACGTGGGCGGCGAGGCTCCCCTTGGGATAGAGGCGCTGGGTGCGCTGCTCGACGCTCACGCCCCCGAAGAGGTAGGGATGCTCGTCGATGTAGGCGACCACGCGGCGCGAGACGTCCACCGCGACCGTCCTGAGGTTCTGGGCGCCGGCGGAGCTGTTCTGGATCTTGCGCCTCACCGCCATGGCGGGCATGCCGATGAGGTTGGCGAGCAGCCGGACCTCAATGTCGTCGTCCGCCACGTCGCCCTTCGCGACCACGGTGAGGCTCGCCCGGTTGGTGACGAGCTCCTCGCCGTTGCGGTCGAGGATGCGCCCGCGCGAGGCGGCGACCGAGATGGTGCGCGTGCGGTTCGACTCCGCCTGGGAGGCGTAGTCGTCGCTCGATATGAGCTGCATCGACCAGAGCCGGGCGAGGAGGACCGCGATGATGGACCCCGAGAAGACGCTGAGCCCGAAGAAGCGGGTCTTGAAGCCCGTCTCGGAGGAGGTGTCCGAGCCGCCCGAGGCCTTGGGCGAGGCTCCGCCGATGTCGAAGGTGAAGCGCGCCTCTCCCCTGCCCACGAGGAAGAAGCTGACGAGGAGGGCCACCAGGACCAGAGACAGGATGACTATGACGACGAGGATGGGACTCAAGGTGGCGCCTACAGGCTTCCGAGGTCGAAGCGGCCGCCGCCCTTGCCCTTGCGGCCGTGGAGGCCGCGCGAGCCGCCACCGAGCGAGAGGGGCGAGCCGCCGGAGCGCGAGCCCACGTAGGCGAAGGGCAGGAAGGCGATGGCGCTCAGGAGGAGCGTGGGAAGGGTCCTCAGGAACAGCACGTCGAAGAGCGAGCTCGCCTGCCCGACGAGGAACATGGCCAGGTGGTAGGCGAGGGTGGTGGCCGCGGCGGCGAGCAGGAAGAGGACGACCGAACCCGAGGGGTCCTCCGCGAGGCGGTTCCGCTCCTCCATGCCCATGGCGAAGGAGGCCACGGTGAGCAGGAGGGACATGAGCCCCACGGGTCCGGTGGTGCAGAGGTCGAAGGCGAGGCCCGCGAGGAAGCCGCAGGCGACGCCGGTGCGCCCCCCGATCGTCAGTGCCATGTAGGCCGCGAACACGAGGGCGAAGTTGATGCGCCCGTTGCCGAGGGCGAGGTTGGGTGCCAGCGCGAGCTGGAGGACGAGGCACCCCAGCGCGAGCAGGGCGATGCTCCTGCGGTTCCTGTTGCTGTCGTTTACCTGCATGCTCGCCCCCTCACTCCCCGTCGCTCGACGCCGCGTCCGAGCCATCGGCCGAGGTGCCGGCGTCACCGTCCTTGGCCGAGCCGGCCTTCTCGGCCGCCACAGCCGTGGCCGAGCTGTCCTGCTCGTCCGCGGCCTTGATGTCCTCCGCCGTCGCCTCCTGGTCCTCGGTGAGCGAGGTGACGACGAGGACCTCCTCGAAGCCCTCCGCGGCACCGGTCCCCTCCACCGCGATCTCGTAGTAGAGGGCTCCCTCCGTCTTGTTGACGCTTATGACCTTCCCCAGGGGGAGCCCCTTGGGAAACACGCCGCCGAGGCCGCTCGTGACGACGGTGTCCCCCACGGCGACGGTCTGGTCGGTAGCGATGAGGGTGAGGCGGAGGGACCCGTCGGGAGAGCCCCTGAGTATGCCCTGGGCCCTGCTCGACTGAACCATGGCCGAGACGGACGAGTTCTCGTCGCTGACGAGGCGGACCGTCGAGGAGGTCGCCCCGCACTCGATGATCTGCCCTATGGCGCCGGAGGAGTTGGTCACGGGCATGCCCACGGCGAGCCCGGACGCGCTGCCCTTGTCGATGGTCACCGTGCGGCTCCAGGAGTCCGTGGACCCCGCGATGATGCGGGCCGCCGTCGACTGCAGCTTGTAGCTGCTCTTGAGGGCGAGGAGGTCCTGGAGGCGCGTCGCGGTCTTCTCCGCCTCCTCGAGCTCGGCGTTGCGGGTGGTGAGCTGCTCGTTCTGCTCGCGGAGCTCCTGGAGGGTCGCCTGGTCCGCGGTGAGGTTGGCGAACACGTTGCCCAGGCCCTGGAAGGGCACGGTGACGGCGGAGCCGAGGTAGCGGATGGGCATGGCGATGGTCGAGAAGCCGCCGCGCAGGGTGGTGAAGAAGCCGCCGCCCGACTCGCGCGCGCTCACCGTGAACATGACCAGCGAGAGGGCGACGAGCGCCACCATGAGACGCATGCCGGACTCGGGCTCGTTTCGCCGTATGCCGGGCGCGCCCTTCAGGCCGCCCCCCTTGAGCTGCATGGTCGCCTACAGCCCCGCGCTCTGGACGAAGCCGCCCGAGAGCGCATTGGCCTCGAGGACCTTCGCGCAACCGTTGACGACGTTCTCGAGCGCAGTCGGGCTCACGTTGACGGGCACGCCCGTCTCGTCGCGCAGGCGCTGGTCGAGCCCACGGAGCAGGCCGCCGCCGCCCGTGAGGAGGACGCCGTAGTACATGAGGTCGCTGGCGAGGTCGGGCGGGGTGACGTCGAGGGCGTCCTTGACGGCCTTGGTCACCTCGTCGAGGGGCTTGTCCAGGGCGCGGCGGATCTCCTCGGACTCGATGCGCACGGTCTTGGGCAGGCCGCTCATGACGTCCCGTCCGTTGACCTCGACGTCAAGCTCCTCCGCCAGGGGCGCGGCGGAGCCGACCTTGATCTTGATGTCCTCCGCAGTGCGCTCGCCGATCGAGAGGTTGTAGGCGTCGCGGACGTGCTCGAGGATCGTCTGGTCGAACTCGTCACCGGCGGTGCGGATGGACTGCGAGACGACGATGCCGCCCATGGCGATCACGGCGACCTCCGTGGTGCCGCCGCCGATGTCCACGACCATGGAGCCCGTCGGGTCCTCGATGGGGAGGTCCGCGCCGATCGCGGCAGCCATGGGCTCCTCGATGAGGTAGGCCTGGCGCGCGCCGGCAGAGATCGTGGCCTCGAAGACGGCGCGCTTCTCCACGGACGTGACGCCGGAGGGGACGCAGACGACCACGCGGGGCCTGGGCGACCAGGGATAGCGACGCGTGCCGCGCGCCTTCTCGATGAAGTAGCGCAGCATGACCTCGGTGACGTCGAAGTCGGCGATGACGCCGTCCTTGAGGGGGCGCTCGGCGATGATGGAGCCGGGGGTGCGGCCGATCATGCGCTTCGCGTCGGCGCCCACGGCCAGGACGCGGTCGGCGCTCTGGTCGATGGCGACGACGGAGGGCTCGTTCAGGACGATGCCCTGCCCGCGTGCCGCCACCAGGGTGTTGGCCGTGCCGAGGTCGATGGCGAGGTCGCCGTCATATTCGCCGAAGAGTGAGTCGAGAATCGGCATTGTCTTCCTGTTCCTATCGAATGGTTACCGTGACGGTCCCAAGGTGACGCTAGTCGGTCGCGATGCTGCCGGTGGAGGTCCCCGCAGCGTCACCGCTCGTCGCAGGCTCGCCCGCAGAACCTGCAGCCGTGGCCGCGGCGTCGCTCGAGGCGCTGGTGGTGGCAGCCGTCCCCCGCTGGGAGGCGTAGGACGCGCTCACGCCGCTCACCTTCCAGCCGATGCCGTCGCGCACGAGCTCGACGGTGTAGCTCTGCTGGCCGCCCGCGGGGAGCGTGGCGGTGGCGAGGACCTTGGAGGCGGCCATGGACTGGTCCACCCCGTCTATGCTGAGCGAGCTCACGGAACCCGGCAGCACGGCCTTGATCTGGGCACGTGCCTCGTCCGAGACCGAGCCGGAGAGGTACGACGCCACGTCGCCGCCCGTCACGCCCGTGGAGAAGAGCTCCTTCACCACGGACTCCTGGGTGGGCCAGCCGTAGCCGCGCCAGTACGCGTAGCCACCGCCGGCGCAGAGGATGAGGGCGACGACGAGGAGGGCGAGCAGGAAGCGGAGGAAGGGGTGCCTGCGCTTGCGGCGCACCTTGCGCTCCTGCTGCACCAGGTCCTCTTCGCTGACCGAGAAGAAGCCGGTGTCCTCGGGCGAGGGCATGAACTCGCCGCTGGAGCCCGTCGGGTCGAGGGGGTCGTAGCCGGCGCTGCCATAGCCCGCGGCCGCGAGGAAGGCGTCCGTCTCGGAGGGGCCGCTGCCGGCGATGGCCGCGACGGCGCGCTTCGCGGCCTCGAAGGCGGCGTTGGCCTCGGGGCTCAGGGTGTGGGAGCCGTCTGCCGTGGCATGCCCGAAGGCGTCGACCGCCTCCGCCATGCGGTTGGCCGCCACGTAGGCAAGACCCAGGTCGCCGTAGATGGCGCTCTGGCTCGCGAGCGGGGTCGAGAAGTCAAGCGCGGTGCGATAGGCCTCGACCGCGTCGACCGCACGGCCCATCTGCATGAAGCAGCCGCCCAGCTCGCGCAGGCTCGAGGAGGGGTCGGGGTTGGCCTCGTCAATGGCGGCGCTGCGGTACGCGACGCCGGCCTCGCGGACGTTGCCCAGGCGCTTGTAGGCGTTGCCCAGGGCCACGTAGGCCTTGTAGGGGGTCGAGTACTGCTCGTCCTGGGTTGCCAGGGTGAGGGAGGCCACGGCCTCCTGGGGGCGGTTCGCGGCGAGGAGGGCGCGGCCCCTGTTGCAGGCGAGTGCGCCGGCATGGCCGTACGAGGCGTCGCCCAGGGCGTCCGCGTAGGCCTGGGCCGCCTCCGCATAGCGCCCGAGGCGCATGAGGCAGTTGCCCCTGAGGTGGTCGATGGTCCCGGAGACCTCGCCTGGTCCCTTGGCCGAAGAGAGTTGGGCGAGGGCCTCCACGAGGTTGCCCTGCTTGTAGGCGCTCTTCCCTGCCTCGAAAGCCTGCTGGTTCACGTTTCGCTCCTTATCGCCGCGCGCAAGGCGCCTAGTTGTCCTCGACCTCGATGCGCACCGACTCGATCACGTCACCCGCTCGGAGGGCCGAGATGACGTCCATGCCCTCCAGAGTCGTGCCGAACACAGTGTATCCC
Source organism: uncultured Olsenella sp. (assembly GCF_959602185.1). Taxonomy (NCBI): domain Bacteria; kingdom Bacillati; phylum Actinomycetota; class Coriobacteriia; order Coriobacteriales; family Atopobiaceae; genus Olsenella; species uncultured Olsenella sp. Next base: position 268,398 of record NZ_CAUGRZ010000001.1, read on the forward strand.
GAGTCGAGCATGTGCTGCGCGCCCAGGCAGAAGTAGAACTGCGAGCCTGCGGAGTCGGGGTCCTGGGAACGCGCCATGGCGAGGGCGCCGTCGACGTGGCTGTTGCGGGGGTTGGTGCTGTACTCCTGGCGGATGCGGTAGCCGGGTCCGCCGGTCCCGGGCATGCCGGAGGGGCCGGGCATGCCCGAGGCGACCTGCTCGGGGGTCATGTCGCGGGTGTTGGGGCAGCCGCCCTGAATCACGAAGCCCGGCACGTAGCGATGGAACTTGAGGCCATCGTAGAAGCCCGAGCTGGCGAGCTCGCAGAAGTTGGCGACGTGGACGGGCGCCCCCTCGCCGTCGAGGGCGACGCGAATCGTGCCCTTGCTGGTGGTGAGGACGGCGACCTCGCCCCCCTCGAGCTCGTAGCTGGGCGTATAGAGCGGGTCAGAGAAGAATCCCATGGCTTCAACCTCCTGGGACGCAGATGATTCGGGCTTTGGTCGGGCTCGACGGAGCGTGCGGACCATCTGCTGATTCTACCAGCAGGGGGTCCCTTTCACACATTCGGCAGAGAAGCGCGGTCAGGGGCGCGACGGGCGTTCCTTGGGCTCCCACTGGGCATAGCCCTGGTCGAAGAGTGCCTTGAAGGACTCGGCCGGCGAGCCCCCGTCGGCGCTCACGGTCGAGAGGATCTCGTCCGCGTGCTGGGAGGGGTCCTGGAACGAGACGGCCTTCGCCCAGCCGGACGACACTGCGTCCATGCGGTTGCGAAGCCAGTTGCCCAAGGTGGTGAGGTTCTGCTTGTCCTCGGCGTAGGTCCCCGAGGTCACGTCTATCTCGGACAGGGACGATATGAGGTTGCTGATGTCGATGGAGAGCTGGTCGGCGCGGGCCTTTCCGGCCAGGAGCTCGTCCGATGACGAGCTCGCGTAGCCCGAGACGAGCTCGTCCTGGCTCTGGTCGAGCCTCTCCGAGAGCTCCCCGAGCTGCCCCCAGGCGTCACCAAGCAGCCTCAGGGTGCGCTCGTCCCCGCTCTCTATGGAGCCGCTAGCCGAGCCACTCCCCGCGTCCTGCCCCTGGAGCTGCTTGACCAGGCCGGGGAAGCCGGCCATGGAGGTGTCTGCGTCCTCCTTGGCGCGGATGTCGTTGGCAGCGGGGTCCCAGGGATGCGTTATCAGCACCACTCCCCCGCCCACCACGACTAGGGCGCATGCCACGGCGAGCACGAGCACGCGCAGCCTGGGGAGTCGGTCCATCTGGGCGGAGGGCAGGGCGAGCTCCTCCTCCGAGGGGATGGCGCTCTCTATGCGGGGTATGGAGTGGGTCTCGCCCAGAGGGGACTCCTCGCCGCGGGCCTCACGGGGGGCGAGCCCGTCCACCGCCCTCGCGCCGTCGCCACACGCCGGCTCCTGCGGCATCCCGCAGGAGGGGCAGACCTCGTCCCCCTCGCCCACGAGCGCCCCGCAGTTGGGACACCAGCGGCCCTCCTGGCGCGGCATCGAGACCGTCATGCCGAGGTCGGCCCTGCAGGCGGGACAGACCGCCGAGCCGTCAGGCACGTTGGACCCGCAGTTGGGACAGATCATGGCGGAACTCCTTGGCTCTTCCGGGCGAGGCGGCCTACGAGAGGCTGTCGAGGACGTAGGGCAGTATGCCACCGGCAGTCATGAAGCGCGCCTCGAGCGGGGTGTCGACCCTCGCGACGCAGGAGAAGCGCAGCTCGCTGCCGTCCGCCCGACGCGCCACCACCTCGCAGTCGCGCTCGTTGGGGAGCCCCCGGGAGAAGTCGATCGCCTCGACGTCGAACGACTCGCTGCCGTCCAGGCCGAGCTCCGCGACGCCCTCCCCCTCATGGAACTGGAGGGGCAGCACGCCCATCTGCACCAGGTTGGAGCGGTGGATGCGCTCGAAGCTCTGCGCCAGCACCGCACGCACGCCCAGGAGGGCCGGACCCTTGCCCGCCCAGTCGCGGCTGGAGCCGGAGCCATAGAGCTTGCCTGCGAGGACGACCAGGGGCACGCCCTGGGCCCTGTAGTGGCAGGAGGCGTCGTATATGCTCTTGACCTCGCCGTCGAGCAGGTCGCGAGTCCAGCCTCCGCTCCTCCCGCCCGCGAGGGCGTTCCTCAGCCTGACGTTGGCGAAGGTCCCGCGCATCATGACCTCATGGTTGCCCCGACGGCTCCCGTAGCTGTTGAAGTCCTCGGGGGCCACGCCCCTCTCGCCCAGATAGCGGGCGGCGGGAGAATCCGGCGCGATGGAGCCGGCGGGAGAGATGTGGTCGGTGGTCACGAAGTCGCCGAGCAGGGCGAGGCAGCGCGCGCCCCTGATGGCGGGCGTGCCGCCGCGCTGGTCCGCGTCGAAGTAGGGGGCCCTCCGGACGTAGGTGGAGTCCGGGTCCCAGGGGAAGGTGTCGGACGAGCCGGAGTCGATGCGCGCCCAGGAGGCGTCGCCCTCGAAGAGGCGGCGGCCCCCCTCCGCGAAGAGGCTCCCGTCGAGGGCGGAGGCCAGGGCGTTGTCTATCTCGGCCTGGGTGGGAAGGAGCTCGGAGAGCATGACCGGCCCGTCGGGGCCGACGGCCACGGGCTCGCGCGAGAGGTCGACGTCCACGCTGCCCACGAGCGCGTAGGCGACGACGAGGGCGGGCTGGCAGAGGTAGTTCTGGGCGACGTCGGGAGAGATGCGCCCCTCGAAGTTACGGTTGCCCGAGAGCACGCTCGCGAGCTCCAGCTCGTCCGCGACGGCATGCAGCCCGGGCAGGATGTCGCCCGAGTTGCCGATGCAGCTCATGCAGCCGTACCCGCAGGTGGCGAAGCCGAGCTCGGCAAGAGGGGTGAGGAGCTGCGCGCGCTCGAGCAAAAGCGTCGTGGCGTGGCTGCCCGGCGCCAGGATCCGCTTGACCCAGGGCTTGGCGGAGAGCCCCCTCCCCCTCGCCTTGCGCGCAAGTATGCCCGCGGCGACCATCATCGCCGGGTCGGTCGCGGTGGTGCAGCTGGTGATGGCGGCGATCGCCATGGTCCCGTGCCCGAGCTCGAACTCGCGGTCGCCCACGGTCACCTTCCTGGCCAGGCCCGGTTCGCGGCCGTGCTCCGCCAGCGAGGCACGGAAGCGCGTGCGCAGCTCGGAGGGCACCAGACGGTCGTGCGGGCGGGAGGGACCGGCAAGGCTCAGCTCGACCTCAGTCAGGTCGAGCTCGACGCTGCGGGAGTAGCGCCTGCCCTCGGAGCCGCCGAAGACGCCCTCCCGCTCCAGGAAGGCCCGTGCGAAGGCGAGCTCGCCCTCGTCGCGGCCGGTGAGGACGAGGTAGTCCATGGCCGCCTCGTCCACGGGGAAGAGGGTCGTCGTGGCGCCGTACTCGGGGGTCATGTTGGCCACGCAGGCACGCTGCGTGGCGCTGAGGGTCGCCGCGCCCTCCCCCGTCACCTCCACGAGGCAGCCCACGACGCCCTCGGCGCGCAGGCGCTGCGCCACGGTGAGGGCGAGGTCCATGCCGCTCACCCCGTCCGGGAGGTGGCCCCGCAGCCTGAGCTCGACCACGGGAGGGACCAGCATCGAGATGGGCTGGCCGAGCGCGGCGGCCTCCGCCTCGATGCCACCCACCCCCCAACCGAGAACGCCGAGCCCGTTCGCGGTCGTGGTGTGCGAGTCCGTGCCGACGAGCGTGTCGAAGCAGGCCATCTGCGACCCCGCCGGCGCCTGGGCGTCGCGCGAGACGACCTCGCAGAAGCGTTCGATGTTGAGCTGGTGGCAGATGCCGCGTCCGGGCGGGACGATGCGGACGTTGTCGAAGGAGCCGGCGGCCCACTTGAGGAAGGAGAAGCGCTCGTGGTTGCGCCGTGCCTCGAGTTCCTGGTTCTGGGCGACGCACCCCTCCGCGCCCGTGTGGTCGGCGATGACGGAGTGGTCCACGACCAGGGTGCAGGGAATCTGCGGGCTCACGGCGGCGGGGTCTCCCCCGCGCTCGGCCATGGCGTCGCGCATGGCGGCGAAGTCGACGAAGACCGGCACGCCGGTGAAGTCCTGGAAGAGCACGCGGGAGGGCATGAAGTCGATCTCCTCGCCCTGGGTGCCGGCAAGGCCCGCCTCGACCACGCGACGCGCGAGCCTCACGGCGTCCTCGTCGCTCGCGGCCCTCCTCACGCAGTTCTCGAGGAGGACGACCAGGGCGCGGGGAATCTGGCGCGCGCCGGGGATCCCCGAGACGTCGATGTAGCTGCGCTCCACGCCACCAGCCGCCAGCGCCTTCGGCACGCGAGCCTCCGCCACCGCCGCCTCGAACGCGGCTGCGTCAATCTTCTGCAAACCCATGAGAGCTGCCTCCAGTCATCCTGTCCATCAGGCGCACGACCGCCCCCGCCACGCGGCCGTCCGAGCACGAGCGCTCGAAGAGCCGGCCGAAGAGCCTCCATGACGCCAGCGAAATCGCGCCCAACACTATAAGCATGGCAGGACTTGGCGGAGAAAGCCTGTAAAAGTCCGGAAACGCGAGGCTTCCGCCCGCGACCACGACGACGACCAACGCGAGGAGCGCGACCCTCAGCCCGTTGAGCGGATGGCAGATGCGCCAGACCAGCGCGAAGCCCACCACGCTGACGATGGCCATGCACATGGCCGAGGACTCGGAGAAGCTCATCTGGTCTATGCCGCGCGAGAGGAGCGCGACGAGGAGGCCCAGCGAGATGACCGCCGCGGCGGGCAGCGACCTCCTGAGCACGTTGTCGAGGAAGCGGCCCGAGACGCGGTCGTGGTTGGACTCGAGGGCGAGCACGAAGGAGGGGATGCCGATGACCGCCGTGGAGACGAGCGACATCTGCACGGGTATGAAGGGGTACGGCGGGAGCACCACGCAGAGCGCCGCCACGACGGTGGAGAAGACCGTCTTCACGAGGAAGAGCGACGCGGAGCGCTGGAGGTTGTTGATGGAGCGCCTGCCCTCGGCCACCACCTCGGGCATGTGAGAGAAGTCGTCATCCGCGAGGACGAGGTCAGAGACGTTTCGGGCGGCGTCGGAGGCGCAGGCGAAGGAAACGGAGCAGTCCGCCGCGCGCAGGGCGAGGATGTCGTTGACGCCGTCGCCCGTCATCGCGACGGTCCCGCCCTCCGCCTGGAGGGCGCGCACCAGCGTGCGCTTCTGCTCCGGCGTGACGCGGCCGAAGACCCGCCCCGACCGCACGCTGCGCGCGAGCGCCTCGTCATCAAGGCCAGAGGCGTCCACGGCGGCCCCCGCCCGGGGCACCCCCGCCCTCGCAGCGATGGCGGAGGCGGTCGCCGCATCGTCTCCCGAGATGACGATCAGCTCGACCCCCTGCGCGGCGAAGTAGGACATGGTGTCGGCCGCGGAGGGCCTGAGCTCGTCGCGCAGGACGACCTGACCCAGGAGGCGCGGCTCGCCGACGGGAAGCCCCCGCACGTCGAAGCCGTCGCAAGAGCACACGACGAGCACGCGCTCCATGGGGTCGGCCCGCACGTCATCGAGCGCGGCAGCGCGCTCCCGGCCGAGCACGAAGGGGGCCGCGCCCAACACGAAGGCCTCGCCGCCCTCGAGGACGCAGCCCGAGAGCTTGCGGGACGAGTCGAAGGGGACCGAGCGCGCGACTTGCTCCTCCGCGACCCTCTCGGCGTCCGTCCAGGCGCAGACGGCAGCGCTGGTCGCGTTCTGGTCGCCAGAGTTCGAGCGGGCGACCGCAGCGGCGGCGCGCCTTGCGAGCCCCTCCGGGACGCCTGGCGCGCCGGCGACGCGCGCCAGCTCCATCGAGCCGGTGGTGAGCGTCCCCGTCTTGTCGAGGCAGAGGGTGTCCACGCGCGCGAGGGTCTCAACACAGCGGGAGCGCTGGACGAGCACCTCGCGCCGGGCGAGCCGCGTCGCCGCGATGGCCATGACGCTCGAGACGAGCAGGACGAGCCCTTGGGGGATCATGCCGTTGACCGCCGCGATGGTGGAGAGGATGGCCTCGTCGAGGCTCGATTCGCCGAGGAGGTACATCCGCGCGAAGAGCAGGATTCCCATGGGCACGAGCACGGTCGTCGCGCAGCGCACGATGAGGTCGATCGAGTCTACTATCTCGGAGCGGGCGGGGCCCGCGTGGCATGCCTCGCGGGCGAGCCGCGCGGCGAAGCCCTCCGCCCCCACGACGCGCACGCGCGCCCCGAGGGAGCCCGAGACGACGAAGCTGCCGCCGACGAGCTCGTCGCCCGCCGCCTTGGGAACGAGGCGGCTCTCGCCCGTGAGCAGCGACTCGTCGACGCTCGCCGCGCCCCAGAGCACGGTCGAGTCCGCGGGGACCTGGTCCCCGTGCGAGACGAGGATGACGTCGCCGAGCACGATTCCCTCCCTGGGAACCCTGGCCTCCTCGCCGTCACGCAGGATCCTTGCGGGCTGGTCGGTGAGGATCGAGAGGCGGTCGACCATGCGCTTCGCCCTGAGCTCCTGCAGGATGCCGATGGCGAGGTTGGACAGCACGACGCCCATGAAGAGCAGGTTGCGCCATTCACCCGTGACGGCGACGAGCAGGGCCATGATTAGGTTGATGCAGTTGAAGGTGGTGAGGAGGTGCTCCGTCACGATCTGCCGCACGGACCTCGTGCGGACGGTGGTGCCGGCGTTGGACTTGCCTTGCGCCTCGAGCCGACGGGCCTCCTCCCAGCTCAGCCCCCGCTCCGCACCGGCGCCCGCGCGGGGCACCCCGTTGCTCTGGTTCGTCGTCACTCGACCTCCCGGACGGCTTGTCCCAAGGCTCTGGGCATGAAAAAGGCCGCCGGCTTGCGCCATCGGCCCTTCGAGCTTACTTGGTGACCCCGGTGGGGCTCGAACCCACGGCCTTTCGCTCCGGAGGCGAACGCTCTGATCCACTGAGCTACGGGGCCATGGCACGGAAGTATAGACCAAGCAGGCGGATGCGCGCGCAAGACCAAAAGCTCCACAGGCCCGCCTCCCCCGCCGGTGTAACGCTTTGGATAAGGCGCCGGGGCCATCGGCCCGCTGTAGTAGCATCGATGAAAAACTCGCTGGGCCCTGGCCCGGAAAGGCCCGCACATGATTGTAATCGTCAAGGAAAGCGCCACCCCCGAGCAGCTCGACCACTTCGTGAGCTGGATAGAGGACCGCGGCTTCAGGACCAACGTCTCGCACGGAGAGAACAAGACGATCGTGGGGATCATCGGCGACACGACGCGGATCGACCCCTTCCTCCTCGAGTCGATGGACATCATCGATCAGGTCAGGCGCGTGTCCGAGCCCTTCAAGAAGGCGAACCGCAAGTTCCACCCCGCCGACACGGTCGTCGACTGCGGCCACGGGGTGCTCCTGGGCGGGGGCAACTTCCAGGTCATCGCCGGCCCCTGCTCAGTCGAGGGCGCGAACCTCATGGACATCGCCCGCGCCGTCAAGTCGGCCGGCGCGGGGCTCCTGCGCGGCGGCGCCTACAAGCCCCGCACCAGCCCCTACTCGTACCAGGGCATGGGCGAGAGGGGCCTCAACCTCCTCATGGAGGCAGGAGGCGAGCTCGACCTCCCCGTCGTGACCGAGGTGATGGACCCCCGCGACGTCCAGCTCTTCCTGGACAAGGGCATCGACGTCATGCAGATCGGCGCCCGCAACTCCCAGAACTTCCCCCTCCTGCGCGAGGTGGGCAAGACCCAGGTGCCCATCCTCCTCAAGCGCGGCATCTCCGGCACCATCGACGAGCTCCTCATGGCCGCGGAGTACGTCATGAGCGAGGGCAACCCCAACGTGATCCTCTGCGAGCGCGGCATCCGCAGCTTCGAGACCCGGACCCGCAACACCTTCGACGTGAACGCCATCCCCGTGCTGCACCGGCTCTCGCACCTCCCGGTGGTGGGAGACCCCAGCCACGCCACGGGCCACACTCGCTACGTGAGGCCCATCGCCTACGCCGCCTGCGCAGCAGGGGCCGACGGCCTCGAGATAGAGGTCCATGACCAGCCCTCGAAGGCCTGGTCGGACGGGGCCCAGGCGCTCACGCCCACGCAGTTCCGCGACGCCATGAGGAGGATCGCCCTCATCCGCGATGCAGTCTGCGCCGACCTCGGCGAGGGGGACGAGTGACGGGCGCGGGCGGGGCGCGCTTCGTCCCCGGGCGCGTGGGGGTCGTGGGGCTCGGCCTCATGGGCGGCTCCTTCGCCAAGGCCATGCACGCCGCGGGGCGCGAGGTGCTCGGCTGGAACCGGACGAGCTCCACCACCGAGCTCGCCCTCATCGAGACCATCGACGCCGTCCTGGACGACGACTCCATCGGAAGCTGCGAGCTCATCGTGCTCGCCGGCTACCCCCAGGCCGCCATCGACTGGCTGCAGGAGAAGGCCGCGCTCGTCTCGCCCGGGGCCATCGTCATAGACACGGTGGGCGTCAAGCGCGTCATCTGCGAGCGCTGCTTCGCCATCGCGGAAGGCCGCCCCTTCACCTTCGTGGGCTGCCACCCCATGGCAGGCACCCAGCACTCGGGCTTCGCCCACAGCAGGGCCAACATGTTCCGCGGCGCCCCCATGGTCGTGGTGCCGCCGCCGATGGACGACTTCGCCCGCCTCGACGTGCTCGAGCGCCTCCAGGACCTCCTCGAGCCCTGCGGCTTCGGCTCCTACACGCTCTCGACGGCCGACCACCACGACGAGGTGATCGCCTTCACCTCCCAGCTGGCGCACGTGGTGTCCAACGCCTACGTGAAGAGCCCCACGGCACAGGACCACAAGGGCTTCTCGGCCGGGTCCTACAAGGACCTGACGCGCGTGGCCCGCCTCAACGCCCCCATGTGGCGGGAGCTCTTCCTCGACGACGCCGACCACCTCTCGGAGGAGATAGGCCGCATCGTCCAGAGCCTGCAGCAGTACAAGGACGCCCTGGACGCCAGGGACGGCGAGCGGCTCGAGGCCCTCCTCGCCGAGGGCGACCGGCTCAAGAGGGAGGCTGAGAGGCGATGAGCGACGCCGTCTCCATAGCGGTGGACACGCCCTCCCGCTCCTACCAGGTCACCGTGGGAAGCGGGGTGCTCGGACGGCTCGGACGGCTCGCCCGCGCCGCCTGCGGCGGCCAGAGGGCCTGCGTCGTCTCGGACTCGAACGTCGCCCCCCTCTATGCCGAGGCGGCGCTCGGGAGCCTGCGCGCTGCTGGCTACGAGGCCGGCCTCCTCACCTTCCCCGCAGGCGAGGCGTCGAAGAACGTCCGCACTCTCTCGGCGCTCCTCGAGGGCATCGCCGGGCTGGGGCTCACCCGCGACGACGTGGTAGTGGCGCTGGGAGGCGGCGTCACGGGCGACATGGCGGGACTCGCAGCCGCCCTCTACCTGCGCGGCTGCCAGGTCGTGCAGGTGCCCACCTCGCTCCTCGCCATGGTCGACTCCTCCGTGGGCGGCAAGACCGCCATCGACCTCGAGGCGGGCAAGAACCTCGCCGGCGCCTTCCTCCAGCCCTCGCTGGTCCTCGCCGACGTGGACTGCCTCAAGAGCCTCTCCGCCGGGCTGCTGCGCGACTCCTGTGGGGAGGTCGTGAAGCATGCCGTCCTGAACGGCCCCCAGATGCTCCGGGACCTGACCGAGCACCCCGCCAACGAGTCGCTGGAGCCCGGGAGGATGACGGCCCTGGTGGCACGCAACGTGAGAATCAAGCGCGACGTGGTCGCCGACGACGAGCGCGAGCGCGGCCTCAGGCAGACGCTCAACCTGGGACACACCATCGGGCACGCCATCGAGGCGGCGAGCGGCTTCGCCCTGGGACATGGCAGCTCCGTCGCCGCAGGCCTCTGCTGCATGGCCCGCGCCTGCGAGCGCAAGGGCTGGAGCGAGCAGGGGCTTGCCGCGCTCGTCGAGGGGGCGGTGCGGGCGCACGGGCTGCCCACGGGCACCGACGTGCCGACGGACGACCTCATGCGCTTCGCGGCGCACGACAAGAAGAGGCACGCCGACTCCGTGAACGTAGTCGTCCCCCTCGCCCCAGGCAAGGTCGAGGTCAGGGCCGTGGGCCTCGACGGGCTGCGCGAGCTCATCGAGCTCGGCTGCGGAAGGGACTAGGTGAGAAGAGCTTGGACGTCACCATAAACCCACGTCCCCTCGAGGGGCGCGTCGACGCCGTGGCGTCGAAGTCCATGGCGCATCGGATGCTCGTCCTCGCCTCGCTCGCCGAGGGTCGAAGCGACATAGACTGCGCCACGAGCTCGCGCGACATCGACGCCACCGTGGCCTGCGCGAGGGCGCTTGGGGCGAGGGTCGCCCGCACCCGATTGGGGTTTCGCGTCTCCCCCCTGGCGAGGGACGCCGTGCGGGCCGCCACAGGGACGGGCTCCCCCACCACCCTCGACTGCGGCGAGTCAGGCTCGACCCTGCGCTTCCTCCTGCCCGTGGCCTGCGCCCTGGGCGGCAGCTACCGGATGGTGGGGGCAGGACGACTGGCCGAGAGGCCCCTCTCCCCCCTCTGGGAGCAACTGGTGGCCCACGGTGCCCGGCTCGAGGGAGGGGGGCGCCTCCCCGCACTCGTGAGCAGCGGCCTGGCGGGCGGAGAGTTCAGGCTCCCGGGCGACGTCTCGTCCCAGTACGTGAGCGGGCTCCTCATGGCGGCCCCCCTCCTCGACGAGGGCGTCTGCGTGCTGGTGGAGGACCCCTTCGAGTCCAGGTCCTACGTGGACATGACCATCCAGGCCCTCTCCGCCTTCGGCGTGCGCGTGCTCTCGCAGCGCGTCGAGGAGGGGGGGCATGCGCTCACGAGCCTCCGCGTCCCCGCCGGCTCGCGCCTGCGCTCCCCCGGGACGCTCGCGGTCGAGGGCGACTGGTCCAACGCCGCCTTCTGGCTCGCCGCCGGGGCGCTTGGGGGCGGCACCTGCGTGAGGGGCCTCGACCTGGGAAGCTGCCAGGGCGACCGCGCGGTGCTCGCGGCGCTGGCGGCCATGGGGGCGAGGATCCGCCGCGCGGGCTCCGAGGCCTGCTGCAGCCACGACGCTCTCCTGGGCAGGACGGTCGGCGTGGCGGACATACCCGACCTCGTCCCGCCGCTCGCCGCCGTCGCGGCCTACGCGACGGGAGAGACGCGCTTCGCGGGCGCGGGCAGGCTCAGGCTCAAGGAGTCCGACCGCCTGGAGAGCGTGGGTGACGCGCTCCGGTCGATGGGCGCACGGGTTCGGACGGAGGGTGACGACCTGGTCGTCGAGGGAGCCCCCGCCCTGCGCGGCGGGGTCGTGGAGAGCCACAACGACCACCGCATCGCCATGATGGCCGCCGTCGCCGCGAGCGCCGCGGAGGGGCCCACCACCATCCGCGGGGCGGAGTGCGTGTCAAAGTCGTACCCGGGCTTCTGGGAGGACTTCGCCGCCCTGGGCGGCGTTGCGGAGAAGAGGGAGGGCTGAGGGATGCCTTCGAGCTTTGGCAGCGCGCTCAGGGTGAGCGTCTTCGGCCAGTCGCATTCCGAGGCCATCGGCTGCGTGGTCGAGGGGCTCCCCTCGGGGCTCTTGGTCGACATGGACGCACTGGGCCGCCTCATGGCCCGCCGCGCGCCTGGCCAGGGGCCCTGGGCGACGCCGCGCAAGGAGGCCGACCTCCCCCGCATCGTGTCCGGCCTCAACGCCGACGGCGCGACCTGCGGGGCGCCCCTCGCCCTCGTCATAGAGAACACCAACACGCGCTCGGGGGACTACGACGAGCTGCGCCGCGTCCCCCGTCCGGGGCATGCCGACCTGCCGGCCCAGCTAAAGTGGCACGGCAACCAGGACGTCCCGGGAGGCGGCCACTTCTCCGGACGCCTCACGGCCCCCCTCTGCGCCGCGGGCGGCATCGCCCTGCAGGCCCTCGCCACGCGCGGGGTGCGCGTACGCGCCCACCTTGCCGAGGTCGCGGGCATCAGGGACGAGCCCTTCGAGGCGCTCGACAACTCCCCCGACGCCCGCGCGAGGCTGCAGCGGCAGATGGACCGCCTCGAGGGCAGGCGCGGGCTGCCCGTGATAGACGACTCGGCCGAGGGGGCCATGCTCGCCGCCATCGATGCAGCGCGGCGCGGCCTCGACTCCGTGGGAGGCGTGGTGGAGTGCGTGGCCACGGGGCTCCCCGCGGGGATGGGCTCGCCCATGTTCGACGGGCTCGAGAACTCCATCGCGCGCGCGGCCTTCGGCATCCCCGCCGTCAAAGGCATAGAGTTCGGCCGGGGCTTCGGCGCCGCCCGCCTGCGCGGGAGCGAGGACAACGACCCGTATCGCCTCGAGGGGGGACGGCCCGTTCCCTCCACCAACAACGCCGGTGGGGCGCTCGGGGGCCTCTCCACCGGGGCGGCCGTGCTCTTCCGCCTCGCCGTCAAGCCCACCTCGAGCATCGGCCGCCCCCAGGACTCCGTCGACCTCGTCTCGGGCGAGCCCGCGCGCCTCGGCGTGAGGGGACGCCACGACCCGTGCATCGCCCCGCGCGCGGTGCCCGTCGCCGAGGCCGTCTGCGCCTTGGCGCTGCTCGACTCATGGCTCGCCTTCCCCCCCGAGGGCGCGCAGTTCTCGCTTGGCGAGGGAAGGGACTAGACCATGGAGGACCTCGCCCGCCTGCGCGAGCGCATCGACGCCATAGACCACCAGATGCTCGCGCTCTTCCAAGAGCGCATGGACTGCGCCGAGGGCGTGGCCGCCTACAAGAGGGAGAGGGGCCTTCCCATCCTCGACCGCTCGCGCGAGCGCAGGGTGGTCGCCTCCGCCGCGGCCGAGGTGCCACCCGAGCTGAAGTCATACGCCGAGGTGCTCATGCAGCTCCTCATGGAGGCGTCGCGCATGCGGCAGGGGGAGCGCAACTACGACACCGGCCCCATCCTGGACCGCTTCGACGCCGCGCTCGCCGAGGCCCCGGGCTACTTCCCCCAGGACGCCTACGTGGCCTGCCAGGGCGTGGAGGGGGCCTTCTCGCAGATAGCCTGCGACCGCCTCTTCAAGCATGCCGACATCAGCTTCTTCGATAGCTTCGACGGCGTCTTCCGCGCCGTCGAGGAGGGCTACTGCGAGTTCGGCGTCCTTCCCGTGGAGAACAGCACCGCGGGGTCGGTCAACCAGATCTACGACCTCATGATGCGCCACGACTTCAAGGTCGTGCGGAGCTGTCGCCTCAAGATCGACCACAACCTCCTGGCCAAGCCCGGCACCGGACTCGAGGACATAGGCGACGTCTACAGCCACGAGCAGGCGCTCAGTCAGTGCAAGGGCTTCCTCTCCTCGCTCCATGGGGTTCGGACGCACGTCGTCGAGAACACCGCCATCGCCTCCCAGATGGTCGCCCAGAGCGAGCGCTCCGACGTCGCCGCCCTGGCATCGAGGTCCTGCGCCGAGCTCTACGGCCTCGACACGCTCGCGCGCAGCGTCCAGGACCGCGACAACAACTACACGCGCTTCGCCTGCATCTCGCGGGACCTGCGCATCTACCCCGGCGCCGACCGCAGCTCCCTCATGCTGGTCGTGAGCCACGAGCCCGGCTCCCTCTACCGCGTGCTCTCGAAGCTCCATGCGCTTGACATCAACATCCTCAAGCTCGAGAGCCGGCCCATCCCCGACCGCGACTTCGAGTTCATGTTCTACTTCGACGTCGAGTGCCCCGTCGGGGCGCCCGAGCTCCGCCGGCTCCTCCTGACCCTGGGCGACGTCTGCGACGAGGTCCGCTACCTGGGAAGCTACTCGGAGGTGGTGTAGGTGGCGGCCGGGTCGGGCGGTCGCTTCGGCCTCCTGGGTAGGAGGCTCGGCCACAGCTGGTCGCCCACGATCCACGCGGCGCTGGGGCTCCCCTCCTACGAGCTCTTCGAGCGGGAGCCCGAGGAGCTCGACGACTTCCTCCTCCTCGGTGGCTGGCAGGGCCTCAACGTGACCATCCCCTACAAGAGACGGGCCTTCGAGCTCGCCGACAAAGCCACGCCCGAGGCGCGACGGCTGGGCGTGGCAAACACCCTCATGAGGAGGGGCAGGCGCATCCTTGCCCACAACACCGACCTCGCCGGCTTCGCCTGGATGCTCCGACGCTTCTGCCTGGAGCGGCTGGGAGGCGAGCCCGAGGGGATCATCGGCGGCCGCGAGGCGCTGGTGCTCGGGTCCGGGGGTGCGAGCCAGGCCGTGCAGGCCGCCCTCGCCGACGCCGGCGCCAAGGCGGTGGTCGTCTCGCGCACGGGAGAGGAGCGCTACGACGGTCTCGCCGGGAGGCACCCAGACGCCGCGCTCGTGGTGAACGCCACGCCCGTCGGAATGTATCCCGACTGCCCCGCAAGCCCGCTGGACGGGAGGGAGCTCGGGCGGATGCCGGGGCTCAGGGGCGTGCTCGACGTCGTCTACAACCCCCTCAGGACGGGCATCTGCCTTGCCGCCGAGCGCCTGGGGCTGCCCTGTGTCACCGGGCTCCCCATGCTCGTGGGCCAGGCGCTGCGTTCCTCCGAGCTCTTCCAGGGAAGGCCGATCGACGAGGGGCTCGCACGCGCCGTGGAGGGCGAGGTCATGCGCGCGAGCGCCAACGTCTGCCTCATCGGCATGCCGGGTGCGGGGAAGACCACGGCCGGCCGGGCGCTCGCGCGCCTCCTCGAACGGCCCTTCGTCGACCTGGACGACGCCCTCAGGATCGAGCTGGGCATGTCCGCCGCGGAGCTCATCTCGCTCAGGGGCGAGGAGGCGTTCCGGGAGGAGGAGACCAAGGTCGCGCGCAGCTATGGAAGGCGCTCCGGCCTGGTCATCGCCTGCGGGGGCGGCATCGTCACGAGGGAGCAAAACTACGGGCTCCTGCACCAGAACGCGAGCATCGTGCTGCTGGAGCGCCCCCTCGACCAGCTCTCGAGCGCGGGCCGTCCCCTCTCGGGCGCGCGGGGGGTCGAGGCGCTCGCCCGGGAGCGCGACCCCCTCTACCGCCAGTGGGCGGACCTCTCCATCCGCTGCACTGGCAGCGCGGCGGGGGACGCGCGCCTCGTCGCCCGCCTGCTGGGGCTGCTTCCGCCCACCGCCCCCTAGCCCCGCTCGCGCGCAAGGTGCCACGGCGCCCTTCCCTTGTGGGCTAAAGTCTGTATGTCGCACCGTCCGACGGCGAGCGCCCTGCCGCCATCGGACGAAGGATCAGGGAGGTTCGCGCATGACCAGCAGGGAGACGGCGTCTGAGGTCCTCGACCTCGTGGGGGGCACCCCCAACGTGACGGCAAACACGCTGTGCATGACGCGCCTGCGCCTCGTCGTGAGGGACCCGTCCCTCGTCGACAAGAACGCGCTCTGCAAGGTCGAGGGCGTCCTAGGCATCGTGGGACGCGGCAGCGACGGCATCGAGGTGGTCTTCGGGCCCAACTCGGTGGGCCAGGTCTTCGAGTCCTTCGCGGAGCTCACCGGGCTGCCCGCGAGCTACGAGACCCCCTTCGCGGACCTCAGCCATGGCGGGAGCCCCCTGCAGGTGAGCTTCACCCCCAGTAGGCGCTCCTCCCACCCCGACGTGGCCACGCCCGCGGCGGACCCCGTCCCCCGTCAGGTCGAGGCCGCCGTCGGCGAGCGTCACTCCCGCCCCAGCTTCAGCGACCCGGCCTTCCGCAGCCACCAGGCCGAGGGCGCCGATGAGATCGAGGCGCTCCTGAGCGGCATGGACGACGCGACCCAGGCGGATGACTTCGACGGCTACGAGGACGAGGACGGCCCCCGCCTCCTGGTCATCAACGGGCCCAACATCAACATGCTGGGCATCAGGGAACCGGGCATCTATGGCCGGGAGGACTTCGCCGCCCTCCTCGAGCTCTGCGCGGACGCGGCTCGCGAGGAGGGGTTCGCCCACTGCGACTGCTACCAGTCAAACCACGAGGGCGACCTCGTCGACGCCATCCAGGACGCCTACGGGAGCGCGGACGGCATTGTCATCAACCCCGCGGCCTACACCCACACCTCGATCGCCCTGCTCGACGCGCTCAAGGCGGTCGGCATCCCCGCGGTCGAGGTCCACATCTCGAGGCTCGAGGAGCGCGAGGACTTCCGCCAGCGCTCCTACGTGCGCGCCGCCTGCATCGAGACGGTCTCGGGCATGGGGATAGGGGGATATCGCGAGGCCATCCGCATCCTTGCCGACCACCTGGGCATCACCCGCGGCTAGCCGCGGGACGGCCGGGGCAAGGAGGTCTGGCCAAGGGGCGCGCCCCTCTCGGTCGCGTCCGGCTCGCGTCTCCCGCGCCCTCCCTACCAGCGCCGGCAGCTCCAGACCGCGGCGTCGCTCACCAGCACGTCGACGGCTATGTCGTGCTCGTCTGCGGGCAGGGGGTTCCCGCTCACCTGCACGCTGCGGGCGAGCCCCACCTTCGTGCCCGGGTACACGGCGAGGAAGTTGTCGTAGTAGCCCGCGCCGTAGCCAATCCGGTACCCGTCCGCGTCAAACACGAGGCCGGGAACGAGGCAGACGGAGCCCAGCATCTGCCGAGCGGTGAGCGCCTCCCCCCGCGCCGGCGGCTCGAGGGCGCCGCGCGCGCCGGAGCGAAGCCCGTCGAGGCTCGTCACCTCGAAGAACTGGAGCGACACCGACCCGGGCACGCATCGCGGCAGGGCGACGCGCTTCCCGTCCGCCCAGGCACGCTCCATGATCGGGCGGGTTTCTATCTCGTCCCTGAAGGGGACGTACGAGAGCAGGAGTTCGGCCTCGGCATAGGCGGGAAGGGCCAGGAGGTGGGCTCGTATCTCCGCATCCAGGCGCTCGCGGTGGCTTGGCGCAATCCGGTCGCGAATCGCCAGGTAGCCCTCCCTCAGAGCGCTCTTGCTGGCATCCTCGCCGTAACTGCTCGCCATGGTGCTCCCCTCTCGCCTGCCAACACTACAATATTGGCACATCGCGCAGCCTGATGCGCATGCGAAGCGCCATGGAAACCGAAGGGGGCATGTGTCCACCAGCAGAACGCTCGAGGTGGACGGGCTGGAGGTCGAGCTCGTCCGGGGAGGCGTGCGTCGCGTCAGCCTCAGGGTGAGGCCCGACGGCAGCGTGCGCCTGAGCGCCCCGTCGCGGGTGCCGGCGGACGAGCTCGCCCGCTTTGTCCGTGCCCATCGGGCCTGGGTGGACGGTTGTCTGGAGCGCAACGGACTCAGGGACAGGGCCGAGCGGGAGCGCTGGCAAGACGGCGGCGCGCTCGACCTCCTGGGCGAGCGGGTCACCCTCAGGGTGGAGCCGGCGGCCGGACGGCACACCCAGGTCGAGAGGGTCGCGGGCGAGCTCGTCGTCCGTCCGCACGCGCCTCGGCCGGACGACCTGGGCAAGCCTGGCCTCGCCGATTGGCGGCCCGCCGGCGAGGAGCTGCGCCAGCTCCTCCTTCCCTGGCTCAAGGGGGAGCTCAGGGAGGCCGCACTCCCCCTCCTGGAGCGCCGGCAGGCGGAGATGGGGGTCCGCTGCAGCCTGCTCCGCGTGCGCTGGATGAGCAGCCGCTGGGGCTCCTGCAACGTCCGCACCGCCGCCATCACCCTCAACGCCGAGCTCGCACTGCGGCCCCTTGCCTGCCTGGACGCCGTCGTGGCCCACGAGCTCTGCCACCTCCTCGAGCCCAGCCACGGCGCGCGCTTCTACGCCCTCATGGACCGCTGGTGCCCCGGATGGCCCGAGGCGCGCGTCGTCCTCAGGGAGAGCCCGCCTATGCGCTAGCCGCCGCACGTCGGCAGCCGGTCGGGACGCGACGGCCGCCCTCGCGTCCCGCTGGCGCTGGCCTGGGGCCTTGCCGTACCATAGGGGAGTTTGCAGACACGACGCGAGGGAGCACCCATGCCCAACGAGGGAAGCTACGAGGCCGCGCTCAGGCGCAGCGACCAGATACAGGAGGACCTCGAGGTCCATCCCCAGAGCTACAACATGCTCACGGGCGACCGGCCCACCGGCAGGCTCCACCTGGGCCACTACTTCGGCACCATCCGCGAGCGCGTGCGCCTGCAGGACATGGGCGTGCGCACCAACATCATCGTCGCCGACTACCAGGTGATCACTGACCGCGACAGCACCGAGCACATCCAGGACAACGTCTTCAACATGGTCATGGACTACCTCGCCTGCGGAATCGACCCCCAGAGGACCATGATCTTCACGCACTCCGCCGTCCCCGCCGCCAACCAGCTCATGCTGCCCTTCCTCTCGCTGGTGACCGAGGCCGAGATGGAGCGCAACCCCACCGTCAAGGCCGAGCAGGAGGCTTCGGGCCACGCGCTCACCGGACTCCTCCTCACCTACCCCGTGCACCAGGCCTGCGACATCCTCTTCTGCAAGGGCAACGTCGTCCCCGTGGGCCGCGACCAGCTCCCCCACATCGAGGTCACCAACAAGATCGCCCGCCGCTTCAACGAGCGCTATGGCAAGGTGTTCCCCAGCGTGGCGGGACTCCTCACCTCCACCCCCCTGCTCCCGGGCCTGGATGGTCGCAAGATGAGCAAGAGCTATGGCAACGCGATCTCGCTCTGCATGAGCGCGGACGAGACCGCGCGGCTCATCAAGAAGTCCAAGACCGACTCGGAGCGCAACATCACCTTCGACCCCGAGGCGCGCCCCGGCGTGGCAGCGCTGCTCACCACCGCGGGCATCTGCACGGGCCGCGACCCCAAGGAGATAGCCGACGAGATTGGCATGGGCGGCTCCGGCCAGCTCAAGAAGTACGTGACCCAGGCCGTCAACGACTACTTCGCCCCCATCCGCGAGCGAAGGCACGCCTTCGAGCAGGACCTGGACTACGTGAGGGATGTGCTGCGCGACGGCAACGCCCGCGCCAACGCCATCGCCGACCAGACCCTCGACGAGGTGCGCGAGGCCATGGGCATGGTCTATTAGGACCTCGCATCCCCACGCGCCGACAACCCTCCCGCCCCGCACCAGTCCTCGGACATCGACGCGGGGCGGGACTTTTTTCTGTGCGACTCCCCCACCCGCGACGCGCAGGTGTTCCCGTCCCACCCCGCTGCTAGCCTAAGGGTCTGTTGCAGTACAGATGTTCGTATCTGTGGAGAGGGGCGCAGGAGCCGTGTACGTGACGCCACCCCACGAGGAGGACCGCGCCTACGTGGCGGTCTCGTTCTTCGTGGACACCAACGGGAACCAGGAGTTCACGGCCCTCCACTGGCCCTACCAACCCCACGCCTGCAGCCTGCAGGTGACTTCCACGAGGGAGGTCTCGCCCGCGCCACGACCGGGGGTGCGCCCCTTTCGGGCTTGGGAGCTCGTGCTGGGGCGCAGAGGCGCGAGGCGCACCCTCTTCTTCGAGGACGGCCGCTACTTCGTGCGGAGGGGCCGCCTCAAGCCCCTGGGGGTCGAGGTGCAGCTTCGGCCCGCCTAGCCCCACGTAGGGCGGCAAGGGCCATAGAAGCCGAGGGGGTACCCCGCCCCAGCACGCTCGAGCGAGATACCCCTCGTGTCGTCCAGTTGCCTGGGCGTCAGGCCATGGGCAACAGGCGGCCTACAGGACGGGGCGGCCGTGGCGCGCCAGGAGCTCCTGGGCGGCCGTGCAGGCAGCGCAGTCGCAGTAGCGGGCGCCCTCGGCCTTGCGCTCCTGCTGGTGGACGAGGAGCTGGGAGGCCGCCTCCTCGCCGAGGAGCTCGCGCGCGGGACCCTCGGCAAACGAGATGACCTCGTCTATCGTGGTGTGGTGCTCGTCCAGCGCGTCGAGAAGCTGCTTGGTCTGCGCCTCGAGCGCGACGTCGTCGAGTCCGCCCGCAACGGCGTCCTTCCAGGTCCGCGCGGCCTTGATCGTGCCCTCGGAGCTCGACGAGGCGGCGAGCAGCTCGTCCACCTTCTGGGCCGTGTAGTCGAAGAGTTCCTTGTCCATGTCGTGTCCCCTCCCGTTCGGTCTGCTTGCTTGTGCTTAGATGCCCGAGTCCCCGGGTCACCCGCGCGGAAACGAAGCGGGGTCGACGGGGCGCAGCCTCCGGGGAAGCTTCGACACCACGAGGAGGTAGGACTCCGTGACCAGCCTCCCCACCAGCACGTCGTCCAAGTCGTCCCCCGCGCGCAGGCTCACCCAGTGCCGCTTGTTCATGTGGTAGCCGGGTGTGATGGAGGGATACGCATGCGTGAGCTCGAGCACGTCGTCCGGCTCGGCCTTGAGGTTCACGAGCTGTCCGCCGTGGTCGGTCAGGAGGGCGAACCACTTGCCGCAGACGCGCACGTCCTCCCATCCGTCAGAGAAGCAGCCCGCCACGCTCCCAGGCAGCTCGAGCGCGCTGTCAAGGGCCACCCTGTAGAGCTCCGCATCGGTCATGCCCCTCCCCCTTCCGGCCCCACCCGAGGAAGGGCGGCGGCTTCCAGAAGCATAGGCCCGAGGAGGTTCCCGCACAAGAAGGGAGGGCGCCCAAGGGACGCCCTCCCAGCCGAAGCACGATGTGGGTCTGACCTACGCGGCCGCGGGGATGGCCAGCATCGCGATGGCGAGGATGACCATGGAGGCCACGGCGATGGTCGCGACGACCTTGATCGCGAACTTGACCCAGGTGCCGTACTCGATGCGCGAGAGGGCCAGACCACCCATGATCGCGCCGTTGGTCGGGGTGATCAGGTTCACGGCGCCGGAGGCGGCGGAGAAGATCATGATCATGACCGCGGGGTTGAAGCCCAGCTTGACGGCCAGGGGCCCCATGATGGGCATGGAGACGGTGGCCATGCCGGAAGTCGAGGGGATGAGGAAGGACAGGACGAAGTAGAGCAGGTAGGAGCCGATGGTGAAGACGATTCCGGAGGTTCCGGAGAGGCCCTCGGCGGCGGCGTTCAGGAAGTAGTCCGAGAGACCGGTGGAGCTCATGAGGACGGAGACGCCACGGGAGACGGCGATGATCAGGACGACAGACATCATGTCGCCGGCGCCGGACATGAACTCGTTGACGATCTCGTGCTCGGAGAGGCCGCCCACGATGCCGATGATGATGGCGAGGAGCAGGAACCAGGTGGTGGACTCGGCGAAGTACCACTGGCCAAGCGGAGTGCCGGTCAGGAAGGCGGACCAACCGGCGTTGTCGGTGACGGAGGAGCTGAGCTCGCCGGTGACGGACTCGGGGCTGAGCGTCAGGTCACCGAGCTTGTCGCTGCTGTACTGCTCGACGATGTCGGCAGCGGTGACCTCGGTGGTCTCGTCGTGAGAGGCGGAGCCGGCCACGAAGGCGTCGACGCCGAGGTCCTCCCAGGGCACGAAGCCGATGATCATCACGAGGAACGCGGCGGCGAAGAAGACCAGGACGCCCTTCTGCTTGCCGGTGAGCTCGGCCTTGACGGCCTCGCCCTCGCCCGTGCCATAGGACTCCTCGGCGGAGGCGAGCTCGGAGGAGCTCATGAGGGTGCGGGAGGGATCGGCCTTGACGGACTTGGCGTACTGCAGGACGAAGAAGACGGCGATGGCCCAGGTGACGAGCATGAGGACGAGGCCAAGGCCGATGACCACGGCCTGGTCGACGGCGATGCCCATGTCGACCAGCGCGGAGGAGGCGATGCCGGTGGCGAAGGGGTTGACGGTCGAGCCGAGGCAGCCGACGCCGGCGCCGAGCAGGATCATCATGGCGCCCGTCAGGGAGTCATAGCCGGCGGCCATCATGGTCGCGGAGAGCAGGGCGTAGAAGCCGACGGTCTCCTCGCAGAAGCCGTAGGTGGAGCCCAGGACGGCGAAGAGCAGCATCAGGATGGGGATGAGCTTGAGCTCGTTGCCGTTCATCTTGCGCACCAGCGCGTTGATGCCGGTGGTGAGGGCCTCGGTCTTGTTTACGATGCCGAGGAAGCCGCCCAGGACGATGACGAAGAGGCAGACGTCAATGGCGTCGCCGAAGCCCTTGACGGGAGCCATGACGAAGTCCGCCAGGGTGGCGCCGGTCACGGCGTCGGTCGACCCGGAGAGGATGACCGTGATGACGGCCACGACCGCCAGGAGGATGAAGATGATGGAGAAGGACGAGAGCATCTCCCTCTTCTTCTTAGGCTGCGCTGTCGAATCTGACATGACCGCAACTCCTTTCGGCGTCCAAGACGCCTGTCGTATGGAACAGAAAACCTTGCGAAACCAAAACTGAACAGAAATCCCGCAAGTTCTCCTAAGATTGTACAAATCTTGAATGCGGGGGCAAATCGGCAAAGGGTGAGCGTTATTCAATAGTCCCCGAATGGTATGACGCTGCCAGTCATCTTTAACAAGAACCCTTTGCCAGATTTCACACCCTTTCAAGCTCATGGACTACTGGACTTAGGGCAACAAAGTCGCAGTTTGGACGGGGTAAGGACCTTGCTCTGACCAAAAGTGAAAGACAAGCGACGCTTCTGTATCCACATATGCTCCACAATCAACAAACTGCATATATTCGTGAATCTAAACGTCGCATCGCAAAGAAAAACTGATAGGACGACTGCAAAAAAGTAAGGGAGGGACCCTCTCCCCCCCACCAGAAAAAACCTCCCCGCCAAATGGCGGGGAAGTCGGGGCGGAGCCGTCTAGCAGAGGGTGGCGTACATGACCGCCTTGATGGTGTGCATGCGGTTCTCGGCCTCATCGAAGACGCGAGACTGCGGCCCCTCGAAGACCTCGTCGGTGACCTCCATCTCGGTGATGCCAAACTCCTCGGCGACCTCCTTGCCGTGGGTGGTGTTGGTGTCGTGGAAGGAGGGCAGGCAGTGCTCGAAGATGGCGGTGGGCTTGGCCTCGGCCATGAGCTCCTTGGTCACGCGATAGGGCGAGAGGAGCTTGATGCGCTCACCGAAGAGGTCGTAGGACTCACCCATCGACACCCAGATGTCGGTGTAGAGCACGTCGCAGTCCTTGGCGCCCTCGTGGGGATCCTCGGTGAGGACGACCTCGCAGTGGTTCTGCGCGGCGATCTCGCGGCAGGTGGCGACGAGCTCGTCCTCCGGCATGCGCTCCTTGGGCCCGCAGGCGCAGAAGTTGATGCCGAGCTTCGCGCAGACGACCATGAGGGAGTTGGCGACGTTGTTGCAGCAGTCGCCGAAGAAGGTCAGCTTGCGGCCGCGGAGGTCCTGGCCGAACTCCTCCTGGGCGGTGAGGATGTCAGCGAGCATCTGCGTGGGGTGGAAGTCGTCGGTGAGGCCGTTCCACACGGGCACGCCGCTCTTCTCGGCGATCTCCTCGACCTGGGCCTGGCTGAAGCCGCGGTACTCGATGCCGTCGAACATGCGGCCGAGGACGCGGGCGGTGTCCTCGGTGGACTCCTTGTGGCCCATCTGCGATGAGTTGGGGTCGAGGTAGGTCACGCCCATGCCGAGGTCGGAGGCGCCGACCTCGAAGGCGCAGCGGGTGCGCGTGGAGGTCTTCTGGAAGAGGAGGACGATGTTCTTGCCCTCGAGGTAGCGATGGGGCACGCCGGCGCGCTTCATGTCCTTGAAGTTGGCGGAGAGCTTGAGGAGGTAGCGAATCTCGTCGGAGGAGTAGTCGAGGAGCTTGAGGAAGCTGCGGCCGCGGAGGTTGACGCCCATGCGTTGTCCTTTCTGTCTGCCGGCGGCCTCATGTCGCCGGCACCTAAAAACCGGGGTGACGAACCGATGTACAGCCCGAATCCGGAGACGACGGGGTCATCTCCGGATTCGGGGGATTGCCTAGGGGGCTAGATGTCCTCGCGGGCGAAGGGCATGCTCATGCAGCGGGGGCCGCCGCGGCCGCGGGAGAGCTCGGCCGAGGGAACCACGAGGAGGTCGAGGCCCTCCTTGTAGAGCACGTCGTTGGTGACGGTGTTGCGCTGGTAGACGCAAATCTTGCCAGGTGCGACGGCAAGGGTGTTGGAGCCGTCGTTCCACTGCTCGCGGGCCGCCGCGACGGGGTCGCCGCCACCGCACTTGATGAGCTTGACGGCATCGAGGCCCATGGCCTTGGCCAGGACGTGCTCGAGGGTGTCGTTCATCTCCTCGATCTTGACCTCGCCCTCAGAGGCACCCTTGGTGAGCTTGAAGACCTGCAGGGTGCCCATGATGCCCGGGTGGATGGTGAACTTGTCGACGTCGATCTGCGTGAAGACGGTGTCGAGGTGCATGAAGGCACGGGACACGGGGATGTTGAAGGCATAGATCGTGTCGATCTCGCACTCGTCGCCCTTCTCCCAGAACATGTGCTGGGCGAGCGCGTCGATGGCGGCTGCCTGGGTGCGCTGCGAGATGCCGATGGCCAGGGTGTGGGCGTTGATGTTGAGGACGTCGCCACCCTCGGTGTGGTAGGCGGAGTCGCGGCGGTACCACAGGGGCGCGTCGTTGTAGTCGGGGTGGTCGCGGAAGATGTACTTGCCGAAGAGGGTCTCGCGGTTGCGGGTCACCGAGAACATGTGGTTCAGGTTGACGCCCTTGCCCACGATCGCGAAGGGGTCGCGGGTGAAGTAGGTGTTGGGCATGGGGTCGATCAGGAGGTCGGACTCACTGTCCTGGTCATAGCCCACGAGGTCGGCAAGGAGGTTGCTCGACTTGGTGGGAAGCTCGAGCTCGTTCTTGCGGATGCCCGCGATGCACTTCTCGACGAAGGCCTGGGTGTCGGTGATGGAGTCCATGAACTCCTTGACGGTGGCGCGGGTGTGGGTGCCGCGCAGGCCGGACTCGTCGAGCCACTGCTCGGTAAACTCCTCGCGGGAGCCGGCGGCGTCCAGGGCCTCGGCGACCAGCTTCTCGAGGTACAGGACCTCGGCGCCCTGCTCGCGCAGAATCTCGGCGAAGCGGTCGTGCTCCTGCTGGGCCACCTCGAGGAAGGGCACGTCATCGAAGAGCAGACGACCCAGCTCGTCGGGGGGAAGGTTGAGAAGCTCCTCGCCAGGGCGGTGAAGCAGGACCTTCTTCAGGGGGCCAATCTCGCTGTGGACATAAAGCCCGTTAGCCATGGTTCCTCCTACTCTTTCTGTGCCAGCACAGTGTCTGGCACTAGACCGATAGTCCTCTCGCACGGGAGGCATCCCGGCGAGACCAGAATAACGCCAAGACAGACTATATCCAATCAATTTATGCGTCTCACCCACAATCGCGACTTTCGCGGGAACGGTCCCTTTGGATCCCTAAGCGGTAGCACCATTATTTCTTGCTTTGATTATCACCTATATTTACCTGCTATTTTATGATTTGGCAAAACTAATTTTCTGATTTCCTAAATTATTTTTTGAACTTAAGACGCCTATTCACCCCCTTGACTCAATCTAATAAACCTTCCATAAATATACTATAGATTTTCATTTTCATTCATCACTGCGAATCACGCCACTCCGGGCGGGAGGCGGGCGGTCGCCAGTTGCTAGAATCTTCTGGGACCCGGGAGTGACCGGGACACGAGCCTTGGAGGGAAACCGGTGGCAGAAGAGGTGCGAGGGGAGCTCACGCTCAGGGTCGAGAGGATGGCCTACGGGCCCGACTCCGTCGCCCATCGCGACGACGGGAAGGCGGTCTTCGTGAGCGGTGGCGTTCCCGGGGACCTGGTGCGCGCACGCGTGGACCAGGACGGCAAGAGCCTCTCCCACGCAGTCGTCACCGAGGTGCTCGAGCCCTCGGAGATGCGGGTGCGCCCCGCCTGCCCCCTCGTCCCGGTCTGCGGCGGCTGTCCCTGGGCGGGGCTCTCCGAGGGCGCCCAGCTGGAGCAGAAGCGCTCCAGCGCGGTGGACGCGCTGGTGAGGATCGGCCACATGGACCCCGCTCGGGCTGAGTCGCTGGTCGCGCCCTGCGAGTCCCCCGGCGAGCGCTGGGGGTACCGCAACAAGGTCGAGCTCGCCTTCGAGCGTCACGGACGGCGCAGCCTGATCGGCATGCATGACAGGTCCGGGACGGGTGTGGTCAAGGTCGACTCCTGCCCCCTCCTCGACGCCCGCCACTCCAAGCTCACCAAGTCCGTCGCCGGCGCGCTGAGCTACCTCTCCAACTCCCACGGGCTCGACATCGACCGCGTGGGCATCAGGGCCTCCCGTCGCACGCGCGAGGTCGAGATTGCCCTGTGGACCGAGCCCGGCCCCTTCCCCCGGGCGCAAGTCGCGAAGGTGTTGCAGGAGGCGACAAGGGCGAGCTCAGTCGTGCGCGTGCTCACCAAGGGTCCCAAGAAGGCCCGGCGCGTGATGGGCGTGGAGCGGCTCTCGGGCGCGGGCTGCTGGGGCGAGCAGGTCGCGGGTGGGACAATGCTCCTCTCCGCCCCCTCCTTCTTCCAGGTCAACACCAAGGGCGCCGAGCGACTGGTCGAACTCGTGATGGAGGGGCTCGACCCAGACGAGGGCGACGTCGCCATGGACCTCTACTGCGGGGCGGGCACTTTCACCCTGCCCCTGGCGCGACGCGTCTCATGGGTGGACGCCGTCGAGTCATACGGACCCGCCGTCCGCGACCTCAGGCGCAACCTCGAGCGAGCGGGGCTCGACAACGTCGACGCCGTGGGTGGGGACGCAGGGCGCGAGTTCCCGGACTCCGATGCGGACGTGATCGTGGTGGACCCGCCGAGGGCAGGGCTTGCCGAGGACGTGGTGGAACGGCTCAGCGAGCAGCCGGCGCGCGCCATCGCCTACGTCTCGTGCGACCCGGCGACGCTCGCGCGCGACCTCGCGCGCTTCGGGGAGAGGGGGGTCTTCTCCCCCGTCCGCATCACTCCCGTGGACCTCTTCCCCCAGACCTTCCACGTCGAGTGCGTGACATTGCTGTCGAGGGCCCGGGGCTGAGGCCCGAGGGCCTCTAAGAGGCCGGATGGTGCCTTGGGGCTCGTGCTGTGGGCCGGACGCCGCAGGGGAAGTCGGAATCTGGGGGTGGCAGATGGAGATAAGGGAGTACACGGACTATCGCGAGGACGAGATACAGCCGCTCTATGATGCGGTGGGCTGGACGGCATACACGAGAGACCCCGCAGCTCTGCGAAACGGCTTCGTGCATTCTCTGCTGGTTTTGGCCGCTTACGAAGGCGACGAGCTGCTTGGCGTCATCAGGGCCGTCGGCGACGGCTTCACCATTGTGTTCATCCAGGATGTCCTGGTCTACCCCGAGAGGCAGCGGCAGGGAGTCGGCACGGCACTAGTCGAGGCCGTGCTCGACCGCTATGGCGACGTGCGCCAGATAGAGCTTGCGACCGACGACAACGAGAAGACCAAGGCCTTTTATCGGTCAATGGGGTTCCGTACGCTTTCGGAGCTGGGCTGTTGCGGATTCATGAGACGCTGATGACCTTCGGCCGCCACGCCCAACCCGAAGTGGGCCCATGCGTATGGCGTCCCTTTTGGACGGACGAGCCCCAGTGGCTCGCACGCTACCCACATTGGCACTAGCGCTCCGGGCGAAGTAATAGTACAAAGGGGTCTAGAGAACTTGGGTAAGGGGCCTGGGTTCGGATTCAGAGTGAGAGGAAACCACCATGAAGGCAACTGTGAACGAGGATTGCATCGGCTGCGGTCTCTGCGAGTCCACCTGCGCCGAGGTCTTCGCCATCGGTGACGAGGGCGTCGCCGAGGTCATCGTCGACGAGGTCCCCGAGGAGAACGAGGACAGCGCCCAGGAGGCCGCCGACAACTGCCCCGTCAGCGCCATCACCGTCGAGTAGCACAGCTACCAACGAGCGTGACGCCCGGGAGCCGCTGACGCGGCTCCCTTTTTCTTGGAGGAACAGCATGCGCATCGCACTGGGATCTTCTTCGCCCCGCCGCCGCCAGCTGCTGGAGGAGGCGGGGTTCGAGCTCCTCGTGCTCCCACCTGAGGTCGACGAGACGCGCCAGGAGGGAGAGTCTCCCGTCGCCCTCGTCGAGCGCCTCGCGAGGATGAAGGCACAGGCCTGCCTTGCCCTCCCCCAGCTCCAAGCACCCGGGCGCTCCGGCTGCCAGGCCGTGATCGCCGCGGACACCGTCGTCTGGATGCCCGGACGGGACGTCCTGGGCAAGCCTAGGGACACGCATGACGCGGCCCGCATGCTGAGGGAGCTGTCAGGGCGGGAGTCGCGGGTCTCGACCGGCGTCTGCCTGGCAGCGCTGCCCGAGCACGGCTCTCCCCGCCCGGCCTCCTTCGTCGAGACGACGACCGTGTCCTTCTGGGAGCTCACGCGCACCCAGATCGATGCCTATGCCCAGAGCGGTGAGCCGCTCGACAAGGCCGGTGCCTATGGCATTCAGGGGCGCGGCCGTTTCCTGGTACGCTCTATAGCCGGTGACTACCAGAACGTCGTGGGGCTTCCCGTCTCCCGGCTCGTCCGCGAGCTCTCGGACCTGCTGGGCGACGAGGTGGACCTCGCGGCCCAAGTGCTAGGAGGAGCGCAGTGAGCAGGATCGACGGAGCCGCCTTCCCCATTGCGGGCGTGTTCGCGGCGAGCGTGTCGAACCACGAGGCGGGCACGGGATGCACGGCCATCGTCTGCCCCGAGGGGGCGACGGGGGCCGTGGACGTGCGAGGGGGAGCCCCCGCCACGAGGGAGACGGACCTCCTGAGGCCCGAGGAGACCGTGAGCAAGCTCCACTGCGTCGTGCTGTCGGGCGGCAGCGCCTACGGGCTCGCGGCGGCCTGCGGAGCGGCCGAGGAGCTCGAGCGCAGGGGCATCGGCCTCGACGTCGGGGTAGGCGTCGTCCCCATCGTGAGCTCCGCCTGCGTCTTCG
The DNA here is from genome assembly GCF_959602185.1 of uncultured Olsenella sp. Classification (NCBI taxonomy): domain Bacteria; kingdom Bacillati; phylum Actinomycetota; class Coriobacteriia; order Coriobacteriales; family Atopobiaceae; genus Olsenella; species uncultured Olsenella sp. The sequence goes on from NZ_CAUGRZ010000001.1 coordinate 296,830, forward strand.
ACCTCGCCTGTGGTTCCCCCGACGTCCGTCCGGGAACGGCGGAGGGCGCGCTCGCCGTGGCCCGTGCGCTTGACGAGAGGGACCGTGAGCTCGAGGCGGGCAACCACGGCGCTGGCTGCGGCTGCACCGTGGGCAAGCTCCGCGGGCCCGCCCACGCGATGAAGGGCGGCCTAGGACGGGCGACCGCAGGCTCCGGCGAACTCGTCTGCTGCGCCATCGCCGCGGTGAACGCCTTCGGGAACGTGGTCGACCCAAAGGACGGAAGCCCCGTCGCGGGCACCCTGTCAAACGAGGGCCGTCCCCTCGACCTCGCGGGGTCACTCGCGGCCCACTCTGACCATGTGCCCTTCCTGAGGACCAACACGACCATCTCCTGCGTGGTGACCAACGCCTCCCTCACGAAGGCCCAGGCCACCAAGGTGGCGCAGATCTCCGCCGACGCCTACGCGCACGCCATCAAGCCCACCCACACCACCAACGACGGCGACACCATCTTCGTGATGGCGACCGGAGAGGTCGAGGCGACGGTCGACGAGGTGGGCATGCTCGCCACGAGGGCGCTCGAGGAGGCCATCGTGGACGGCGTCCGCTCCGCCGAGGGCGCCTACGGCTTCCCTGCCGTCAGCGACCTCGAGTGAGGTGTTGACAGGCCAATCGTCGTGCGACTAGGCCCATCCGCTTCGCAGGTGGGCCTTTTTACGGCTTGGCAGGCTAGAAAACTGCGCACGGTATCTTTCCAGAGTGAGGATCATCTGGGCAAACGTCACGCGTCTTCACAATTCGACGCTATCATGCGCAGTTTTCCGCTTGGGTGCCCCGATGAGGCGGGCGTCCGCCAGGGACGGCTAGTTGAACTTGACCAGCCTCCGGGCGATGCGGTAGATGCCGACCGTGGCCCTTCGGCCACCCTCTCCGGGAAGGTTCATGGCGATGCCCACGAGCCCGTTGCGCGCCCTCCAGTACATGCGCGCGTCGAACTGCCGGAGCTCCTTCCAGAGCGAGTCGAGGTCGTCCATGGCGGAGGGATCGTCAGAGAGCTTCGAGAAGATGGAGCAGGCGGCCATCATGAGGGTGAAGTGGCCCACCATGTAGCTCCGCAGGCGACGGCTCGGTATGTCGTCGTAGAGATGGTAGGCGCGCATCATCACGCGGGTGACCCGAAGCTGCTGGTCGATGCGCGATACCATCACGTCCTCGTTCACCGACTGGTCCTCCCGCCCGATGAAGTAGCGGTAGAGGTCCACGTCCAGGTAGTAGAGGGTGCGGCAGCGCGGCAGGGGGACGTAGGCGTAGATGTTGTCCACGTAGAAGGTGTGCGCCGGCATGGGCACCCCGCCGTCGCGCAGCACGTCGGTGCGGTAGCAGAGGGCGTGCATCAACATGTTCTGGGCCATGTTGAAGTGGCCGATCCTGTCCCACCCGATGATCTTGCGCTTGGGAAGGGCGAACCCGTAGTCGACGACGTTCTGCTTGCCGTCCTCCGCATGCTCGTACACGTAGTTGGTCACCACGAGGTCGACGCGCGTCTCGTAGGCGATGAACTCGCGCAGGGTCTTGAGCAGGGCCTGGAGGGCTTCCTCGTCGACCCAGTCGTCGGAGTCGACGATCTTGAAGTAGGTGCCGTCCGCAGCCTCCAGGGCGGCGAGCACCGCCATTCCGTGCCCGCCGTTCTCCTGGTGCACGACCTTCACCAAGCCGGGAAAGCGGCCCTCCCACTCACGGGCCTTGGCCAGCGTGTCGTCCTTCGTGGACCCGTCGTCCACGATGACGATCTGGACGTCCTCGGCGTGACCCGAACCCTCGAGGATGGACCCGATGCAATGGTCCATGTACTCGGCGGAGTTGTAGCACGGCACGCCAAAGCTGATCGTCTTCTTCTGACTCGTCTGCGACATCAATCGGACCTCGACCGGGACCCTCGGCTAGTGGTTGGAGATGATCTCGTCGGAGAGCTCGAGCGCGGAGGCGGTGACGCCGTCCATGTCGTAGTAGCGGTACTCGGCGAGGCGGCCCACCACGTGGAAGTTGACGAGCCCGCTCGTGCGGTCGCGGTAGCGACGGTAGAGCTCGAGGTTCTCGGGCTCGTTGATGATATAGTACGGGGTCTCGCCCACGCCGGGGATGTAGCTGCGGGAGTACTCGCGCATGATGGTCGTCTTGCCCGGAAGGACCTGGCCGGTGAGGTGCTTGAACTCCGTGATGCGGGTGAAGTTCTCGCTCACGGTGTAGTTGACGGTGCCCACGGGCTGGAACTGGTCCATGTCCAGGGTCTCGAAGACCATGTCGAGCGTGCGGTACGGCAGTGCGCCGAGGTCGAAGCCGTAGAGCTCGTCCAGGGGACCGGTGTAGATGACCTCGCCGCCAAAGGGCCTGCCGCAGACGTTGACCACGCCGTCCGCCGTGCTGAGGAGGTCCCGGGCGTCGACGCCCACGTAGACCTTGATCAGGTCGTGGTCGAGCATGCGCTCGAACATGGCGGTGTAGCCGTCGGCGGGCATGCCCTGGTTGGGCGCCAGGGGGAAGTAGCGGTCGTCGTCGCCCACGAAGACGGGAACGCGGCCCATGACGGAGGGGTCGATCTGGTCGGGCGTCTTGCCCCACTGCTTCATCGTGTAGTGCAGGAAGACGTTCTCGTAGACGTAGTCCGCCACCTCGGAGAGGTCGGGGTCGTTCTTCTCGCGCAGCTCCATGATGGGGACCTTCTTGTCCATGCCGAAGGTCGCGACGAGCTTCTGGAAGAGCCGCTCTCCCCTCTCCTCGCCGAAGGCGAGCTTGAGGGACGTGTGGTTGAAGGGGACGGGCATGAGGGTGCCATGCACGTCGGCGAGGACCTTGTGCTGGTACTCCGTCCAGTCGGTGAAGCGCGAGAGGAACTGATGGGCGCGCTCGTCGGAGGTGTGGAAGATGTGCGGACCGTACTTGTGCACCAGCACGCCAGCCTCGTCCTCGTAGTCGTAGGCGTTGCCCGCCACATGGCCGCGGCGCTCGAGGATGCAGACCTTGAAGCCGCAGGCCTCGGCCAGACGGCGCGCGCAGACGGCACCGGCGTATCCGGCCCCCACGACGATGGCGTCGAAGGAGGAGGGGTTGAAGTCGTCCGGAAGGCCTGCGTTGAGGTTCATGGTCGTTTCCCTTCGATGGGCGGCCCGCACGTGACGCGGGCGCTGCGCACAAATAAATCGAGTTGCAGGCCCCTGCCCGCGGCTCGATTCCTTGGTCGATTCTATCACGCCGCCCTATAATGGGGAGGATTGCACCCAAAAGCCAGGCCCAGGCCCCATAGATTGGGGCCGAGCGGCCTTCTTGGGCAGGGAACAACAACCAGAAGGAGAGTCGATGAGCGAGTTTCTGCAGCGCATGAAGGACGCGGCCAAAACCGACGTCAAGACCGTCGTCCTGCCCGAGGGCGAGGACCCCCGCACCATCGAGGCGGCCAGGAAGATCGTCGCCGAGGGCCTGGCGAAGCTCGTCATCCTGGGTGACCCCTCCCAGATCGACGTCGAGGGCGCGGAGGTCATCGACCCCAGGACCAGCGAGCGGCACGAGGCATACGCCCAGAAGTTCGCCGAGCTGCGCGCGAAGAAGGGCGTGACCATCGAGCAGGCCCGCGAGCAGATGGACGACGCCACCTACTTCGGCACCATGATGGTGAAGATGGGCGACGCGGACGGCCTGGTCTCGGGCGCCTGCCACTCCACCGCCAACACCCTGCGTCCCGCGCTGCAGATCCTGAAGACCGCCCCTGGCACCAAGCTCGTCTCGGCCTTCTTCATCATGTGCACCGACAAGGCGGAGTACGGCCAGGACGGCACGCTGCTCTTCGCCGACTGCGGCCTGAACATCGACCCCACCGCCGAAGAGCTGTCCGAGATCGCCATCGCCTCGGCCAACACCTGGAGGCAGTTCATGAGCGACGAGCCCAAGGTCGCCATGCTCTCCTTCTCCACCAAGGGCTCCGCCAAGGGAGAGGTCCCCGAGAAGGTCCAGGAGGCCACCCGCCTCGCCAACGAGAAGGCCCCCGAGCTCGCCCTCGACGGCGACCTCCAGCTCGATGCCGCCCTCGTGAAGAGCGTCGCCGCCCTCAAGGCCCCCGGGTCAAAGGTCGCCGGCAACGCCAACATCCTGGTCTTCCCCGACCTCGAGGCGGGCAACATCGGCTACAAGCTGGTCCAGCGCTTCGCCGGCGCCGAGGCCTACGGCCCGGTGCTCCAGGGCATCGCCAAGCCCGTCAACGACCTGTCGCGCGGCTGCTCCGCCGACGACATCGTGGGCGTCGTCGCCATCACCGCCGTCCAGGCCCAGATGGCCGAGTAGCCCCTCCGGCACAGACTCCAGGACGAACGTGGCCCCTCTCGCCCACATGGGTGAGAGGGGCCACCTCCTTTTCTGGCGAACCCCGTGCCTGGAAGCCTAGCGTCTCGCCAGCGCCGCGTCCGGGGCGGACTCCGCCTCGCGTATCCACTCCGCGGGCATCTTCCAAGCCCGGAGGTCGGTGTGCAGCAGCTCCTCGGCGAGCTCGGAGTTGGGCTCTCCGAAGAACTCCTCGTAGCAGCGCCTGACGGCGGGGCTCTCGTAAGAGTTGCGCCACTCCGAGCGCCTGTCGAAGCCGTAGAGCGCCTGCCCGCGCACGCCGGCAAGCTCCTGCCCCTCGTGGATGGGCTGCCCGCCGCCGCCCACGCAACCGCCGGGACAGGCCATGACCTCGACGAAGTCGTATTGGGCCTCTCCCGAGACCAGCGCCTTGCAGAGGGCGTCGGCATTGGCCAGCCCGTGAGCGACGGCCACCCTGAGCGTGGTCCCCGCCAGGTCGAAGCTGGCCTCCTTCCATCCCTCGAGGCCCCTCACGTCGCCGAACATGTCGTCCTCGGGCGGTCTCCCGCTCACCAGGTAGTGCGCGGTCCTGAGCGCGGCCTCCATGACGCCGCCCGTGGCCCCGAAGATGATGCCCGCGCCTGTCCCCACGCCCAACGGCTCGTCGAAGGGCTCCTCCCCGAGGCTCGCCACGTCCACGTGGTCCGCCCTCAGGAGCCGTTCGAGCTCGCGCACCGTGAGCGCGCAGTCGACATCGGGGTCCCCGCAGGCGTCGTTCATGTTAGGATAGGCGCACTCCGCCTTCTTCGCCACGCAGGGCATGATCGAGAGCGAGAAGACCTTGTGGGGGTCGAGCCCCAGCAGCTGGGCGTAGTAGCTCTTCACCACGGCGCCGAACATCTGCTGGGGGCTCTTGCTGGTGGACACGTCGTCCACCAGCTCGGGGTGGTGCGCCTTCACGAAGCGGACCCAAGCGGGGCAGCAGGAGGTCATGAGCGGGTAGGGACGGCCCTCGCCCAGGTGGCGGAGGAGCTCGGTGCCCTCCTCCATGATGGTGAGGTCGGCCGCCACGTCGGTGTTGACCACGTAGTCGAAGCCCATGTGACGGAGGGCGGAGACGAGGCGCCCCATGCCCGCCGTCTCCCCCAGGCCCCAATGGTCGCCCCAGGAGGTGCGCACGGAGGGGGCTATCTGGACGACGGTCGTCACCTCGGGGTCCTGGAGCGCGTCGTAGACGCGGGACACGTCGTCGCGTTCGCGCAGCGCACCCACCGGGCAGTGGGTGATGCACTGGCCGCAGAGCGTGCAGTCCACGTTGAGGATGCTGGCCCCGTCGGCCACGTCCACCGTGGTGTGGGTCGCGCGGTTGGTGATCCCCCAGACGTGCGAGGCCTGGACCTTGTCGCAGACCTGGATGCAGCGCATGCAGCGGATGCACTTGTCGTTGTTGCGTATGAGGGGGAAGCCCTGCGGCCAGGAGCCATGGGGAAGGATGGTGGGATATGGCATGCCCACGAGGCCAAGGTCGTTTGACACCTCCTGCAGCGAGCAGTTGCCCGAGCGCACGCAGGTCGTGCAGGTCGCGTCATGCTGCGAGAGGAGCAGGAGCACGTTCTCGCGGCGGGCGCACCTCACCTTGGGGCTGTTGGTGAGGACTTCCATCCCCTCTTCGACGCAGTTGTTGCAGGAGGCGACGAGGCGCTCTCGGCCCTTGACCTCCACGACGCAGACACGACAGGAGCCGATCTCGTTCAGCTCCCTCAGGTAGCAGAGGGTCGGGACCTTGGACCCCGCGGCGCGGCAGGCGCCCAGGATGCTGGTGCCTGCGGGGACCGTGACGGGCGTCCCGTCCACGACGAGGCTCACCGCCTTGGTCGCGACGTCCCTCTCGCCTTGCTCGTGCTCGTGTCCTACCACTGGATCTCCCTCCCCCCACGGAAGGCTCCGAAGCCGAAGTGGTCGCAACGCAGGCAGCGCGAGGACTCCTGCAGCGCCTCCTCGGGCGTGAGCCCGCGCTCTATCTCCTCGAAGTCCCGCTTCCTCTCCCCCGCCTCCCGCAGGATGGTCTCGCAGCGGGCGCAGTGCCCCATGTCCTCGAGCTGGGGCGCAGGGACGTCGACGTCGAGCTCGATCCTGTGGTCGAAGCCCAGGTAGTTGTCGATGTTGCCCGCAGCCACCTTGCCAGCGTTTATGGCCTTGATGACGGTGGCGGGACCCGTCTGGCAGTCCCCGCCCGAGAAGACGCCCTCGAGCTCGGGGATGCTCGCGTCGGTCTGGGTCGAGATGCGGCCCCAGGAGGTGGGGATGCCCAGCCCCTCGAAGGGGGCCGACTCGATGGCCTGGCCGATGGCGACGACCACGCGGTCGCAGGCGATGGTGCGCTCGGGCGCCGAGGCAGGTCGGGGAGCCGGCCTGCCCCCGCGGTGCCCGCCGATGAGCTGGGGCTGGACCACGAGTCCCGCGACCCTGCCCTCGGAATCGGCCTCTATGCGGACGGGGGCGTTGAGCTCCAGGATCTCGCAGCCCTCGGCCCGGGCGCCCTCGATCTCCTCGTCCTGCGCCGTCATGTCGCAGGCACGGCGGCGGTACACGATGTAGACGCGCTCGGCGCCGCAGCGCACGCTGGAGCGCGCGACGTCCATGGCGACGTTGCCGCCGCCCACGACGCAGACGTGCTGCCCCGAGAAGTCGGGCATCTCTCCGTCGCCGATGGAGCGCAGCATGTCCACCGCGCTCTCGACCCCCGGCAGCCCTTCCCCCGCTATGTCCAGCTTCTTGTCGCCATGGGCGCCGATGGCCAGGTAGACAGCATCGTATTCCTCGCGCAGGCGCGCGAGGCCGGCCGCGTCGACCTTCTCGTCCATGCGGACCGTGACGCCCTGGCCCACGATCCAGCCGATCTCCTGGTCCAGCCGCTCGCGCGGGAGGCGGTAGGCGGGGATGCCGTAGCGCAGCATGCCGCCCAGATGGTGTCGGGCCTCGAAGACCGTGACCTCGTGCCCCATCAGCGTCAGGTAGTAAGCGCAGCTGAGGCCGGCGGGACCGCCCCCCACCACACAGACCCTCTTGCCCGTCGAAGCGGCACGCGCGGGCTCCTCGGGAGTCCCCTCGTGCTCGCAGGCAAAGCGCTTGAGCGCGCGGATGTTGATGGGGTCGTCCACCATCCCGCGGCGGCAGTTCCTCTCGCAGGGATGCTCGCAGACCAGGCCGCAGACCAGGGGGAAGGGGTTGTCCTTCCTGATGAGGCGGACGGCGTCCGCGCACCTGCCCGCCCGGACGAGCGCGAGGTAGCCGGGCACGTCCACGCCGGCGGGGCACCCTGCCACGCAGGGCACGCTGGGAGCCAGGGCGCTCGCGCAGGAGTTGTGGCTCACGTGGCTCACGAAGTCGTCCCTGAAGCCCCTCACGGCCCTCAGGGCCATGGCGCCGGCCTCGTAGCCTATGGCGCAGTCGCTCGAGAGGTAGGCCGTCTGGGCGAGCCGCTCGATCTCGTCGATCGTCGCCATCGTCGCCGTGCCCGTGAGCACGTCGCTCAGGAGGTGCCTGAGCGCCCTGAGCCCCACGCGGCAGGGCGTGCACTTGCCGCAGCTCTGTGTCGCGCACATGTTGACGAACGACATCGTGAACTCGACCGGGCAAGGGGCGAGGGAGCTCACCTCGAGCCGCCTGCCCACCGAGGCATGCAGCTCGTCCATCACCTTCTGCTCGGGAGTCAGTTCCAACAGATGAAATCGAGCCATCTGCCCCCCTATGGTCTGGGGCGCGCCCGCGCCCGGCCTGAGCGTGGCCGCGTTCCTCTCCCCTGGCCACGCACCTGAATGTATATAGCTAAGGATGGGCCAAGGGCTGTCGTTTGGGGACCGAGGGGGCCGTTGCGAGGGAACCAGTGGAAGGAAAGCGGGGATGGGTGGCCGGGCGAGAGGGGCGCGCGGCCGAGGTCGGAGGCGCCGTCGCACCGGAACGTGGCACAGGCTCCGACGGGGGCCGGCCCCCGGGAGCCAACGCCGCACGCTGGCCCCGGGAGCCGACGGCGCTAGGCGGGGTTGGGTCCCGCGGCCCTCACGGCAGGGTCCATATCGGGGTACTTCTCGCGTGCGTTCTCCACGAACATGCCCGCGAGCTGGCGGGCGACGCCATCATAGGCGGCCTTGTCCGCCCAGGTTCCACGCGGGTTCAGGACACGGCTGTCAACGCCCTCGATGTGCTGGGGCACGTCCACGTTGAACACGGGGTCGTGGACGAACTCCGCCTCCTCGACCGAGCCGTTGAGCGCTGCCGAGACCATGAGACGGGTGGAAGCGAGGTCGATGCGCATGCCCACGCCGTAGGGGCCTCCCGTCCAGCCCGTGTTGATCAGGTAGACCCTGGTGCCGGCCTTGTCGATCTTCTTGCCGAACATGTCGGCATAGAGCAGGGGCGAGAGCGGCATGAAGGGCTCGCCGAAGAGGGTCGAGAAGGTGGGCTGGGGCTCGTCCACCCCGCGCTCGGTGCCCGCGACCTTGCTGGTGAAGCCGCTCAGGAAGTGGTACATGGCGCCGTTCTTGTCCAGGCGCGAGATGGGCGGGAGCACGCCGAAGGAGTCGCAGGTCAGGAAGATGATCACGTTGGGATAGCGCCCCTGGCCCATGACCTGGGCGTTGTCGATGAAGTCGATGGGGTACGCCACGCGCGTGTTCTCGGTCAGGGTGCCGTCGAAGTAGTCGGGCTTGCGGGTGGCGTTGTCCACGATCACGTTCTCGCAGATGCTGCCGAAGCGGATGGCGTTGTAGATCTGGGGCTCGGTCGCGGACGAGATGCGGATGGCCTTGGCGTAGCAGCCGCCCTCGAAGTTGAAGACGCTCCCCTCCGCCCAGCCGTGCTCGTCGTCACCGATGAGCATGCGGTCCGGGTCGGCCGAGAGCGTGGTCTTGCCCGTGCCGGAGAGGCCGAAGAAGACGGCCGTCTCGCCCGTGACGGGGTCCATGTTGGCCGAGGAGTGCATGGGCAGGACGCCCTCCTCGAGGGGCATGAGGTAGTTCATGACCGAGAAGATGGACTTCTTGATCTCGCCCGAGTACATGGTCCCCGCGATGAGGACCTCGCGCTCCTGGAAGTTGATGAGGACGACCGCCTCGGAGTGGGTCCCGTAGGTCGCGGGGTCCAGCCGCAGCGTGGGGGCGACGAGGACGCTGAAGTCCTGGGGCTCGAAGTCCGCCAGCTGGCGCTTAGACGGCCTGACCAGGAGCTGGCGGGCAAAGAGGGCCTGGCTCGCGCGCTCGCAGACCACGAGGAACTTGCGGCACCAGCGGCGATCGGCGCCGGCGATGGCGTGGACCACATAGAGGTCGCGCGTGCTCAGATGGTCGACCACGGCCTTCTTGACCCTCTCGTAGCCCTCGACGTCGAAGGGACGGTTGACGGCGCCCCAGGCGATGTCGTCGTGCACGTCGGGCGTGTCCACGATGAAGCGGTCCTCGGGGGAGCGACCGGTGTAGCGGCCCGTCTCCACGTACAGGGCGCCGCGCGAGGTCAGGCGACCCTCGTTGGCGAGCAGGGCCTTCTCCACCAGGACGGCCGGGGCCGCGTCCACCTGGATGGCACCCCTGCAGTTGACAAGACCGCAGGCAGCAAGCTGGTCTTGAATCATGACCCACCTCCTTCTCCATGGCCGCGGGCACGGGCTGGGACACGGCGCCGCGGGAGTTCAACCCATCCAGCATATGGGAAGGCCGGAGGTGCCGGGAGTTTATTAACAAAGCTTAACGAGGGACGCGCCATGGGACGGGCCGGCGCCAGGTCCGCCCGCTCGCTAGCGCGTGGGTCGCAGGGAGAGGGGGCGCGCGCCCAGGGCGCGCAGGTCCCCCTCGTCGTGGGAGGCCATGACGAGGGTCCGGCCGCCGAGGAGCCGGTCCACGAGGGAGCGGCAGCGCCTGCGCGCGTCTGGGTCGAGCCCCGCGAAGGGCTCGTCCAGAAGGACGGTGTTCGAGGGCGAGAGGAGCGCGCGCACGAGCTCGACGCGCCTGCGCTGCCCACCGGAGAGCTCGCCCACGGGTCGAAGGGGATCCACGCCGGGAAGGGCCTCCGCCAGGGTGCGCTCGACCTCGTCGCGCGCGCGGCCGCGCGCGCAGAGGAGGACGTTCTGGAGCGCCCCCATCTCGTCGACGAGGAGGCTTCCCTGGGTCTGGACGGAGAAAGGCGCGCCTCCGCGCAGCTCACCCGCCGTGGGAGCGAGGACGCCGTCGAGCAGGCGCAGGAAGGTGGTCTTCCCCGAGCCGGAGGCGTCGTTCAGGCAGGCGCGCGAGCCGGGCGCGAGCTCGAGGTCGAGTCCCTCGATGACGGAAGGGCCACCATACGAGAAGCGAAGCCCCCTGGCCACGATGGGCGTCAGGGGCGGAAGGGCACGCCCCTCTCCTCCGTCCCCTCGCCCCAGGCCCATGAGGGAGAGGCTGCGACAGAGCGGGCCGGAGGCCTCCAGCAGCGCCACGACGAGCGCCTCGCTGAGCCTCGACGCCAGGATGACCAGCGCCGTCCAGGCGAAGACGTCCGAGGTCTCGAGCAGGAGCTTGGCCTGGAAGACGCGCTCCCCCACGCTGCCCAAGGACGAGCCGACGAGCTCGGCGGCCACGGCGGCCTTCCACGCCATCCCCACGGCACTCCGGGAGGCGGCGACCACGAAGGGGAGCACCTGCGGCCAAAAGCTGGCGAGGAGACGCCTCCAGAGGGGGACCCTCATGACGGAGAGGAGCGACGACATCCCTCGGTCTAGCTCGGACAGCCCCTCCAGGACGGCAAAGAGCAGGGGCGGGAAGCAGGCGAGGAACACCGCCGCCTCGGCGACGCGCGCCGCCCCGAACCACAGGAGGAGCAGGACGATGACGCACACGATGGGGGCGCTCTTGAGCACCGTCACGCCGGGAAGGACGACGCGTCGGACGGCGGGGAAGGCGTCGAGCGCCCATCCCAGCGGGAGGGCCAAGAGGAGCGAGGCGGCAAAGCCCAGGGCGACGTGCGCGAGCGTCGCCGACCCCACCCGGACGAGCGTCCCTGCGGCAGCGAGGCGCGCGAGGCTCCCGAGCACGGCCAGGGGGCCAGGCAGCAGGAGCTCGCTCGAGACGAGGAGGCTCGCGACCTGCCAGGCGCCAAGCCAGAGCAGGCAGGCCGCGAGCCACGAGGCAAGCCTATGGGAGCGGCTTCCCCTCAAGGGCTAGCCCTGGAAGTAGAAGTCCTTGGGAGGGAGGCTCCCGCCCACGGAGCTGGCGTCGACGGAGGCGATCGCCCCGAGGTAGCCCGAAAGCGCGCCTTCCATCTCGCCGCCGGTCAGGCAGACCAGGTGGCAGGCGGGGATGGCCTTCTCGACGACCTTCTCGTTGTCCATGATCCCGGCGGCCACCACCTTCGGGGAGACGCCAGCGGGGTCAGAGTTGGCGGCATCCACCGACGCCGCATGCTCCTTCAGGAACTCCTCCACGGCAGCCGGGTGGTCCCTCAGGAAGTCGTTGCGCACGACGGTGACGCCGGTGACCATAGTGGCGCCCTCGCCCGTCGCCGCCCAGGCGTCGTTGAGGTCGATTGCAGCGCGCAGCGAGGGGTTCTTCGAGGTTGCCGCGGTCACGTAGGGCTGGGGCAGCACACCGACCGCGGACGGGTCTGCCACGAGGGCGGCCACGACCTCGGTGGGGGCACTCTTGAACTCGAGGGTCACCTTGTCCGCAAGATCAGACTTCTGGAGCAGGTACTGCATGACGAACTCGGGCGTCGTGCCCTTGCCGGTCATGTAGACCGTCCTACCGGCGAGGTCGGCGAGGCTCGACACGCCCTCGTCGCCCGTCACGACGGAGAGCACGCCCAGCGTGTTGACGTCGATGACCGAGACGGCCCCCTTGGTCTTGTTGTAGAGGACGGAGGCGACGTTGGCGGGAACCAAGGCAACGTCGAGGTCACCGCTCACGACGGAGGGGACGATCTCGTCGGCGGAGGAGGCGATGGTGAAGCTGTAGGCGTTCGCGGTGCCGCCACCAGCCGCCCGGTCCATGAAGGACGCGAGGCCGATGGAGGTGGGACCCTTGAGGGAGCCGACGCGCACCTCGGCCACTCCCTGGGACCCCGTCGCATTCTGCCCCTGCCACGGCGCGCCAGCGCAGCCGACAAGGGCGAGGGCGAGGAGGACCACCACGAACGACGCGAGCGGGAACAGTTTCCTCTTGTGCATGCCTGAGCCTTCCTTTGCCTGGGGGATGTACTATCTATGTGCTCACACATTGCACATATTACTGCATCCAACTCAAGCGTTCGGGGCGGGAGGACGGCATGGAGGACACGGCACGCATCTCCTCTGGTCAAATCGAGGCCGAGGTCAGCAGGCTTGGGGCTCAGCTCATGAGCCTCAAGGCGGGCGGTACGGAGTACCTGTGGCAGGGAGACCCCCGTTGGTGGCCCCGCCGGGCGCCCGTCCTCTTCCCCATCGTGGGCAACCTCAGGGGAGACCACGCCACCAGCGCTCGGGGAGAGATACGCCTCGGCAGGCACGGCCTCGCCCGCAACGAGGAGTTCTCGTTGGTGGAGCGGGAGGAGAACCGCGTCCTCCTGGAGCTCGAGTCGAACGAGGGGACGCGCCGGTCCTTCCCCTACGACTTCAGGCTGCGCCTCTCGTACGCCATCGACGAGAGCTCGCTCGTGCAGGGCTTCGAGGTCACCAACACCGGCTCGCACGACCTTCCCTATGTGCTGGGGGGCCATCCCGCCTTCAACGTCCCGGCTGTGGGAGCCTCCGATGGCTTCGATGCCTACCGCCTCGAGTTCGCCGAGCCTTGGACCTACGCCGCTCCGCGGATCGACGTCTCGACCGGCCTCCTCGACTTCCAGGACCGCCTCCCCCTCCTGGACAGCTGCTCCGTCCTGCCGCTGACCCACAGGACCTTCGACGTCGACACCCTGGTCTTCGAGGACGTCCCGCAGAGGCGGGTTCGTCTCGTGGGGCCGGAGGGACACGGCATCAGGGTCGACTTCGCGGGATTCGACTACCTCGGCGTCTGGTCTGCCGCCGGGGACGCGCCCTTCGTCGCGCTCGAGCCCTGGACGGGCTGCGCCACGGCGGAGGACGAGGACGACGTGTTCGAGCACAAGCGGGGCATGAGGCTCCTCTCGCCCGGACAGACAGACCGCCTCTCCTTCGTCGTCACTCCCTTCTAGGGGCGTCATGTCGGAACGACGCATCAGGACGGCAAGGAATCGCGAGCTCGACGACGTCATGCACGTGCTCGAGTCGTCGCGCTCCTTCATGCGCGCACGGGGCAACCCGCAATGGGAACGCTCCTTCCCCACGAGGGCGGAGCTGGCGTCGGAGCTCAGGCGCGGCACCCTCATGGTCTGCGAGGAGGAGGGCGAGGGAGTCGTCGGATGCTTCGTCCTCGCGCCGGGGCCAGACCCCTGCTACCTGCGAATCGACGGTGGAGACTGGCTGGACGACGGCCCCTACTTCGTCGTGCACCGCTTTGCCACGCTTCGTCAGGGCAACGGAGTCGGCTCCTTCATGATGGCTTGGCTCTGCGAGACGGCAGACAGCCTGCGCATGGACACCCACGAGCTCAACCTGCCCATGCAGGGGCTGCTCGAGAGGCATGGCTTCAGGCGCTGCGGGGTCATCTGCCTTTCCAACGGAGAGGAACGACTCGCCTACCAGTACCTCTCCCCCACGCACGAGCCAGAGCCGCGGGGCATCCTAGAATGGCTTCCTTGGCGCAAGGGCGGGCTCGGCAGGTAGGAGGAGCCACGACAGGGCCCTGCCAGGCGAAGGGAACTCGCCCGCAGTAGCGCAGCAGCTCAAGACTCTCGACAGCGCAGCAGCTCAAGACTTTCGACAGCGCAGCAGCTCAAGACTCTCGACTATACAGGCCGACCAGGTCTCGCGAGTGCGCAAGCTGAAGGGTTAAGGTTGCATACTCGAGAGACGCTGGCTTCCCCTCAACTGGGAAAACGCTGAGGAGAGGGACGTCGAGTGCGCAACCTTAAGGTTTCAGCTTGCGCACTCGACATAGCGAGGGTAGGAATGGGCCCTGCCAGGCGAAGGAAACGCGCCCGCATTGCAGAGACGGCCCGACGGGAAATCCCGCCGGGCCGTCTCTGCAAAGCGTTTTGGCTTGAGACTACTTGCCCAGGAGCTCCTCGACGTCCATGGCGATCATGAGCTCCTCGTTGGTGGGAACCACGAGGAGCTTGACCCTAGAGTCGGGCGCAGAGATGACGCGAGGCTCGCCGGAGCGGACCTTGTTGGCCTCCTCGTCGATCTTGACGCCGAGCCACTCGAGCTCCTTGGCGACGCCAAGGCGCATGATATCGGAGTTCTCGCCGATGCCCGCGGTGAAGACCATGGTGTCGAAGCCGTGCATGGACTGGGCCATCTCGGCGACGAGCTGGGAGGTGCGGTAGTAGAACATCTCGAGCGCAAGCCTGCAGTTCTCGTCGCCCCTCTCGGCGCCCTCCTCGATGTCGCGCGAGTCGCTCGAGACGGCGCTGAGGGCCGCCAGGCCGGACTGCTTGTTCATCATGGTGTCGACCTCGTCGACGGTGTAGCCGCCGACGCGCTGCAGATAGAACACGGTGGCGGGGTCGACGCTGCCGCAGCGGGTGCCCATGATGAGGCCGTCAAGCGGGGTGAGGCCCATGGTGGTGTCCATCACGCGGCCGTCCTGGATGGCGGCGAGGGAGGCGCCGGAGCCCAGGTGGCAGGAGACGAGCTTGTGGACGTCGCCGTCCAGGAACTCGTTGGTGGTCTTCCAGATGAAGCGGTGCGAGGTGCCGTGCGCGCCGTACTTGCGGATGTGCAGCTTGTCGACCACGTCGCGCGGCAGGGCGTAGCGCCAGGCCTTCTCGGGCATGTTGTAGTGGAAGGAGGTGTCCGCCACGATCACGTTACCGATGCTGGGGAAGAGCTCGCGGCAAATCTGGATGACGTCTGCCTCGGCGTAGTTGTGCAGGGGCGCGAGAGGAGCGACCTCACGAGCCCAGCCCAGGGTCTCGTCGGTGACGACCTTGGACTCGGGGAAGTACCAGCCTCCCTGGACCACGCGGTGGCCGATGCCCTCGATCTTCGAGGTGTCGAAGCCGGCCTCGTCCAGGATCTTGAATACGTGCTGGATGGCGGTCTTGTGGTCCGGCAGGGCCACCTCGAGCTTCTGCTTCTCGCCGTCGTTCTCCTGGTGGCCGATGAACGAGCCGTCGATGCCGATGCGCTCGCAGTTGCCCTTTGCAAAGACCTGGCGGGTCTTGGTGTCGAGCAGCTGGTACTTGAGCGAAGAGCTGCCGGCGTTGATGACTAGGACGTTCATGGATCTCCTCTCGAGGCGGTGTGCCCAATCGGCACAAACTCTCTCTATCATAGCCCTCCGCCAGCCATGGGAGGACGTCACGGGCTAGGCCTGGCGCGTGCGCGCCTCCCGGAGCACGTCCTCGGCGATCCTCACCGCGTCGCTGACGCACTTCGTGCAGGGCGCGAGCACCGTTCCCGTCCCCACCCCCTTGAGCTCGCGACAGGTGGTCGATCCGTTTGCCTCGCCAAATCGCTCCACGATCTGGCGCGAGAGACGGTACGTGGATGCCTTGCTGTTGGGATGGTCCAGGTCGCCCGTGCTGTTGAGGAGGCCGGCAACCATGCATGCGCCCGCGACGGCGCCACAGGTGGCCTGCATGCCGCCCATGCCAAGCCCCAGTCCCTCGGCAGCCCTGAAGAGGGAGGCCTCGTCCATGCCCAGCTCGTCGGCGAAGCTGCACGCCACCGCCTGGGCGCAGTTGTAGCCGCGGGCGTGTCGCTCGGCGGCCGCCTCCTCATGCGAGGGCACGCTAGGACCTCGCGATCAGGCCCTCGCCCAGGGACTCCCCGCCCAGGACGTGGAGGTGCAGGTGGTGGACCGTCTGCCCGGCGTCATCGCCCGTGTTGGTGATGACGCGAAACCCCGTCTTGTCGATGCCCTCCGCGCGCGCGACCTCGCCCACGGCATGCGCGAGGGCGGCCAAGGTCGCCTCGTCGACGCCGTCGAGGATGTCCTCATGATGGCTCTTCGGGACGACCAGGACGTGCGTCGGCGCCTGGGGGCTCATGTCCCTGAACGCGCAGACCAGCTCGTCCTCGTACACGTAGTCGGACTCGATCTGGTGGTTGGCGATCTTGCAGAAGATGCAGTCGTCCCTGATGGCCATGGCCGTTCCTCTCCCCTTGTCTGTCACTGTCACCGGGTCCCGGAAGCGGGCGTCCGTCCCGACACCGTTCCTACTCGTCCAGATAGGCCGTCGAAGGGGCCGAGGTGGTGTCGGCGACGACGGCGGGCTCGGTCGAGTCCACGAGCAGTTGGACCTTCTGCTCGGCCTCCGCGAGGCGCTTGCGCAGGCTCTTCAGGAGCTCCACGCCGCGACCGTAGCGGCTGAGGGACTCCTCGAGCTCCAGGTCACCCGCCTCGAGGGAGCGCACGATCTGCTCGAGCTCGATCGACGCCTCCTTGAAGCTCAGCTGCTCGATGTCGGCGTACGATGCCTTCTCTTCCATGGGTCTACTCCCTTCGCGAGGCGAGCTGCCTCGCCGTGTCAAGGCTTACGTCCGTCACCTGCGCGCCGACGCTCCCGTGCGCGAGCAGGAGGCGCAGCTCGTCTCCGGCGCCCACTCCCGCGGCGTCGGTCACGACATGTCCCTGCGCGTCGCGGGCTATGGCGTAGCCGCGCGTGAGGACCTTGAGGGGCGAGAGCGCCTCGAGCGTCGCCGCGAGGCGCAGGGTCTGGTGGTCGAAGGGAGAGAGGAGGCCCTCCCCTCCCACGCGCAGGCGGTCTGCCAGCCTGTGTGTGCGCTCGGCGTCGATGGCGAGGCCGCGGGGGACGGCGTCGTGCAGGCGTTGCTCGGTCTGCACGAGCTGGAGCTCCCGGTCGCGCAGCGTCGCCGCAGGGTCGCTCAGGCAGCGTCTGCTGCCCAGGGCCTCGACCCCCGAGCGGAGCTGGGCGAGGCGAGCGGCGAGAGAGCGCGAGGCGAGCGCCCCCAGCCCGTCGAGCGCCTGTCCGCTCAGGGCGAGCGTCGAGGACATGCTGCGGACGAGGCGCTTCGCACGCTCGGAGATCTGCAGCTCGACCTCGTCGATGCCCGGCGCGACCGACTCGGCAGCCGCCGTGGGCGTCGAGGTGCGTCGGTCGCCCACCATGTCGCAGATGGACGTGTCCGGCTCGTGGCCGATGCCCGTTATGACGGGGACGGGGCAGGCGGCGACGGCGCGGGCGAGCGCCTCGTCGTTGAAGGTCATGAGGTCCTCGAAGGAGCCGCCACCGCGCACCAGGAGGATCGCGTCGGGACGGGCCGCGGCGGCGACCCCCAGGGCACGGATGATGGACTCGGGGGCCCCAGGCCCCTGCACCATGCAGCCGGCGACCTGGACCTGCACGAGCGGGTTCCTGCGGGCGAGGGTGCGCTTCACGTCGTCGATGACCGAGCCCGAGAGGGAGGTGACCACGGCCACCCGCTGGCAGAAGCGCGGTATGGGGCGCTTGCGCTCCGGGGCCATGAGTCCCTCCGCCTCGAGCTTGCGGGCGAGCTGGGCCACCTGCTGGCGCAGGAGCCCCTCGCCCGCCACGCTGATGCGCGACGCCACGAACGAGAGCCTGCCGCTCCCCCGGTACACGTTGAACCTGCCCTGCATCTCGAGCTGGAGCCCGTCCCTGAGCCGCACGCCGGACTTGGCGTAGCTCCCGCGCCAGACGATAACGTCCATCGCGGAGGAGTCGTCCTTCACCTGGAAGTAGCAGTGGCCCGAGCGGGCGTTGGGGCCTCGGAACCCCGTCACCTCGCCGTTGACGAGCAGGGTGGGCATGGCGTCCGCCGCCGCGGCGGCAAGCCCCACCGCCTGGCTCACGGAGATGGGCTGGGAGCCACTCTCCAGGGCCCCTTCCCTAGCGCCTGTCACCGCTGCGTCCCAGGAGATAGAGGAGCTGCAGGATGGAGACGAGCGCCGCCGAGACGTAGGTGAGCGCCGCGGCGGTGAGGACCTGGCGGGCGCCGCGCCCGTCGAGCCCCTGGCCGTTCGCCGAGAGGTAGGCGACCGCGCGGCGCGAGGCGTCGATCTCGACGGGGAGGGTGACGAGCTGGAAGACGACCGAGAAGGCGAAGAGGGCGATGGCCAGGCGCACGAGGCCGGAGAGGCTCAGGAAGACGCCCAGCATGAAGACGACCGCCCACGCCTGCTGGGTGACGTTGACGACGGGCACCAGCGCCGAGCGCAGCCTGCCGAAGGCATAGCCCCTGGCGGTCTGCACGGCATGCCCGGCCTCGTGACAAGCCACGGCGACCGAGGCGACCGAGCCCTGCGCGTAGTTCTCGCCCGAGAGGTGCAGCTGGTTGTCGCGCGGGTCGAAGTAGTCCGTGAGGTGGCCCTCCACCCTGGTGATGCCCACGCCATGCGCCCCGCCCGAGTCGAGCATGCGGCGGGCGACCTCAGCCCCGGTGGCGCCCAGGGTGGACGGGACCTTGGACCACTTCCTGTAGGTGGACTGGATGTAGCTCTGGGTGAGGAGCCCCAGGACGAGCGAGACCAGGACCACGCCCAGGTAGCCCAGGTCCGCACCGTAACCGTAATACATGCCCATTGGCATACGACCTGCCTCCCATCCGATCGGTGACATGGAGCACTTGTACCCCATCCGCCCGCGCTGTCTTGCGCCCATCCTACGACAGTCCTGGGACACAATCGGCAAGGTCGCTCAGAGAAGCTCGATGTGTCCGTCCTTGACGGTGAGGCCCATCTCGCCCGAGAGGAGGCGGGAGAGCTGGCTTCCCAGGAGCTCCGCCCTCCACGAGCGCGAGAGCTTGGAGGAGGCGGGGTCAGAGACGTAGTCCTGGAGGTCCTCCCTCGTGGCGATGAGCTGGGCGGCGACGCCGCTGCGCTCCGAGACCAGCCTGAGGAGGGAGTACATGAGGTCCAGAACGCTCTCCGTCTCGGACGAGGGGCGCTCGCGGTGCGGGCGGAGGGGCATCTCGTCGGGATCGCAGGCGAGACCGCGCCCCACGGCAGCGACGAGCTCCTCGGCGTCGCGCGTGGGGAGCTGCTCGGTGCCCCGGATGCGCCTGAGCCGGTCCACGCCCCTGGGCGCCCTCTTGCAGAGCTCGACGAGCACCTCGTCGGAGACCACCCACTTGCGGGGGATGTTCCTGCGCGCCGCCTCCCGCTCGCGCCAGGCGCAGGCCTCGCGCGCGACGGAGAGCTGGCGGCGGGTGAGGGAGTTGGAGCGCTTGAGGTGCAGGTAGGCATCCCTGGGGTCGCGCTCGACGCGCGAGGGGTCGGTGAGGGAGCGCATCTCGGGCTCGAGCCAGGCCAGCCTGTCGCGGCGGGCGAGCTCCGACACCATCTGCTCATAGATGCGCGGGAGGTAGATCACGTCGTCCTCCGCGTAGCGCAGCTGCTCGGCGTCGAGGGGGCGGCGGGACCAGTCGGTGAGCGACTCCGCCTTGGGCAGGCGCACGCCACAGCAGGCCTCGACGAGGGCACCGTAGCCGATCTGCTGGCGATGCCCCAGGAAGGCAGCGGCGAGCTGGGTGTCGAAGACCGGCGCGGGCACGCAGCCCATGCCGTCCAGGATGACCTCGAGGTCCTGCGTGCACGCATGGAAGACCTTGGTGACGGAGCGGTCCTCGAGGAGCCTCCTGAGGGGCGTGAGGTCCTCGATGAGGATGGGGTCGACGGCACACGACTCGTCGGCGGTCGCGACCTGGATCAGGCAGAGCCGGGGAAAGTAGGTCCTCTCGCGCAGGAACTCGGTGTCCACCGCCAGCACCTTGGAGTCCGAGGCGCGCTCGCAGAAACGCGCGAGCCCCTCCGCGTCAGATATGTACACGCACGCTCGATTCATGTCTTGTCGCCAAAAACGGATACATTTGTATCCGTCGGCCGGCCCCTCGCCGGCCCCACCATCATACTCAAGGCCGTCGGAGGTCAGCATGCGCAGCCTCATAGTCCACAACAACGCTTCCGGCTTCGGGTCGGACGCGGTCTTCGAGTTCGAGCGCGCCCTGCTCGAACAGGGCGACGAGTGCGTGATGCGCGTGCTGCCCGGCTCGGGAGGAGGGCGCGAGTGCCTCGCGGACGCGGAGGACTTCGACCTCGTCGTGCTCTCGGGCGGGGACGGCACGGTGTCCGGCCTCCTCTGGGAGCTCAGGGGCCGCGACGTCCTCAGCTGCGTGTTCCCCTCGGGCACGGCCAACCTCCTGCACGCCAACCTGGGATCGGCCGCCGAGCCCGCGGCGATCGCCCGGGCCTGCAGGCGCGGCCTCTGGGCGCGCACCGACCTCGGCGAGCTGAGCTGGGAGGACCCCTCCGGCGCACACGTGTGCGGATTCGGCGTCATGTCCGGGACAGGCTACGACGCCCGCCTCATGCAGGCCGCCGTTCCCAACAAGCAGAGCATGGGGGAGGCGGCCTACTTCGCGGCGGCGCTGAAGAACATCCGACCGCAGGTATCACACTTCTCCATAGAGGTGGATGGCGAGCGTCACGAGCGTGACGGCATCGCCTGCATGGTCGCCAACTGCGCCATGATCCAGGGCGAGGTGGAGATCGTCCCCGACAGCAGCATGGACGACGGGCGTCTCGACGTGATCGTGCTCGAGACCGAGGACGCCGTCCACCTGCTCAGGCCCATGTTCGCGAGCCTCGTCGACCCTGCGGGAAGCCACCTGGGCAGGCCATACCTCGAGCACTTCTCGGGCGAGAGGGTCCACGTCCGCTCGAGCGAGCCCATGCCCATGCAGATCGACGGCGAGCTGGTCACGGAGGGGGTCACCGAATACGAGGCGCGGGCCCTCCCCTCCTGCTGCAAGTTGGTGGTGGACGGCCTCAGCCGCTACAGGCCACAGGGCGAGCGGGCGCCGGTGCGCCCCTAGCGAGAGAGCCGGACCACGGCGTAGCTCCTCTCGCCGCCGTCCGAGAGGTCAACGCAGGCGCCGTCCTGCCACCGGTGGACCCGGGGCGCCACGAGGTCCCCCAGAAGTGCCATCTGGCGGTACTGCACGCAGATCCGCCGTGGCTCGAAGGCCTCGCCCAGCTCCTCCAGCGCGTCGCAGGCAAGCTGGATGTACTGGGCGTTGTTGACGTGGCGGTTCGTGTCGAGGTGCTGCTCGGCGATGGTCACGGGACGCGTCTCTCGATACGGTCCCTCGACCTCGAGCTTCCTCTTGGTGGGTGGCAAGTCGAGCCGGGGCGTGTCCTCGGCATATGCCAGCTGGGACTCCGGTATGCGCACGGGTGACTTTGCCTCGGTGTCATACACGAACCAGAGCGAGTCCGCCTGGACATAGGTCCTCCCCTCGGGCGAGGAGATGGTGAAGCAGCGACCCGCCTGGGTGCGCCTCATGCTGTACGCCCAGGTGGAGACCACGATGGGGTCGAAGAAGCGCGGGAGCTCGTCAATCTCGATCTGCCAGGCGGAGATGAACCACGCGAAGTGGTGCGCGGCCATGAAGTCAAGGCCGATGTCCAGGCTCTGCGACTGGAAGGTCGAGCAGTCCTGCAGGTAGTTGACAAGGCCCAGGAGCGACAGCCTCCCGTCCTCGTCGCACTCGCTGTAACGCACCCTGCCATCGAAGCTGTACATGCGGCACCTCGCCATCTGGGTCGCCATCCCCGGGCGACGACTCCCCCATCCTAGTCCGAAACGTCCGAGTCGAGCCCCACGGTGAAGCTCCAGTCGGGATATGCCTCGGAGCATTCTGCACGGATCGCCTCGTAGGTCCCCATCCTGTCAGGGTCGTCGAAGTCGACGATCACGTAGTCTGGCGTCGCAGGGTTCAGGATGGACACGACGGACTCCTTGAGGGAGCTTGCGCCCGCCGCGAGCACGACATTGCCGGCGATGGCCAGCTCGCTCGCGCGAACGATGGTCCGGTCCCTCTCGCCCTCGTCCCTTTCCAAGAGCGTCCTCAGCTCCTGGCCCCCCTCCGAGTCGACCTGCTCCCCTGACATGTCGCGATACCTCCGCGCTATAGAATCGAATGGGCTCCGCATACCAACCACTGATACCCATCGCGAGGGCCCGGAGGTGCGTGAATGGAAAAAACCAAGGTCGTCTGTGCCATCGTCCAACGCGGCGGGAAGGTCCTGGCGGCACGGCGCGGACATGGCATGGAGAGATGGGAGTTCCCCGGCGGCAAGGTGGAGGAGGGCGAGTCGCGCGAGGAGGCCCTCAGGCGCGAGGTGCGGGAGGAACTGGGGTGCGAGCTCTCCACCATCTGGTACCTCGACAGCGTCGACTACGAGTATCCCGGCTTCCACCTGGACATGGACTGCTTCGTGTGCAGCCTCGCCGAGGGGGAGGATCCCGTCCTTCGCGAGCACCGCGAGCTCCGCTGGCTGGGCCGGGACGAGCTCACCGACGTCGACTGGCTTCCCGCGGACCACGGGCTGATCATGACGCTGGGCGTGATGTGGGACTCCGTCTTCGAGTCCAGCCATCTCTAGGCCACAGGCACCCCGAGGAAATGCGACGTGACGCCTTGCCTCGGGTATCATGGGAAGCCAGCCCACAGAGGAGGTGTGCATGGAGGAGCAGGCTCAGGTCACCGAAAGCGGGCCACAGGTCATAGAGACCGCCTCGGGCACCACCTCGCCTGACAACGCGAACTCGGGGGCCAAGCCCCTCGTCATAGCCGGCCTGGGCCTCCTGCTGGCCATCCTCGTCTTCTCCTACCTGGGTGGCTGCGCCGCCCAAGTCGTGGGTGACGCCCTCGACAGGGAATTCAGGGCCTTCGCCCAGATGAAGGGCTCGGGAGGGAATGCCTGGGAGACCGACGAAGACGACGAGGAGCTCGTCCGGGAGCTTGAGGAGCTCCTCCGCGACGACCAGGACCTCGGGTCATCCCCCATCCAGCGAGGCTAGGCCAACGAGGGCGGCGACGTGCCGCCACAACCAAGATCCAGGGCGCAAGGCGAGAGGAGCGCGCATGAGCAAGGCCGACGACATTTTCATTGGCATGTGCAGGCAGATCATCGAGCACGGCAGCACCACCGAGGGCCAAAAGGTCCGGCCCCGCTGGGAGGACGGCAGTCCCGCCTACACCATCAAGAGCTTCGGCGTGTGCAACCGCTACGACCTGCGGGAGGAGTTTCCCGCCCTCACCCTGAGGAGGACCGCCCTCAAGAGCGCCATGGACGAGGTCCTCTGGATCTACCAGCGCAAGTCCAACAACATCAACGACCTCCACTCCCACATCTGGGACGAGTGGGCCGACGAGGACGGCAGCATAGGCAAGGCCTACGGCTATCAGGTCGCGCAGAGGAGCCATTACCCCGAAGGCGACTTCGACCAGATGGACCGCGTCCTCTATGACCTCAAGAACAACCCCTACTCCCGCCGCATCATGACCAACCTGTACACCTTCGGCGACCTCAGCGAGATGAACCTCTATCCCTGCGCCTTCAACGCCATCTACAACGTGACCCATGCGGAGGGCGACGAGAGGCCGACCCTCAACATGCTGCTCGTCCAGCGCAGCCAGGACGTGCTCGCCGCGAACAACTGGAACGTCTGCCAGTACGCGCTCCTGCTCATGATGGTCGCCCAGGCCAACGACATGGTGGCCGGCGAGTTCGTGCACATGATCGCCGACGCCCACATCTACGACCGCCACGTGGACATCGTGTGGGAGCTCATCTCGCGCCCGACCCACCCTGCGCCCAAGGTGAGCCTGAACCCCGAGGTGCACGACTTCTACGACTTCACCACCGACGACCTCGTCGTGGAGGGCTACGAGCACGGGCCGCAGGTCAAGAACATCCCCATCGCGGTCTAGGGCGAGGGCATGAACGCGATAGTCTCCGTCACCCCCAGCTGGGGCATAGGGCGCGACGGCGCGCTCCTGGTGCGCAACCGCGCCGACATGCGCCGCTTCGTGGAGCTCACCATGGGCGGCACCGTCATCATGGGGCGCAAGACCCTCCAGAGCTTCCCCGGTGGCCCTCTCAGGGGACGCCGCAACGTCGTGCTCACGCGCGGGGCAGGGGGCCTGCCCGAGGGCGTGGAGGTCGCGAGCGGCATCGAGGAGGCGCTGGGCCTCGTCGCGGACACGACTCCCGACGAGGTTTGGCTCATAGGAGGACAGAGCGTCTACCAGGAGCTCCTACCCTGGTGCGAGCGCGCCTACGTGACGATGAACTACGTCGAGGCGGAGGCCGACGCCTGGTTTCCGCCTCTCGACGAGGAGCCGGGCTGGGTGCTCGAGTCCCGCGAGGAGGGTGGCGTCACGGCGGGGGGCGTGCCCTTCGAGTACCTGACCTACCGTCAGCTTGAGCCACGGGGCCTGGAGGGACACGACTAGCCCACGGCCATCGACGGCGGGAGCCGTGCGAAGAAAGGGCTCGGTCGCATTATCCGTGTGAAATCATGTCTGAGCCGAAGGCGTCGACCCTGCTCGGCTCACGGACGAGCAGGGTCGCGACACCACAAAAGGCGAGGCACATGCGCGTACCTCTACAGACTCTTAGCCACCAAGATCGCGACTAGAGCAATCGCCGCTCCCACGAGGGCGCCGACCACCACCTTCGCGAGGCTCGCCAGGAGCGGGTGGCTGTGGCCGAGGGCCGCCTCGTCAGAGCGCCCCTTCGACGCCTCCCCGTTCATGAACGCCGCTATGTCCTGGTAGGTCACGAGCTCGTAGCTCTTCTTGATCTTCTCGATGGCGATCGCCGCCGCCATCGCGATGCCCCACCCGAGCACGAGGATCACGAGCGAGGGTGCCGTCTGCCACCCCCACCTGAAAAGGCCCAAGGTCGGCACCACGATGGCGAAGAGCGCGAATACTCCCATCACCTGGGCAAGCATCTTCATCCTCTTCGCCGCCTTCTCGATTTCCGCATCGATCATCTCCATGTCTCCCTTCACGAGCTGGTCTATGGAGACGCCGAACAGGTCGCTCATCAGCAGGAGGCTCTGCACGTCGGGATAGGTCTTGCCCGTCTCCCAGTTGGAGACGGTCTGGCGCGAGACGAAGATGGCGCGCGCCAGGTCGTCCTGGGACATGCCCTTGCCACTGCGGTGCTGCTTGATGAGGCTCCCGAGTTCCATGCGTCCCCTTTCGAGGCGACGCCCTCGTCGCCCTGCTCCTGAAGGTAGGGACATCCTAGGCCATACGCAGCCTAATGCATTTGACGGCGGTCATCTGAAGGTCCCGCGGCGCTGCAAAAAGTCTTTGGCAGAGCTCTTACCAGGCTTTTTCAATAAAACGAGGGCAGGAGGCACAGAGCGATGGAAGACGTCGAGAATCTGCGTCTTCGCCAATCGCCGCAACATGCAGATTGCTTCGGTCTGCGACCCGTATCGTTGCCCAGGTGCCGGACGCCTAGACGAGCGCTTCCAGGGACGAGAGGTCGATGTTGCCGAACAGGACGTCCGCCATCCTCTGGGCATCATCCTTCGTGGGCTGCCAGCCATCCTCGCCCTTCACCAGGTCGAGCGTAACGTCACCCTCGACCTGGGCGTCACTTGCGCCCAGGTTCTCGTAGAAGCGGGAGAGGAGCTTCTGCGCCACGGCGACCTCCCCGCCGTCCTGGTAGGTCGAGACGAGCTCGGCCATCCCCTCGCCGGAGGAAAAGCCCGACCAGGTCGCCTCGAGCGCCGGGGCGAGGTCGCGCCCCTTGACGTGCACGGCGGCGGTCGCCGTGTCACCATCCACGCTCACGTCCCCCAGCTGGTAGTCGAAGCCCTCGAGGACGTGCGCCGCGAGGTCATAGACGTCGATCCCGTAGCCCTCGAGCCGGCTCACGCCGTCCTGCCCCAGCTGCGACACGTAAGGCTCCAGCGACTCCCTGCTCGGGTTCTTGAGCGCGTCCAGGCTTTGCGTGAGGCCAGCCCGTATGAGCTGCTCCTCCGCCTGCTTGCATCCAGCGAGCGAGAGCCCCGCACCCACGGCAAGCACCAGGACGAAGGCCAGGCAGGCAAGCCTGGCAAGTCCCCTTCGAGTGGTCTTTGCGCGCATCTCTCCCCTTCCTTCGGGCCTTGTCCTTGCTGGGGCGTCATGCGCAGGGGACCCGGAAGGCTCTCCGGGTCCCCTGCATCCCTAACTCACGTGGCGGGCCATGACCCGTTGCCTACTCGTAGTCGCCCACGTTGACCATACCGGCGAGCTTCTCCTCGTTGACCTTGCGGTTACGCGAGAGCTCCGCGGCGGCGACGACGGGCAGCCAGTAGTGCACGACCTGCTTGGGCGTGTCGGTACGCCGCGAGTAGATGACCAGGTACTCCTCGGCGAGCTCGGGGTCCTCGAGGCTGAAGAGCAGGTAGGTCATGGCGGCGTCAAGCTCGGGCAGGCCGGCGGTGACGTGCGCCCAGTCGCAGACGTAGAGCTCGTTGCCGTCCTCGCTCACGATCACGTTGGAGGGGACGAAGTCGCCGTGGCACACCCTCATGCCGGGCTTCATCCCGTCGACGCGCATCTCGAGGTCGTAGCGCACGGAGGGGTCGATGCCCTTGCAGCTGGCTATCATGCGTGCCAGCTTGTCCTTCTGGCGGTTGAGCAGGGGTGCCTCGAAGGAGTGGACCTCCGCCTGGAGGTCCACCAGCTGCTCCAGGTAGCGCCCCCTCCCCTCGGGATCGCCCTGGGCGACCTCGAGCAGCGTCACGCCGTGGACGTAGCGGGTGGCAAGGGCCCAGGAGCCCTTGTGCTCGCCCTCCTCCACGCGGGAGACCTCGAGCACCTCGGGGACGCGGATGCCCACGCCCTGGACGCGCGCGAGGTTGAGGGCCTCGTTGAACACGTCGGCCGCGGGCTTCTCGCTGTTGAACACCTTAACGAGCCTGTCACCATCGTGGTAGACGACCTTGTTACCGCGACGAGCCAATTCGACCTTGCCGTCAGACAGCTTCATTGCGATCCTCCTTGTGGGTCACGAATCGTGGCATGCTTCGCCTTCGCCGGGGCTAGTCCTCGTAGGAGCTGGGCTCGCGACCGTAGAACGCGTCGAGGTAGAGCTCCTTGATCTCGCTCATCAGGGGATAGCGGGGGTTTGCGCCGGTGCACTGGTCGTTGAAGGCCTGCTCCACCATGGCGTCGAGGTTGTCGAGGAAGTTCTTCTCGTCCACGCCGTACTCGGCGATAGTGCGATGGACGCCCACGTAGTCGAAGAGCTCCTGGATCTTGGCGACGAACTTCTCGAAGACCTCCTGGTCGTCCTTGCCGGTGACGCCGCAATAGCGAGCAGCCTCGGCGTAGCGGTGCAGGGTCTTGGGATGGTCGTACTGCGGGAAGGTACCCATGCGGGTGGGACGCTCGGCGGCGTTGTAGCGCATGACGCGGGTGAGAATCACCGCGTTGGCCCAGCCGTGCGGGATGTGGTGGAAGGCTCCCAGCTTGTGCGCCATGGAGTGGTTGACGCCCAGGAAGGCGTTGGCGAAGGCGAGGCCGCCCAGGCAGGAGGCGTTCGCCATGTGGTCGCGGGCCTCGACGTCGGTCGGGTTGTCGTAGGCGCGGGGCAGGTAGTCGAAGACGAGCTTCATGCCCTGGAGCGCCAGCGGATCGGTGTAGTCGGACGCCATGACCGACACGTAGGCCTCGAGGCAGTGGGTCAGGACGTCGACGCCGGAGGCGGAGGTGAGGCCGCGCGGCTGCGTCATCATGTTGTCCGTGTCCACGATGGCCATGTTGGGCATGAGCTCGTAGTCGGTGATGGGCCACTTAACGCCGGTGCTCTTGTCGGTGATGATGGCGAAGGGCGTGACCTCGGAGCCGGTGCCCGACGAGGTGGGGATGGCCACGAAGTAGGCCTTCTTGCCCATCTTGGGGAAGGTGTAGACGCGCTTGCGGATGTCCATGAAGTCGGCGGACATGTCCTCGAACTTCTCGTCCGGGTTCTCGTACAGGGACCACATGATCTTGCCGCAGTCCATGGCGGAGCCGCCGCCCATGGCAACGATCACGTCGGGCTCGAAGGCCTTCATCTGCTGCAGGCCCTCGAGGGCGGACTGCAGCGAGGGGTCGGGCTCGACGTTCCAGAAGCTGGAGTGCACGATGCCCATCTGGTCGAGCTTGTCCTCGATGGGCTTGGTGAAGCCGTTCTTGTAGAGGAACTGGTCGGTGACGATGAAGCAGCGCTTCTTGCCCATGACCGTGCCCAGCTCGTCCAGGGCGACGGGCATGCAGCCCTTCTTGAAGTAGACCTTCTCGGGGGTACGGAGCCACAGCATGTTCTCACGCCTCTCTGCCACGTCCTTGACATTGAGAAGGTTGGCGACGCCGACGTTTCCGCAGACGGAGTTGCCTCCCCAGGTTCCACAGCCGAGGGTGAGCGACGGGGTCATCATGAAGTTGTAGATGTCACCGATGCCGCCCTGGGCAGCGGGGGTGTTGACCAGGATGCGGCAGGTCTTCATGGCATTCTGGTGCTTCTCGAGCTTCTCGGTCTCGCGCACGTCACAGAAGAGGGAGCTCGTGTGGCCGTAGCCGCCGTCGGCGACCAGGCGCGATGCCTTCGCGATGGCGTCGTCGAAGTCCTTGGCGCGGTACATGCCCAGGATGGTGGTGAGCTTCTCGTGCGCCCAGCGGTTGGAGGGCTCGACGGACTCGGTCTCGCCAATCAGGACCTTGGTGGACTTGGGAACGTCCACGCCCGCCTCGCAGGCGATGTGGTAGGCGGACTGGCCCACCATGGCGGCGTTGACCGCGCCGCCGTCCTTGATGACGAGGTTGACGACCTTGTCCGCCTCCTCGCCCTTCAGGAAGTAGCAGCCGCGCTTCTCGAACTCGGCCTTGACCGCGTCGTAGACGCCGTCGAGGACAATCACGTTCTGCTCGGTGGCGCAGATCATGCCGTAGTCGAAGGTCTTGGAGTGGATGATCGAGTTGACCGAGAGCTCGACGTCCGCGGAGTCGTCGATGATCGCGGGGTTGTTGCCGGGGCCGACGCCCAGGGCGGGCTTGCCCGAGCTGTAGGCGGCGTTGACCATGCCGGGGCCGCCCGTGGCGAGGATGGTGTCGCAGGAGTGCATCAGCTCGTTGGTGAGGGCGAGCGAGGGCTCGTCGATCCACGAGATGATGCCCTTGGGCAGGCCCGCCGCCTCGGCGGCGTCGCGTACCACGCGCGCGGCCTCGATGGTGCACTGCTTGGCGCGGGGGTGCGGGCTGATGATGATGGCGTTGCGGGTCTTGAGGCAGACCAGCGTCTTGAAGATGGCCGTCGAGGTGGGGTTGGTGGTGGGGATGACGGCGGCGATGATGCCGATGGGCTCCGCGATCTTCTTGAAGCCGTAGGCCTTGTCCTCGAAGATTACGCCGCAGGTCTTGGTGTTGCGGTACTTGTTGTAGATGTACTCCGCCGCGTAGTGGTTCTTGATGACCTTGTCCTCGACGAGGCCCATGTGGGTCTCTTCCACCGCGAGCTTGGCCAGCGGGATGCGGGCCTTGTCGGCCGCCATGGCGGCCTCGTAGAAGATCCTGTCGACCTGCTCCTGGGTGAACGTTGCGAACTCGGCCTGGGCCACGCGCATCTGCGCGATACGCTCTGCCAGGGCATCGACGCTGTCGATGACTTTCTCGGCCTTTGCCATGCTTCCCCTTTCGCGTGAGGTAGGGCACCGCAGTCGGTGATGCCGTCTACGTAGGGCTCTACGTACGGTCCTAATCATAGCGAAAAAGCCTTGCGGGGATATGCGCAAAGACAGGCCTAAGCGCTTCAGATTTGCACCTTTACCTGCGGTTGTCTATCAAATGATGTACAAGTGGGCCCTAATTGGCGCCCAGTGGCGCAATTGGGCCGCAAGGCAATGAGGCCACTGACGCCATGCGGCGACGGAGCGCGCGTCCCTCTCGCCCGGAGCGTTCTCTATGCAAGCAACTGCGCCCCTGCAGGCGTTCTCTATGCCGTCGCGGCCCTGCAGGCGTTCTCTATGCAAGCCGCCACGCCCCTGCGGGCGTTCTCTATGCAAGTCTCTTACTTCTCGCTTACAAAACCCCAGTTGGGACCGAAGCGATTTCAGAGATGTGCATAGAGAACGTCGGGGGCAAGAAGAACGTACGGGAGGAAGAACGCATGGGGAGGCGTCGTGGGCGAAAGGGCAAGATGCCAGAAGCGCCCCATACCCCGCCGCCGCCCACTGCCAGGCCCACAGCCCCATCTCGGCAGCGAGGCGAGCAAGAGGGCGGCGGGAACGCCCGGGGTCAGCAGCCTTGACGGCACAGCCGTGCCTCCAGCCGTGCCACGAGCCCCCGTGCGTCTCCCCCGCCGCAGGCGACGCGACACCAGGAGGCCTCCCCCGCCAGCCGGAAGTCCACGAGGGGCCCGAATCCGTCGAAGAGCAATGCCGCCGCAGCCTCGTGGTCTGGGTCATCGGGAAGCCCGGGATAGCGCAGCCCCGAGACGGCGGGATGGCAGCGCAGGTAGCAGGCGACGACCATCGCCTCGTCGTTCGCGGCACGTCGGCGCAGGTCGAAAGCAGGAAGCGCCGCCACGAGCGCCTCGAGCTCCCCCGCGCTCGCGCCGTCGAGCGCGTCCACAGCCTCGTCCAGTCCCGCGACGCGCCGCGAGTCGCGCGAGAGGCTCACCGCGGCCAGACCCGCGCCCTCTCCCAGGACGGGGTCGAGGAGCTCCACCGCCAGGTGCGCACCACGCCTGAGCGGCGCCGCGCCAAAGGAGCTCGCGAGCGTGTTGTCGGCCACGACCGCCCTGCCCTGCCCCCGCGCCTCGGGAGCGAGGACGCGCAGGTCCGGCACCCCCACGGGCATGCCTCCGAGGGTCGGCACCACGAGGGCGTCCCCGGGCAGGCACAGACGCGAGAGGAGCCCCTCCCGGGAGCCGGCGCACACGACGCGCGTGCGCCGTGCCCCGACCCTCTGGGAGAAGCCCCTCTCGACCTCGCTCTGAGGACGGCCCCCCACGCCTAGCCGCGACGTTCGGCGATCTCTGCCGTCACGCTGGCAACGAACTCCTCGAGGCTCGTCTGGTGGGTCTCGTTGGAGCGGTCGCGGACGCTGATGTTGCCCGCCTCCGCCTCCTTCTCGCCCAGGATGAGCATGTAGGGGACGCGGTCGATGGAACGGGCCTCGCGGATCTTGTAGCCGATCTTCTCGTCGCGCTCGTCCACCTTGACGCGAATGCCGGCGGCGCGCAGCCTCTCGCCGACCTCCTTGGCGTAGTCGCGGGCCTTCTCGGACACGGGAAGGACCTTGACCTGGCAGGGGCTCAGCCAGGTGGGGAACTTTCCGGCGTACTGCTCGATGAGCATGCCGGTGAAGCGCTCGAAGGATCCGAAGCCGGCGCGGTGGATCATGATGGGGCGCTGCTTGCTGCCGTCGGGGGCAGTGTACTCGAGCTCGAAGTTCTGGGGGAGCTGGAAGTCGAGCTGGATGGTGCCGCACTGCCAGGTGCGGCCCAGGCAGTCCTGCAGGTGGAAGTCGATCTTGGGGCCATAGAAGGCGCCGTCGCCCTCGTTGAGCGTGTACTCGACGCCCATGGAGTCGAGCGCCTCCTTGAGGCCCGCCTCCGCCTGCTCCCAGTCCTCGTCGGAGCCCATGGAGTCCTCCGGGCGGGTGGAGAGCTCGACGCGGTAGGGGAAGCCGAACTGCGCGTAGTAGGTGGTGATCAGGTGTGCGGTGTCGGTCACCTGCTCGGTGATCTGGTCGGGACGGATGAAGAGGTGGGCGTCGTCCTGGGTGAACTCGCGCACGCGGAAGAGGCCGTGCAGGGCGCCCTTGAGCTCGTGGCGGTGGTCGAGCCCGGCCTCGGCGAGCTTGAGGGGCAGGTCGCGGTAGGAGCGCGGACGGCTCTTGTAAATCAGGCAGGCACCCGGGCAGTTCATGGGCTTCACCGCGTAGTCCTCATCGTCGATGAGGGTGGTGTACATGTTCTCTTTGTAGTGGTCCCAGTGGCCCGAGGTCTCCCAAAGCTTGCGCGAGAGGATGATGGGCGTCTGCACCTGCTCGTATCCGTAGGCGTCCTGCATCTCCTGCCAGTACTGCATGAGCGCGTTCTTGACGCGCATGCCGTTGGGGAGCCAGAAGGGGAAGCCTGGACCGGCGTCGCTCATCATGAAGAGGTCCATCTCGCGGCCTATCTTGCGGTGGTCGCGCTTCTCGGCCTCCTCGAGCATGTGCTCCCAGGCCGCCAGCTCGTCCTTGCTGCGGAAGGCGGTTCCGCTCACGCGGGTGAGCATCTTGTTGGAGCTGTCGCCCTTCCAGTAGGCGCCCGAGACGCCAGTGAGCTTGAAGGCCTTGAGGGCCTTGGTGTAGGTGAGGTGGGGACCCACGCACATGTCGACGTACTCGCCCTGCCTGTAGAAGGTGATGCGCGCGTCCTCGGGGAGGTCACCGATGTGCTCGACCTTGTACTTCTCGCCTCGCTCCCTCATTTGCTCGATGGCCTCGGCGCGGGGGAGCTCGTAGGTCTCGAACCTGAGGTTCTCCTTGGCGACCTTGCGCATCTCGGCCTCGATGGCGGGAAGGTCCTCGTCGGTGATCTTCTGGCCCCCGGGCAGGTCGATGTCGTAGTAGAAGCCGTTCTCGGTGGCGGGACCGTAGGCGAAGTCGGCCTCGGGGTACAGGCGCTTGATGGCCTGCGCCATGATGTGCGCGGCAGAGTGGCGGATGACGTGGAGCTCCTCGTCCTCGGGGACCTCGTCCACGCGGCCGTCGTTGAAGAGTGCCTTCATAGTCGTAAAAACCTTTCCTTGCAGCTGGTCGCTTGCCATGCTCGTCGGTACAAGAAAAACGCCCGACCTCCCTCTGGGGCCGAGCGGTTGAGGCGCCTGCCGCAGGCAGCTCGCTGCCGTGAAGGGACAGACGCCTAGATAGTCGGAGTTCGGGTGGAGCTGGCAGACGCTGGCCTGTCGCAAGAGAGCATGCTGGGAAACCTCCGTTTGGCTACAGGGCAAAGGTTTACCACATCCTGGGCCTCCGGTCAGCCCAGACAGCGCACTTGGAACCCATCGCCCCAAGGAGGCCACATGGACGACGCGGGCGAGAGGAGCCATCCGCGACCGCGCACGCACGCCCCTCTCGCCCGCCCCGCGCGGTGGCTATGCCCCCAGCTGGGCCAGAACGTCCTCGCAGATCTGCTCGGGGGCGAGCCGCGCCTCGCGCAGGAGCTCGTCCGCGTCGTAGCGGTCGTAGAAGGCCTTCGCGAAGCCGCGGACCAGGACCCTCGTGGAGGGGTCGGCCGCGAGCCGACCCGCCACGCGCTGGCCGAAGCCGCCGTCCACCGAGCCGTCCTCGAGGGTCACGACGAGCTCGTGCGTGCGGGCGATCTTGTCCAGGGCGCCCTCGTCGAGACCGGAGGCGAAGAGGGGGTTGACCAGCGTGGCCTCCACCCCGTGCTCGGCGAGGAGGTCCGCCGCCCGCTCTCCCAGGCCGAAGAAGTCCCCCAACGCGAGAATCGCGACCCTCTTGCCCTCGCGCGCGTGCTCCCAGCGGGTCTGGGAGTAGTCGTCGCGCTGGACGGAGCCCTCGGGCGCGTGCCGCACGGGACCGGCGGGAAGGGCGATGTAGACCGGGCCCTCCTCCTGGTCGAGCGACCACCCGAGCATGGAGAGGTACTCCTCCACGTTGGTGGGGGCGAGGTAGGTGATGCCGGGGATGTTGGCCACCATGGGGATGGAGTAGAAGGCGGCGTGGGTCACGTCGCTCATGCCCCAGACCGAGGCGTTGGCACCCACGATGGTCGCAGGGTTGTGGTTGATGGAGAGGTCCTGCGAGAGCTGGTCGTAGACGCGCTGCAGGAAGGTCGCCTGCGTGCCGAAGACGACGTGCGCCCCTGCCTTCGCCGCTCCGGAGGCCAGGGCGACGGCAGTCTCCTCGGCGATGCCGACGTCCAGGTAGTGCTCGCCGAGGTCCGCGCGCTGGGAGGGCCCGAGGCCCAGGGTGCCGGGCACTGCGGCGGCGAGCACGAGGAGGTCGCGGTCCGACTTGGCGCGCTCGAGCAGGTAGCGCGCCGTGATGGAGCCGTAGCCCTCGCCGGAGCCCTGGCGGAGGGGATGCCCCGTGGCGAGGTCGAAGGGGGCGTTGTAGTGCCAGGGCTCGGGGTCCTGCTCGGCGGGGGCGTAGCCCTTGCCCTTCAGGGTGTTGACGTGGATCACCACGGGATGGTCGATGTCGCGGACCTCCTCGAAGGCGGCGACGAGGGCCGCGCAGTCGTTGCCGTCCGCCACGTAGCGGTAGTCGAGGCCCATGGCCCGGAAGAGGTTGTCCTCCGCCTTGCCCCCCGTCTCGCGCAGGCGGGCGAGGCCCGCGTACATGCCGCCGTGGTTCTCGGCGATGGACATCTGGTTGTCGTTGAAGACGATGACGAAGTTGCTGCCCAGCTCGCCGGCGACGTCCAGGCCCTCGAGGGCCTCTCCCCCGCTGAGGGACCCGTCGCCTATGACCGCGACGACGTTCTCGTGCCTCCCGGCGAGGTCGCGGGCCTTGGCCAGGCCCAGTGCCAGGCTGATGGAGGTCGAGGTGTGGCCGTCCTCGAAGAGGTCGTGGTCCGACTCGGCGGGGTTGCTGTAGCCGCTGACCTCGTCGTAGCGCGCGGGGTCGAGGTAGGCGTCGACGCGCCCTGTGAGCATCTTGTGCGGGTAGGTCTGGTGCGAGACGTCGAAGACGAAGTGGTCGCGAGGCGAGTCGAACACGTAGTGCAGGGCGATCGTCGCCTCGACGAAGCCGAAGTTGGGGCCGAAGTGCCCACCGTGCGCCGCGGCGCGCCTCAGTAGCGCGTCCCTGATCTCCTGTGCGAGGACCGGCAGCTGGTCGCTCGCGAGGGCCTTCACGTCCTGGGGCGAATGGATGTTCTCTAGGTACATGCGCTTCCTTTCTGCGCCGCATCGGAACGGCGGCTTTTCTCGGGACCTTATTCCCCGGGGTGGGGCGCGCGAGAACGACGTCACGTACCTTCCCGCCCATCGAAACGCATGCGTAACGAAGCGGGCCGCACGACGCCGTCGGTCCGTCGCGCACAAGTCAGGCGCCCCCGTCGCGGTGACGGAGGCGCCTGGCGTCGGAACTACGTTGGCCTTAGGGCTACTGGATGCGGGTACGGCAGTAGGGGCAGACCTTCCAGTCCGCATTGAGCGGGCGGTGGCAGGTGGGGCAGACGTTGCGCACCTGCGTGTTGCAGATGGGGCAGACCACGAAGTCGCGGTCGATGGGAGCTCCGCACTTGGGGCAGATGCCGTAGTGCGAGAGCTGGTGCTCGCGCAGGGCGATGTCCAGGTCCTGCTCCTCGCGGTCGACCAGGTAGCTGCTGGGGCGCAGGATCACGTAGGCGAGAAGGCCCACGATGGGGATCACCGAGATGATCGCCCAGAGCCACCAGGGCTCGGCACCGCGCCGCTGGGCGTCGCGGATGACGTAGACGATGGAGAGGATATAGAGCATGACGACGCAGGCGACCATGAGGTAGAGCACCATGCGCACCTCAGGGGTGATGAGCTGGTCAAGTAGGTCTGACATTAAGGCTGTGCTCCTTTGCTGTCATAGGACGGCGCCACGCGGACGGACATGCTCGCGCCATGACCCATTTGGGTAGCTCGGGCAATTGTAGCAGATGGCTAGCGCAGGGCGGCCGCGACCTCTCCCGCAAGCGTGATGGAACCACAGGCGACGAAGGCCTCTCCCACCAGGGCGGCCAGCGCCTCTCCGCAGCTCGCATACTCCCCCACCGGCTCTGCGGCATGGGCGCGGAAGCGCTCGGCAAGCTCGTGCGCCGCCAGGGCGCGCGGCGAGCGCGTCTGCGTGACGACCACGCGGGGGAACTCCGGGGCAAGCAGACCGACGATCCCGTCCACGTCCTTGTCCGCCAGGACGGCGCAGAGCAGGGTGGGCCTCGTCGCCACCTCGGGAGCCACCTCCCTCACGGCCGAGAGGAACACCCCCACGGACTGCGGGTTGTGGCAGGCGTCGATGAGTCCCACGGGGTCGGCGCGCACCACGTCAAAGCGGCCGGGCGTGGGGCAGCAGACCACGGACTCGAAGAGCGCCTCGGGATCGAGCCCGCGTCCCAGAAAGTCCTCGCAGAGCACCACGGCACAGGCCACGTTGGCGGCCTGGTAGACGGGCTTCAGGGCCGAGAGCTCGCGGTAGCGCGAGCGCGGGGTCGTGACGTCGAACACCAGGGATCCGCCTATGCGCCCCGGTCGCCGCAGGACCTCGTAGCTGGCATGGGGAAGGTCCCCGTGGGTGCGCGGCAGTCCGGGATGGAGCTCCCCCACCGCGTCCTCGAGCCTCCGCGGCCTGAGGAGCGTCGGCACCACGCCCTCGTCGGCGCAGCGCCGGAGAAAGACGTCCTCGACGCTCGTGGGGGTGGCGGTGCCCACGCCCAGCACGCAGCTCCTGCCGGAGCGGATGATGGCGGCCTTCTCGCCCGCGATCTTCTCGAGGGTGTCGCCCAGGATGCGGGTGTGGTCGAGGCCCACGCCCGTCACGGCGACGGACTCGATGGAGCCCACAGCCGTGGTGGCGTCCCAGCGGCCGCCCATACCGCACTCGAGCACCACGACCTCCGCCCCCAGAAGCGCGAAGGCGACGCAGGCGCCCACGGTGAGCAGGTCGAACTCGGTGATGTCATAGGGCCTCTGGCCCAGGTCGGCGCGGTGGGCGTTGACGCGCTGGCCCGCCTCGGCGGCCGCTGCGACCCCGCGGGCGAAGTCCGCCTCGGCGACGGGAGAGCCATCCAGCTCCAAGCGCTCGGTGTAGCTCACGAGCTCGGGCGAGGTGTAGAGGCCCACCCTGAGGCCCTCCCCGCGCAGGATCGCCGCCGCGTAGCGGGAGGTGGACGTCTTGCCGTTCGTGCCCGCGACCTGCAGGCTGCGGAAGCTCAGGTCGGGGTTGCCGAGCTCCGCGAGCATGTCCTCCACGCTCTCGAGCATGGGGCTGATGCCCAGCCTGAGCGTCGAGCGGAGGACGCCGAGCGCGTCATCGTAGCTCAGCTCGGGAACGGGAAACGGGAGTCGGTACATGTCTTGCCTTCCTTCGTGTTCGCGACATGGACGCATGCGGCGACGTTTGGCAGACGGAGACCGGGAGGCCCGGGGTGAGAGGGCCCGCATGCCCCACCACGGGCGGAGGCTCGCCCCCTAGAGCCCGAGGAGCCTCAGTGCCTCCTCGCGCGTGCGCGCGTCGTTCTTGAGCGCGCCGCGCACCGCGGAGGTGACCGTCTGCGAGCCGGCGCTCCTGATGCCGCGCATGGTCATGCAGCTGTGCTCCGCCTGCAGGACGACGAGGACGCCCAGGGGGTCGAGCGCGTCGACCATGGCGTCGGCGATCTGTGCGGTGAGGCGCTCCTGGACCTGGAGCCTGCGGGCATAGCCGCTCACGCAGCGGCCTATCTTCGAGAGTCCCGTGATGCGACCGTCGCGGGGGATGTAGGCGACATGCGCCTTGCCCACGAAGGGGAGGACGTGGTGCTCGCACAGGGAGGCGAAGGGGATGTCCCTCACTATGACGAGCTCCTGGTTGTGGCCCTCCTGGAACTGTCTGAGCAGGTGGGAGGACGGGTCCTCGGCGTATCCCCCCAGGAGCTCCTCGCAGGCGCGCGCCACGCGGTCGGGGGTGCCCCTGAGCCCCTCGCGGTCGGGGTCCTCCCCTATGGCGAGAAGGAACTCCCTCATCGCCGCCTCCACGCGCGGCCTGTCTATCCCATGCGCCACCTGGGCCTCGTCCCGTTCCATGCACCTGCCTTCCCTCCGGCCGCGCGCGGGCGCGGCGCCATGCACCGTCAACGTCTGAATCAGTGCCGCAGCTCGGCCGCACTCACCACGTGCTCCATGAGCACGGCCGTCGTTATGGAGCCGATCCCGCCCGGGACCGGCGTGATGGCAGAGACGAGGGGCGCCACCGCGTCGAAGTCGACGTCGCCCACAAGCCTGCCCGCCTCGCCGTCCCAGTTTATGCCCACGTCCACCACCACCTGGCCGGGAGTGACGAAGTCCGCGCCGACCATGCGGGGCCTGCCCGTGGCGACGACGAGGACCTCGGCCCCGCGGCATGCGGCGGCGAGGTCACGGGTCCTGCTGTGGCAGAGCGTCACGGTAGCGTCACGCGCCTGCAGCAGCAGCGCCAGCGGACGTCCCACGACCAGCGAGCGCCCCACGACGGTCACGCGCCTGCCCGAGAGCCCGATGCCGTAGTGGTCGAGGAGGCGCAGGGCCGCCTCCGCCGTGCAGGGCGCGAAGCCACGTCCCCTGCCCGAGAAGACCTTGGCAAGCGAGAGAGGCGTGACGCCGTCCACGTCTTTCCCAGGAGCGAGCAGGGTGCAGGCAGCCTCCCCGTCGAGCCCCGCGGGAAGCGGACGGAACATGAGGCAGCCGGAGACCTCGTCGTCCTCGTTGACGGAGCGAATGGCCGCCTCCAGCTCCCCCTGGCCGCAGCCCTCGGGCGGCAGGACCCTCCTCAGGCCGATGCCGAGCGCGTCCGCCCTCTTCTGGAGGCCGCGCTCGTAGCTGAGGTCGTCGGGCCTCTCCCCCACGCGAAGGACCGCCAGCACGGGTGGCCTCCCGGCTTCGGCGAGGGCATCCACGCGCCGGCGCAGCCCCTCGGCGACGGCTGCGGCGACGGGGGCACCCCTCAGTTCCCTGGACATGCTAGCCCCTCTCCCTCAAGGCGCGCGTGACCGCGCGCAGCAGCGCCTCGGCCCTTGGCTCCCACTGCGCCAGGAGCGCATCGCAGCGGGCGTCGAGCCCATCCGCCACGTCGCGCCGCACGAGCGAGCGCGTGTTCACGTAGACGTTCAGGCTCGCCGCCGAGAGCGACGCCCCGCAGAGCGCCGCGGCGCAGCCCA
Source organism: uncultured Olsenella sp. (assembly GCF_959602185.1). Classification (NCBI taxonomy): domain Bacteria; kingdom Bacillati; phylum Actinomycetota; class Coriobacteriia; order Coriobacteriales; family Atopobiaceae; genus Olsenella; species uncultured Olsenella sp. The sequence continues at coordinate 335,868 of NZ_CAUGRZ010000001.1, forward strand.
CGTCCGAGACGAGCAGCCGCGAGCCCTTCTCGCCCAGGAGCTCCAGCTGCGGGATCGCCCGGGCGACGAGTCCCATGAGCTCGAGGGGGACCTCGCAGGCGCCTCGGCCTGCCGCCTCGAGGGCGGCGGGCCTTCGGGGGTCGCCCGCGGGTAGGGCGTAGGCTCGGGTCAGAGGCTCGAGCGAGCGGGCGTCCTCGTCCACGAGCTCGACGAGCCTCAGACGGATCCGCCCGAGCTCGTCCAGGGCCTCCCTGACCTCCCCCTCCACATCGGCGTAGCGAGACTTGCCCAGGGTGAACTCTGCTGCCATGGAGCCCAGGGCGGCACCCAGGGAGGCGACGTAGGCGACGGCCGCGCCGCCTGCGGGACTCGACACCCTGGACGCGAGGTCGTGCGAGAAGTCCTCGCAGCTCCTCTGCGCTAGGCGGTCTTCCATGTTTGCTCCAAACGACGCCTGGGCACCGGGGCAGGGGCTCCCGGCACCCAGGATGCTTTTGCTTGACCCCGTCGATGTTCCCACAGCGCGCGCTCCGCGCGGACGGCGAAGGCGACGCTCTAGAAGAGGCCCACGATGCGGCCGTCCTCGGTGACGTCGATTCCCTCCGCCGCGGGCCGCTTGGGCAGGCCGGGCATGGTCATGATGTCGCCAGTGAGCGCGACGACGAAGCCGGCGCCCGCGGAGACCTTCACGTTGCGCACCGTGATACGGAAGTCCTTGGGCGCACCGAGCTTTGCCGCGTCGTCGGAGAAGGAGTACTGGGTCTTGGCCATGCACACCGGCATGTTGGTGAAGCCCTGGTCCTCGAGCTGCTTTATCTGCTTCTCGGCAGAGGTGGTGAAGTCGACCCCGTCGGCGCGGTACACGCGCTTGGCGATGGCCTCGATGGACTCCTTGATGCCGCCGAGCTCGTAGGAGAAATGGAAGTCCGAGGGCTCGTCGCAGAGGCGCACGACCTCCTCGGCCAGGGCACGCCCGCCCTCGCCGCCCTTGGCCCACACCTCGGAAAGGGCCACGTTCACGCCCAGCTCCCTGCACTTGGCCTCGACGAGGTCGAGCTCGGCCTTGGTGTCGGTGGGGAACGCGTTGATGGCCACCACGACGGGCAGGCCGTAGACGTTCTTCATGTTGTCGACGTGCTGCAGGAGGTTGGGCAGGCCCGCCTCGAGGGCCTCGAGGTCCTCGTCGTTGAGGTCGGCCTTGGCCACGCCGCCGTGGTGCTTGAGCGCGCGGACCGTGGCGACCACCACGCAGGCGTCGGGCGTGAGGCCCGCGAGGCGGCACTTGATGTCACAGAACTTCTCGGCGCCCAGGTCGGCCCCGAAACCAGCCTCGGTCACCACGTAGTCGCCGAGCCTCATGGCCGTGGTGGTGGCAGAGACGGAGTTGCAGCCGTGGGCGATGTTGGCGAACGGGCCACCGTGCACGAACGCGGGATTGTGCTCGAGGGTCTGCACCAGGTTGGGCGAGATGGCATCCTTGAGCAGCGCCGTCATGGCGCCTTCCGCCTTGAGGTCGTGTGCGGTGACGGGCTTGCGGTCAAAGGTGTAGGCCACCACGACGCGCCCCAGGCGCGCCTTGAGGTCCATGAGGTCGGTGGCCAGGCAGAAGATGGCCATGACCTCGGAGGCCACGGTGATGTCGAAGCCGTCCTCGCGCGGCATGCCGTTGGCCACGCCGCCCAGGCCGTCCACGATCTTGCGCAGCTGGCGGTCGTTCATGTCCATCGCGCGCTTCCACACGATGCGGCGCGGGTCGATGCCCAGCTCGTTGCCCTGCTTGATGTGGTTGTCGAGCATGGCGGCCAGCAGGTTGTTGGCGTTCTCTATGGCATGGAAGTCGCCGGTGAAGTGCAGGTTGATGTTCTCCATGGGGATGAGCTGGGCATAGCCACCACCAGCCGCGCCGCCCTTTACGCCGAAGACGGGACCCAAGGAGGGCTCGCGCAGAGCGAGCACCGTCTTGTGACCGAGGGCGTTCATGGCGTCGGCCAGTCCGACGGAGGTGGTGGTCTTGCCCTCGCCGGCGGGCGTGGGATTGATGGCGGTCACGAGGACGAGCTTGGCCTTCTTGGGCTTGTCGGCCATCTTGGTGACGTCCACCTTGGCCATGTGGTGGCCGTAGGGGATGAGCTCGTCGTCGGTGAGGCCCAGCTTCTCGGCAATCTCGCCAATGGGCCGAATCTCGGCCTCCTGTGCGATCTCGATGTCTGACTTTGCCATCGCTTACTCCCCTTCTCCGGACGCAACGCTCGCCTTTGGACTCACGGGACACATGCTAGGGAACGTGCCCCGGCTCCCCACGCCATTTTGGCAAGAACTCCTGCGCCAGGGTTGGTCATTTTGCGCCGATGAAACCAGCCACCCGCAGGTGGTACGACAATGACAATCATATTGAACGGAATGCCCGAGCCACACACCCAAGCTTCGGCGCGTGGGGGCAATAGGCAGAATCACCCATACGATGGCGTGTTCCGGCACGCATTGGGCTTCGCCGATGGCAATGCCCCCGGGCGGCTGCCCGCAAGGATAACAGGGCGCCCTGGGTGGAGCAGGCCGCGCGTACGAGTGCTCTGTGCGTGCGGCGCCCGTCGCGCTTGCTAGAGTTGCCTTATGCGGGCAAGGGCTCTCGCGACCTTGGAATCCTGTGCGACCAAGCTCCATTCGCCGCGGCCCTCGACCATGGAAAGAAGGCCCTTCCTCACCATTGATACCGGGGGTCGCACCATGTCTGCCGCGTTGCCGGGGGCGAAGACGTGCTCGAAGAGGGGACCGGCAGGGAACCTCTCACCTTGCTCCGCCGCGCAGATGACCTTCTCCGCCAGGCCTGCGAACCTGGCGAGATAGGATGCTGCCTCCGTCGCCTCCTCAAGCTGGGCCGAAGCCGCCGCTGCCCCGGCCCAGAAGGTAAGGGCGGTCTCGGGCAGGTGCTCCTCCAGCTCAAAGCCCGACACGAGGGCGTTCCCAGCCTTGAGCAGCGCATCCGCCTGCGCCTTGGATGGATGGGCCAGCAGCTGGGCGCAGATGCCCCCCATAACCCCACCGAGGCTCGAGAACAGCTCGCGTTCACGAAGAGATGCAGCGTCCTCCGCTCGCCCGCACTGCTCGTACAGAGAGGCGAGCACCGAGGAGGTTCCTATGGGCGTTGCCCCAACGATGCCTTCAAGCAGGGCGATCGCCTCCCCCAACCTGTCATCTTGCCTGCGGAGGAACCCCGCCCTGATGAAGTGCGCCAGGGCGAGTTGCCTCGCGTCCTCGGAGCGAGCCTCGACACGGTCGAGGCAGTCGAAGGCGTTATCCCTCAGCTTGTCGGCTCGCGTGGGATCCGCCGCGCTCCGACCAAGGTAGAACATTGCTGCCTGGAGTAGCCAAGGCAGGCAGAAGGGGTGCTCTGCCGTCACCGACCTGATCTCTGCGTAGGCACCCTCGGGGTCGTCGTTGGCGCGCAGGGCAATTCTCGCCGCCGTCTCCCTGACCTGGCCTTCGTCCAGCTGGGAGTCCCAATCGAACAGCTCGTCAAGCGACATCCCAAACTGTGCCGCTATGCTCGGCAGCAGCGCCACGTCGGGCAGGCTGAGCCCAAGCTCCCACTTGCTTACGGCAGCCTTCGTCACGCTAAGGAGGTCCGCGAGCTGCTCCTGCGTGAGCCCCTCGGCATGGCGTGCCCGCGCGATGGTGGCCCCGATGTTGGTCGCGCTTGTGTTCTGCATGATGGCTCCCCTCTTCAGGATGGCTCCCCTCTTCCGTGCGAGTCCATTCTCTGGCGCTGGTGCCTACCGCTCAAGCGAGCGCGAGTTGACCTTTTCGAGGGTTGAGTCAACTAGTCCCGCGGACGGACGAAGGCCTTCACCTGTTCGCTGAAGCGGGTGTCCAGCGCTGCAAAGAGCAGGGCCTCCAGCGCGAGCAGGGGAACCATGGTCACAGCCATGCGCACGTAGACATGTGCGCTCGCTACGTCCATGCTGATGAGGAACGCCATCGCAAAGCCCGTCAGCACGACCGCGAACCCAATGGGCAGGGAGAAGAGCAGCTGCAGCTGGCGCCTCTGGATGCGCAGCACCTGTGCCAGGGACAGCCCCATGCGGTTCAGGTTGCGCATGACGGGCAGGCTCTCGCGCACGTCGGAGAGCAGCCGGAAGTAGACGAGGCTGATGGAAGCCACTATGAAGATGACGGCCAGCATGAGCGAGATGTAGGTGTACATCTCGTACGAGTACTCCTGCAGGAAGATGGTCTCTATGCGAGGAATGAGGAGGAAGTCGTTCCCGTCCCCGAGGCCCACGCCTATCGTACTGCGTATGCGCTCGCAGGCGGTACGCACCTCCTGGGCTTGGGCATCGTCATCCACGTCAAACGTGAAGACCCTCACGTCCACAAGGCTGCCCGTGTCCTGCAGCATCTGCCAGTCCGCATCGCTCACCACGTAACTGCCGCTGCGCTTGGCGGTGTCCAGTATGGGTGTGGACGTGCCGACGACCTCCAGCACCCGGCCGCCTGGCACCTCCACCGAGCTTTCTGGCTCGGCCGCGCCGGAGACGTCAACCGCCTGTCCGTCTTCGATCGAGAGCGTCCTACCCGACTGCCTCTCGTATGAGCTCTGGGCGACGAACTTGTTCCCGAAGATGGTCTTCTCGGTCTGCAGCATGCCGTAGGAGTCCTTCGCGTACGCCACGCCATGGCTGGCGAGCTCGGCCTCGATCTCGCTGACGTCTGACGACTCCCGCGCGTTGTCGCCATACGAGAAGTACCCGATTCCGAAGGGGATGTCCCTGGTGATGTCGGCGCGGACCGTCGTGACGAGGGCGAGGGACACGACGATGGCGCTGAACGACATCGTGAGCATGAGGGTCGACACGAACATCGTCGTGACCGACCCCTTGAGGCGGTCCCTGAGCCCGGAGACCCAGATGGCGTTTCCCTCCCTCAGGTAATAGCGCGACCGCGCGACGCGCGAGATCACGAGGAACGAGAACTGGCGGTACGCGAGGAAGAGTCCGGCGAGCGTGGACGCGATGATGAGCCAGGGTATGACGTCGACGAGCGCGTCGTGGGACTCCACGAACGTTCGCACGGACGGGATGACGCCGAACAGGCAGGTGCCGCAGCCGCAGGCGAGCAGGACGATGCCCAGGACGGCCAGGGGCTTCGAGAAGCGCATCTCGCGGCTCTCGTCGACCTTGGCGGCAAGCAGGTCGACGATGGGACGCCTGCATATCCCGCGCGCCTGCGCTGCGCTCGCCACCAGGAATATGACGGAGAACGTGACGACGGTCTGCACGATGGACGCGGACGGGAACTGGTATGCGATGTCGGCGACATGGATGATGCGGGCCATGAGCATGACCATGAGATGCCCGAAGACAAGCCCGATGACGAGTCCTGCGGCGATGGCGCTCACGCCAATCAGGAGGCTTTCGAGCACGATCGAGAGGGCGACCTGGCGCCTCGTCATGCCCATGGTGAGGAGGGCCCCGTACAGGCGCCGCTTGCGCTTCAGGAAGGCGCTGAGCGAAAGCCCCAGGAACCCCAGGGAGTACACGGCGATGAAGGCGATGGCGAGGCGCATGATGTCCTGCACGCTCTCGCTCTGCGCAAGCTGCGGATGGTTCATGTTGGCGGAGAAGACGAAGAAGACCACGATCGAGAACACGCTGCTCAGCCAGAACGCGACGTAGCTCTCCTTGTCGCGCATGACGTTGTTGAGGGCAAACCTGAAGAAGCTCATCCTACTTCGCCCCCATGAACTTGAGCACGTTCAGGATCTCGTCGTAGAACGCCAGCCCGTCTCCCTCGCGGTACAGCTCCTCCAGGATGCAACCGTCCTTGATGAAGATGGCGCGCGTGCAGAAGCTTGCGGTCTTGGCGTCATGCGTGACGATGATGGTGGAGGTGCCCCGACGCGCATTGAGGTCGGCAAAGATGCGCATGACGCCCTCGGCTGCCGCCGAGTCGAGGTTGCCCGTGGGCTCGTCGGCAAGAAGGAGGCGTGGGCTGTGGATGATGGCGCGGGCGATGGCGGCACGCTGCGCCTGACCTCCCGACACCTCATGCGTCCGTTTGTCGAGGATCTTGCCGATGCCAAGGCTCGCGGCAATGCTCTCGGCTGCGGCGTTCATGCGTGCAGGCGGGACGTGGCGCAACATGAGTGGGAGCATGATGTTCTCGCGGATGGTGAGCGTGTCCACCAGGTTGAAGTCCTGGAAGACGAAGCCGAGCTCGTTGCGGCGGAACTCGGCCGCCTCGGGCTCGCCCAGGTGGGAGATATCGCGCCCGTCGATGCGAATTTCTCCCGAGCTGAGCGGGAGGATGCCCGAGATGAGGTTGAGGAGCGTGGACTTTCCCGATCCCGACGCCCCCATGATCGCTACGAACTCGCCCTCCTCCATCTTCATGGACAGGTCGTTCACGGCACGCACCTGAACTCCGGTTCCGTATATCTTGCTCGCGTGCTCGATGGTGAGAATCGCCATGAGGTTCTCCTTTCCGATTCACTGCAAGCAGAATACGAAACGGCACGTGAGGGACGCTATCGAGTGGAGTGACGAAAGATGACAGCCCCTGTCACTTTTGCACAAGGGGGGATGATGGGCGCGAGTCGGGGGCGACGCTAGAAAACTATGTCCACTCGGGTTCCATGCCCAACCTCAGACCTCACCTCTATTTCGTGCCCAAGCTCGTCGAGCGCGCGCTTCACCACGTACAATCCGACGCCTGACGACTGGTCGTGATCGCGTCCGTTGCTCCCCGTGAAGTAGAGGTCAAAGATGCGCGGCAGGTCGCGCGGGCGGATGCCAATGCCGTGATCGACAAAGCTGAGCTCCACGCTTCCGTCCGACTCCCCCGCGCCGACCTCGATCGACGACCCCGCGTCCGAATACTTCACGGCGTTATGCAGTATCTGCTCGATGACGAACGCGAGCCATTTCCTGTCGGTGCGCACGCGCAGGCTTGCGTCGATGCCTACAGTGGGGAAGACCTCCCTCTGCGCAAAGAGGCGCCTCTCTTTGTCAATAATGGCCTCTACCACCTCTTTGAGGGACAGGTCCTCGATGGTGAGGTCGGCCTGCATGCGCTCCATGCGCACGAGACTCAGGATGAGGTCGAGCTGCCCCTGCATGCGATCGAGCTCGCAGAGCGCACCGAACGAGTCCATGTGCCCGGGGTCCTTCTGAACCATGAGGCGCAGGACGCTCACGGGCGTCTTCATCTGGTGCACCCACTGCATGACATGCGTCCGCCAGCGCAGCATCTCGTCGTCTCGCTCGTTCAGCTGGCGCTGGTAGCTGCGGTAGGCATCACGCCTGCGTGTGACGTACGCTTCGGTGACGGGGTCGCCGCTATGGCGCCCCACCAGCTGTTCCATGGTCTCGACGTCCTCTTCCAGGCTTTCGTAGAACGCCCGCTTGCGCGCGAATCGCACGACAAGGAACACCGCCAGCACGAATGCCGCCACGAAGAGGAAGTAGGCGATGCCTGCGGCCGTCTCGAAGCCTCGGCCAAAGTGAAAGGCAAGGGCTATGGCAACGGACTCGAGGAGGAAGAGGGCCATGACGTCCAGATGATCCCTGAGGAAGAGCCTCATGGCCTTCCGCCCATGTAGAGACGATAGCCAACGGTGCGCACCACCTTGATCTGGGCGGAAATGCCCGCACTGGAGAAGCGATCGCGAAGCCGGCGGATGTTGACGTTCAGGGTGTTGGGCTCCACGAAGCCCTCCCCGTCCCACGCGGCCATGTACAGGTCTCCACGCGCAGCCGTCTTTGGATATGCCCTCATCAGGCATCCAAGGAGACTTGCCTCCGTGGCGGTGAGCTCGATCGTTGAGCCCTGGTACTCCGCCCTGAGGAGTCCCGGGAAAAAGACGAGCCCGTCGCAAGCGAGGGACTCGAGCTCCGTTGTGGCAGGTGCGAGCTCCCCATAGTTGCGGCGCATCTGCGCCTGCACCTTGGCGAGCAGCACGTCGAGGTCGAAGGGCTTCGTCACGTAGTCGTCAGCTCCCGCCTCCATGCCACGCACCTGGTCGGACGCGGCATCACGAGCCGAGACCATGACGATGGGGACGTGCGATGTCTCGCGGATGCGACGACACCAGAAGAATCCGTCGTAGCGGGGCAGGCTCACGTCGAGCAGGACGAGGGAGGGGTCGAGGGCACGGGCCTGGGCGTCTATGTCATCGAACGAGTCCGCCACGCGGCACTGGTAGCGATACCGCCCCAGCAGGTCTGCTACCTGGCCCGCGAGGGCGCTGTCATCTTCCACTATGAGGATGGGCCGCAGCGTTGCGCCCTCGGCCCGCCGCGCGCCACCATGTGCCGCCGTTGTCTTCTCCATGGTCATGCCTGGCCCTCCTTCTCTCGCACCCAATTGGACCAGGGGCTCTCGGACGTTTCGATGGTGCGCCGCTCCGTCACTACCACGTCGACGCCCAGGTCATGCTCCCCCACCACGCCCATGGCTGCCAGGTTATCGGTAAGCTGCGCCTCGTGACATATGCCGACGGAAGTGCCAGGAAAATCGGCAAGCAGCGTGTCATAGAAGCCGCCCCCGTACCCCATGCGGAAGCCATGGCCGTCGAAGGTCAGGCCAGGCACGACGGCGAGGATGCTCCCGCCCGCCTCTGCCTCGCGCGCGACGTCCAGAAGGCGATCTGGCTCCGCAAGGGGCTCCTCCACGCCAAAGGAGCTGCGCTCGAGGCGGTCGAAGTCGTCGATGCGATACCACTCCATGAGACGAGTGTGGGGCACCACACGGGGGATGGCAACGACCTTGCCAGCTACCCACGCCTGACGTACGAGCCCGCGTGTGTCCACCTCCTCGCCTACCGAAAGGTAGGCGAGGACGATCTGGGAGCGTTGCCACTCGGACAGAGAGAGGACGCGGGAGGCAATGCCGGCATCGGCACGCTCTCGCGCCTCGGAGCCAAGGTCCTTGCGCGCCTGCCTGAGCCGCTTGCGAAGCTCCTTCTTGCGCGCGGTGACTTCCTTGTCCTCCATGTGCCTCCCCCAGGACCCAATTCACATCGAGGAGAGCTTACTCCACCCCGAAGCATGCGTCACAGGGAAGGAGGCGCGCCATCCTGCTGCAATGCAGGCAAAGGGAAAAGTGTCTGGCACAAGAACCCCGCCTCCTAGCCCATCGAAACTCGGAAGGTCTACGATGGCAGCGCTGACTTCGAGGAGGGGCCATGAGATACGCATTTGCCAATGCCACCGTGATCGACGGAACGCTCGAGGCTCAACCCCAGGAGGGACGCTGCGTACTCGTCGCGGACGGACGCATCGAGTCCGTCGATGCGGGCACGGCCCCCTCCGGATACCGCGTGGTCGACCTCGGGGGCAGATTCCTGCTGCCCGGCCTGATAAACATGCACGTCCACCTCGCGGGCAACGGCAGCCCGAAGTCGGGTGGCAAGGACCCCAAGAAGACGGTGGACGCCATCTTTGCCACTCCTGTCGGCGCGGCCGTCGCCCACCTCATGGTGGCCGGGTTCGCCAAAGCCGCACTCATGGGCGGCGTGACCACCGTGCGCACCGTTGGCGGCCTGCGCGACCTCGACACGCGCGTGAGGGACGAGATCGCCGCAGGCAGGAGGATCGGACCGCGCATCCTCGCCGCCAACGAGGCGGTCTCGGTGCCGGGAGGGCACATGGCCGGATCGGTCGCCGTCGCGGCGACGACCGTCGAAGAGGCCCTGGCCGCGGTCGATGCCGCCTGCGACCAGAACGCGGACCTCGTCAAGCTCATGATTACCGGCGGGGTCATGGACGCACGGGCCAAGGGAGAGCCCGGCGAGATGAAGATGCCTCCAGAGATGGTGCGTGCCTGCTGCGACCGGGCGCACGCGCGCGGTCGCATCGTGGCGGCGCACGTGGAGTCTCCCGAGGGCGTCCGCGCCGCACTCGAGGGCGGCGTCGACTCGATCGAGCACGGCGCCAGGCCGGACGAGGACACCATGGCCCTCTTCGCCGAGAGGGGTTCCTTCCTGGTGACCACGCTCTCCCCCGCCCTCCCCTATGCGCTCTTCGACAGAAGCGTCTCAGGCGCCTCCGAGATGGACCAGTTCAACGGCAAGGTCGTCTTCGACGGCATCAGGGAGTGCTCGAAGGCGGCACTTGCCGCCGGGGTGCCCGTGGCGCTCGGCAACGACGTGGGCTGCCCCTGGATCGCCCAGTACGACTTCTGGCGCGAACTCGTCTACTTCCACAAGTACGTGGGCGCAAGCAATGCGCTCGCCCTGCATACCGCAACCCTCGGCAACGCCCGGCTCGCGGGCATCGACAGGGTGACGGGCTCCGTCGAGGAAGGAAAGGACGCCGACCTCGTCGTCTGTGCGCGGAACCCCCTCGAGGACCTCAAGGCGCTTCGCGAGGTCGACATGGTCATGGCACGCGGCATCCTCGTACGGCACCCCCACGTCAGACGCAACGCCCTGCTCGACAGGGAGCTGGACAAGTTCCTGGATTAGCCTCGCGGCGCACGCGCTACCTGGCTCTAGCCTCGTCCACGAGCGCCTGGGCCTGAGCCCCCAGGGCGTCGGCCACCGGGAGCGCAAGCTCTCGACCCCGCGTGAGCGCGAGGAGCTCCGGCGCGGCCATCACGATGGCCTGGGCGCCATGCTCGACCGCCTCGCCCACGAGCTCGTCAAAACGTGCCAGGTCGTCCGCTGAGGGTTCCTCTCCCCCGGACACGCGCCCGATCACGGCGTCGACCCACTCCTTGTCCTCGTCGTTGGGCGTGAACACCGGAACGTGGCTCGCCGCGATGGGCGACTTGAAGAACTTCTCGCGCATGGTGGTGGACGTGCCAAGGAGAAGTACGCGCACATACCGCGCTGCGACGATTCTCCTCCAGCTGGCCTCGACCACGCTCAGCAGCCGCACGCTGGTCGTACCCCGCAACTCGCGGAGGACGAGGTGCGCGTCGGTCCCCACGATCGCGACGAGCTCGCAGCCACGACGCTCGAGCGACTCGACCGCAGGGGCGAGGAGCGCGACCAGGCCCTCCTTGTCGCCCTCGCCGGCGAGGGCGTTCGTCAGAGCGGCATCCACGGACGAGCGCTCGACCTGCGCGGCGGTCTCGCCCAGCTCCTCCCCGAGCACGTCCGTGAAGTGGCGCATGCCTGCCTCGCCCGTCGCCAGAACGATGCCCATCTTCCTCATGAGACCCCCGTCCGCCGGCGCGCGGCTAGCTCAGGAGCATGCGGTCGTTGGCGAGCTCGCCGCCGCTTGCCTCCTCGAACTTGAGGAGCAGGTCGTGGACCTTGAGCGCGCGCTTCTCCTCGCCGCTCACGTCGTAGATCACGTGGCCCTCGTGCATCATGATCAGGCGGCTGCCCAGGCGGATGGCGTCGTTCATGTTGTGCGTGATCATGAGGGTGGTGAGGGAGTCCCTCTCGACGACCTGGGCCGTGAGCTCAAGGACCTTCTTGGCGGTCTTGGGGTCCAGTGCCGCCGTGTGCTCGTCCAAAAGCAGGAGCTTGGGCTTCTTGAGCGTGGCCATGAGCAAGGTGAGCGCCTGGCGCTGCCCGCCCGAGAGCAGGCCGACCTTGGAGCTCAGGCGATTCTCGAGGCCCAGGTCGAGCGAGGCCAGTCGCTCCGCGTACTCGGCGCGCTCGGCCTTCCCGATGCCCCAGGACAGTCCCCTGCCCTCGCCGCGGCGGCGGGCCAGAGCCAGGTTCTCGTCGATCTGCATGTCGGCCGCGGTGCCGCGCATGGGGTCCTGGAAGACGCGCCCCAGGTAGCGGGCGCGCTGGTGCTCGGAGAGCAGGCTCACGTCGGCCCCGTCGATCTGTATGACGCCCGAGTCGGGCGGGAAGACGCCGGCTATGGCGTTGAGCAGGGTCGACTTGCCCGCCCCGTTTCCGCCGATCACGGTGACGAAGTCGCCGGGCTCGAGGTGGAGATCCACGCCGACGAGGGCGGGCTTCTCGTTGACGGTGCCCTTGTTGAAGGTCTTGCTGACGTTGGTAAGGCGCAGCATCAGCGCTCGCCTCCCTTCGAGTAGGAGCGCCTCTGCCGCTGGCGCTCGACGACGGTGGGTACCACCAGGGCAAGGGCGACGATCACGGCCGAGAGGAGCTTCATGTCGTTGGCGTCGAGGCCCATCTGGAGCACGATGGCCCTGATGAGGAAGTAGACGACGGAGCCCACGACCGCCGAGGTGAGGCGGCTGCCGAAGGCCTGGAGCTTGCCGGGGGTGAGCCGGCCCAGGACCTCGCCGATGACGATGGCGGCGAGTCCGATCACGATGGCGCCCGTGCCCATGCCGATGTCGGCGTACTTCTGGCTCTGGCAGATGAGGGCGCCCGAGAGGCCCACCAGGCCGTTGGAGAGGGCAAGCGCTATGAGCTTGGTGACGCGCACGTCGATGCCCAGGGCGCGGCACATGTCCTCGTTGTTACCCGTGGCGCGCAGGGCGGAGCCAATCTCGGTGCCGAAGAACCAGTACATGGCCGCCACCAGAGCCGCTGCCACCACGAGCCCCACGACCATGGCCGAGGCGGCCTGGTTGAGGCCCGTCAGCGCGGAGATGCGCGTGAAGACGGTGTCCACGTTGAGGAGCGGGGTGTTCGACTTGCCCATGACGCGCAGGTTGACCGACCAGAGGGCGATCTGGGTCAGGATCCCGGCCAGGATGGCGGGGATGTCGAACACAGTGTGGAGAAGCCCCGTCACCAGGCCCGCGACCACGCCGGCAAGCATGCCCAGTAGGATTGCGACCAGCGGGTCGAGCCCTAGCGAGACGGAGGCGACCGCCGCGACGCAGCCGCCCAGGGCGAAGCTGCCGTCGACCGTCAGGTCGGCGATGTCGAGCATCTTGTAGGTGACGAAGAGTCCGAGCACCATGACGCCCCAGAGGATTCCCTGAGAGACGGCACCCGTTAGAGCTGGCAGCATGCTACCCCCAAACCTGCGATGTGCCCCGGGTCGCCCCGGGGCACACGACGAACGTCAGAAACTGTCGTCCCATCCCGGGACGAGACGCGACCCGCGCCTAGGCGCCCAGCACGGAGAGGTCGACCCCGATGGCGTCGGCCGTGGCCTGGTTGGTCGCAAGGGTGCAGTCCTCCGCAGCGAGGTACTCGATGGGCATCTCGGCAGGCTTGGCCTCGCCCTTCAGGACCTTGACGGCCATCTGGCCAGCCTTGTAGCCCAGCTGGTCGTAGTTGATGCCATAGGTGGCAAGGCCGCCGTTGTCGACCATGCCCTGCTCGGCCACGATGACCGGGAGCTTGTGCTCGATCGCCACCATCGAGACCGTGGACATGCCTGCGGCGATCGTGTTGTCGGTCGGCGCGTAGGCGACGTCCACCTTGCCCACCATCGACTCGACGACCTGCTGGATCTCGTTGGAGCTCGAGACCGAGAAGCGGACGGCCTCTAGGCCGCGGGCGGAGGCGGCAGCCTCGGCGAGCGCGACCTGGACGTCGGAGTTCGACTCGGCGGTGCAGTAGAGCAGGCCGACCTTCTTCGCGGAGGGGATGAGCCTGACCAGAAGGTCGAACTGGTCCTCGACCGGCGTGAGGTCGGAGCTGCCCGTTACGTTGCCGCCCGGGGCGTCGTTGGAGGCGACGAGACCGGAGGCCGCGAAGTCGGTGATGGCCGTACCGATGACGGGAATCTGGTCGGTGGCGCCTGCGACCGCCTGCGCGGCCGGCGTGCCGATGGCGAGGATGAGGTCGTCCCCGTCGTTGACCAGCTTGGAGGCGATGGTCTGGCAGGCCGACTGGTCGTTCTGGGCGTTCTGCTGGTCGATCGTGTAGCTCAGTCCGGACTCGTCGAGCGCGCGGACGAAGCCGGCGTTCGCGGCGTCGAGGGCGGCGTGCTCGGTGAGCTGCAGCACGCCGATCTTGTAGCCCCCCTTGGAGCCCGTGCCGACGTTTCCGCAGGCAGCAAGCGCAAAGGAGGAGCATCCTCCCAGTGCCACGGCGAGAAAGGACCTTCTGCTGAGGCTGTTCATGGCAATCCCCTCTCTGAATGCACCGCAGGATGCGGCAGGCGTCTCGATGCTGTTGGTTATATCAGTTGGGCGGACGCCGATGGTTTCCTGCGTATTAAGTTATTTATGGGAAGGCTCGGGATGCCGTGCAATTCGCCCGAGAGCCCTAGAAGCGCCCCGCCACGAGGGCGAAGAGGGCGCCGAGGCACATGGTCGCCGGAAGGGTCACGACCCAGGCGGTCACGATGCTGCCGGCGACCCCCCAGCGCACGTTCTTGATGCCCTTGGCACTGCCCGCACCCATGATCGAGGTGGTGAGCACCTGCGTGGTCGACACGGGGGCGCCCAGCGCCGTCATGGCCTCGATGGCGATGGCAGAGGCCGTCTGGCAGACGAAGCCGATGGCGGGCTCCAGCTTGGTGACGCCCTGGCCCACCGTCTTCATGATGCGCTGCCCGCCGATGGCGGTCCCCAGGGCCATCATCGCCGCGCAGAGCACCTTCACCCAGAGGGGCACGCCGGCCCCGGCATCGAGCATCCCCGCCGAGACAAGGGCGATGGTGATGATGCCCATGGTCTTCTGCGCGTCGTTGTTGCCGTGGCTGTAGGCCATGAACATCGACGAGGCGACCTGGGCCTTGTGGAAGAAGGAGTTCGCGTTATGGGCCGTGACGTCGGCGAAGGCCTCGAAGGCCAGGTTCATGAAGACGAAGCCCAGGGCCAGGCCGATGAGGGGCGAGGTGAAGAGGGGGATCACGACCTTGTCCACAACCCCCTCCCAGATCACGTCCTGGGGTCCCCCCGTGAAGACCATGGTCGCGCCGATGAGGCTCCCGATGAGGGCGTGGCTCGAGCTCGAGGGAATCGAGAACCACCAGGTGAAGAGGTCCCAGGCCACGGCGCCCAGGAGGGCGGCGAGGATGACGTGGAGGCCGAGCTGCACGCTCACCAGGCCCGTGGCGATGGTCATGGCGACCTTCTCGCTCGTGAGCGCCCCCACGAAGTTCATCGCGGCCGAGCTCAGGATGGCGACGCGCGGCGAGAGGGCGCGGGTGTAGACCGTGGTCGCGATGGCATTCGCGGTGTCATGGAAGCCGTTGATGAACTCGAAGGCGAACGCTATGACGAGCACGGCGACGAGCAGCGGGCTAGGCATTCTTCATTACCACGCTATGGGCGACGTTGGAGACGTGCTTGCAGTTGTCGAGCGCATCCTCCATCTTGTCGAGCAGGCTCTTCCACTTGAGAGTGTGAATCGGGTCGTCGTGGGCGGCGAACACGGCGCCGAGCGCCTCGCGGTAGACGACGTCGCTCTGGTCCTCGAGCTCGTTGATGCGGCGCATCTGCTGGGCCACCACGGGGTCCCTCTTGAACTTGTCGAAGTGGTCGAAGAGCGTCTGGAGCTCGCGGGCGGATGCGAGGGTGAGGTCCGCCATGTCCTTGGCGGGGGCGATCATCACGTTTACGTCGTAGATCGAGAAGCGCGCCGAGACCCCCTCCATGCCGTCCACGATGTCGTCCAGGAGGGTGATGAGCGAGAAGACGTCGTCGCGGTCGAAGGGGGTGATGAAGGAGCGGTTGAGCTCATCCATCGCCTCGCCGGTGAGCTCGTCGTGCCTGCTCTCGAACTCCTTCATCTGGGGGATGAGCGACTTGGAGCTCGGCCACTCGCCCACGATCCGATCGAAGAGCTCCGCAGCCTCGACGATCATCTTCGACGACGCCCTGAAGTGATCGTAGAAGACGGCTTCCTTGCGACTCACGCGACTCATAGGCCCCTCTTCCAGGGCACGAGGCCCGTTTGGAAATTTGTCAATTTTCGGAATTTTACACCCATAGCAGAGCGCCCCGCCACCGCAAGGTGTCAGGGCGCCCGAATCTGCCTGAGGTAGCCGGAACTCCGCGAGCGGCGTGGCTAGGCGAAGTCGGCAATCTGCTGCCTGAGCGCCTCCACCATCGCCTCGAGCTCGGCCTGCTGGTTGCGCTTCTTCTCGATGACCTCAGGCGCCGCCTTGGCCACGAAGCCCTCGTTTGTCAGGGTCTTGGTCACGCTGCCCAGGTCCTTCTCGGCCTTGGCGAGGTCCTTGGCGAGGCGCGCGGCCTCGGCCTTGAGGTCAACCAGCTCCCCCACCAGCACATAGGCATCGAAGTCGCCCTCGTGCGCCACCACGGCACCCTCGGGCTTGGCGAAGCCATCGGCCACGGAGAGCACCAGCTCGCTCACGCGGCCCACCTTGCGGATGAAGCCCGCCTGGCCAGAAAGGACGTCCACCGTCTGCTGCCCACCGCAGCTCACCTCGACGCGCAGCTCCTCCTTGGGAGAGAGGCGATAGCGCGCCCTCGTGGAGCGCACCTGCGAGATGAGGCGCTTGGCCAGCTCGAAGTCCCCCTCCGCGCGCTTGTTGACGAAGCCCGCGAGCGCCTCAGGCTCGGGCCAGGCGGCCGTCATGAGGAACTCGCTCGAATGGTCGTCCAGGGCGGAGGCGGGAAGCATGTCCCACACGCTCTCGGTCACGAAGGGCATCACCGGGTGGAGCAGGCGCATGCTCACGTCGAGGACGAAGACCAGGTTGCGCTGGACCTGCAAACGCTCCGCGGCGACACCGTCCAGGAGGCGGCCCTTGCAGAGCTCGATGTACCAGTCGCAGACCTCGTTCCAGAAGAAGGACTGGATGTCACGGGCGTAGTCGCCGAACTCGTAGGCCTCGAGCTGCGAGGTCGCCGTGCGCACGGCGCGAGCGAGGCGGCTGAGCATCCAGGCGTCCTCGGGGGTCTGCGCGAGCGCGGGGCCCGGCTCGTAGCCGTCGAGGTTCATCTGGACGAAGCGGCTCGCGTTCCAGATCTTGGTCACGAACCCGCGCGCCTGCTCGGTCCGGGGGCTGTCTATGAGCGCCTTGGTCTTCTTGTCGATGTTCGCGTCGAACTTGACGTCCTGGTTGTTGGTGATGAGCGTCAGCAGGTTGAAGCGCATGGCGTCGGCGCCGTACTTCTCCATGAGCTCCATGGGGTTGACGCCGTTGCCCTTGGACTTGGACATGCGGCTGCCGTCCTTGGCCAGGATCGTCGCGTAGATGTACACGTCGTGGAAGGGCACCTCTCCCGTGAAGTAGAGGGAGCTCATGACCATGCGCGCCACCCAGAGGGCGATGATGTCACGCGCGGTGACCAGCACCTTGGTGGGGTGGTGCCCCTCCATCTGCTCCGGGTGGTCGGGCCAGCCCTGCGTGGCGAAGGTCCAGAGCTGCGAGCTGAACCAGGTGTCGAGCACGTCCTCGTCCTGGTGCACGTGGTGGCCGCCGCAGTGGGGGCACACGTCCACGTCCTCCATGAGGGCGTCCTGCCAGCCGCAGTCGTCGCAGTAGAAGACGGGGATGCGGTGGCCCCACCAGAGCTGGCGGCTGATGCACCAGTCCTTGAGGTTCTCCATCCAGGTGAGGTAGGTCTGGGTCCAGCGGTCAGGGTGGAACGTGACCTCGCCGTCCCTCACGACCTCGCAGGCACGCTCCTTGAGCTTGTCCACGGCCACGAACCACTGCTCGCTGAGCCAAGGCTCGAGGGCGGTGCCGCAGCGGTAGCAGTGCATGACGGAGTGGTCCAGCTCCTCGACGTGGTCGAGCAGCCCATGCTCCTCGAACCAGGCCACGATGGCCTTGCGGCACTCGTCGCGGTCCATGCCGCTGAACTCGCCGTAGCCCTCCACCACGTGCGCGGTCTCGTCGAAGATGTTGATCTGCTCGAGGCCGTGGGCCTGGCCCATGGCGTAGTCGTTGGGGTCATGCGCGGGGGTCACCTTGACAAATCCGGTGCCGAAGCCGGCGTCGACGTGCCAGTCCGAGAAGATGGGGATCTCGCGGTCCATGATGGGCAGGATGACCGTCTTGCCCACGAGCCCCGCCTTCTTGGGGTCGGATGGGCTCACGGCGATGCCGGTGTCGCCCAGCATGGTCTCGGGACGGGTGGTGGCCACGGTCACGTACTCGACGCCGTCCACGGGCTCCGCCAGGGGGTAGCGCAGGTACCAGAGGTGACCCTTCTCGTCCTGGTACTCCGCCTCGTCGTCCGAGATCGCGGTGCGGCAGCTGGGGCACCAGTTAACGATGCGCTTGCCGCGGTAGATCAGCCCGTCGTGGTACCAGTCGACGAAGACCTTGCGCACGGCCTTCGAGAACTCGGGACTCATGGTGAACTTCTCGTCGTCGAAGTCGATCGAGCAGCCCATGCGGCGAATCTGGCTCACGATGGTCCCGCCGTACTCGTGCGTCCAGTCCCAGCAGGCGTCGAGGAACCTCTCTCGTCCGATCTCAAGGCGAGAGATGCCCTCGGACTTGAGCTTCTTGTCCACCTTGGTCTGCGTGGCGATGCCGGCATGGTCAGTTCCCAGGATCCAGCGGGTGGAGCGGCCCCTCATGCGGTTGTAGCGCACGAAAGCGTCCTGGATGGCGTCGTCCATGGCGTGCCCCATGTGCAGGATGCCCGTGACGTTGGGGGGCGGAATCACGACGGTGCAGTCTCCCACGCCCTTGCTGCGCTGGTAGCAGCCTGCAGAGACCCAACGGTCGATGAGCGCGGGCTCGCTGGCCTGGGGGTCGTAGGTCTTGGGCATCTCTTCCACGGGTACTTCCTCTCGTCTGGCCCGGGGCACGCGTTGGCACTCGTGTCTTGAGCGCGCGCGACCTTCGGGCTGGTCAGGTCTGCGCGAGGGGCATGCCCTCGCGGCTAGCAAAGAAGAATAGCACGCAGCGGGCGGGGCCTCCCCTGCCGGGTCGACCCGCCGCGCGCCGGGTTGCCCTGTCGTGCGCTACCCCACCACGCGAAGCTCGTGGCCGGACTTGGTGAAGGGATGGTAGCCGTCCTCCCCCATGATGCCGAAGTCCTCGAGGCGCACTCCGAAGCGACCGGGCAGGTAGATGCCCGGCTCGATGGTTATCACGGAGCCGACGGGGACGGGCTTGTCATAGAGCCTCCCGAAGCTGGGCTGCTCGTGGATCTCGAGCCCCACGCCGTGGCCCAGGCCATGCTTGAAGTAGTCGCCGTAGCCGGCGTCGGTGATGACCTCGACGGCCAGGTTGTGGATGTCGCTGCCGATGCAGCCGGGCCTTGCCTCGCAAGCGCAGGTCTCGTGGGCGAGACGAACCACGTCGTAGACCCGGCGCTGCTCCTCCCCCGGCTCGCCCACGCACACGGTGCGCGTCATGTCGGAGTGGTAGTCGTGGTAGCCCGCGCCGTAGTCCATGACGACCATGTCGCCCTCCCGGACCACGTACTCGCCCGGCTGGGCGTGCGGGTTGGCGCCGTTGGGCCCCGCGGCGACGATGGTGTCAAACGAGAGCGCATCCGCGCCATGTGTGAGCATGTAGTTCTCGAGCTCGACCTTGATCTCCTGCTCGGTCATGCCCGCCTTGACGAAGGCGCAGATGTGCTCGAAGGCCGCGTCGGTGATGTCCTGCGCATGCCGCATGAGCTCGACCTCCTCGGCGTCCTTCACGATGCGCAGGCCGACGATGTCGCCGTGCATGCGCGGGACGAGGCAGGCGGTCGATTGCTTTGCGCAGGCGACGTTGAAGGCGTCGAAGAAGGCGAGGCTGCAGCTGTCCTCGATGGCCACGACGCGGGCATGCGCCATCGAGATGACGCGTGCCGCCCACTCCGCGGGGGCAACGAGCTCCATGTCGATCTGCCAGGGGGTGTCGGCACCCAGGCGCTCCTGGAAGGTGTTGAAGTAGCGGGAGTCGGTGTGAAGCCAGAGCCCGTCGGCCGTGACGACGGCCGTGTGCGCCACCTCGCCGTCGAAGGTGCGCTCGGCACCCGTGAGCCAGCGCAGGTCGGGGTTGTTCCTCAGAATCGCGGCGTCGTAGCCACGCTCCCCCATGAGCGCGCGGAAGCGCCCGACGCGTCCCGCGCAGGCCTTTGCGTCTGCCATGTTCGGTTCCTCTCTAAGCGTCCTCTGCCGCGTGGGTGCGTCGCCCGTCCCGCAGCGGCAGTTCGATCCTTCTATTCCTCGGGCAGGTGGGCGTCGCACCAGGCGGCGGCATGCTCGGCGAGCAGGCCCTCGTCGACGGAGGAGAGCCTCACGCGCCCCACGGCCTGGGGCAGCGCCAGGAGGAAGCGGTTGCTGCGCGCGAAGCGCTCCCTCCTCAGGGCCTCCACCATGGCCCCTGGCTCGAGCTCGCATTCGACGGGCTCGATGCCCAGGCGCTCGAGCAGCTCGTCCTGCACCAGCACGTCGTCCACGTCGAGCTTGCCCTCGCCGGCCGAGACGCGAGCGGAGAAGCGAAGGGCCTCCCCCAGGAGCTCCGCCTCGGATGCCGCGGGGACCAGCGGGCGCAGGGCGCGCACGAAGTCCTGCCCGTAGAAGAGCGACTGTCGCACGGCGACGGCCGTCGAGGAGGCGAGCTTCCCGCGGGCCTTGAGCAGGGAGAGGGTCTGTTCGAGCAGGACGTCCTCGTCGCCCCCCATGATCTCTGGCGTGGCGTCCCAGAGGTGCTCGAGCGCCGGCCTCGAGTCCGCGACGGCCGTGGCGGCCATCAGGGCGAGCGAGAGCCGCGTCGCCTCGGAGCCAAGCGAGAGGTCCATCACGAGGGGATCGCAGAAGAGGTAGCGGATGCCCAGCCTGAAGCTGGCGACCTCCTCCCTGCCGCCCACGTCGAGCGCGCGGGGCGAGGCAGGCACCAGGAGCATGCCCGCGAGGTCGAGCGGGATGCCCGCGAGCGGGACGCCCCCGCACCAGACCGAGCAGGCGGCCTGGGCGAGCGAGAGCTCGTCTGCGCCCCCCAGGGCGAGCGCGAGGTCGTCAGAGGTGACGCCGGCCTCCCCCAGGCCGGCCATGAGGGCGCAGAGGGCGCTCACGTCCCGGGCGCCCGCACCGGCGGGGACGTCCACGCGGGCCGCCCTGAAGCCCGCGTCGGTGACCTGCCTGCGCAGGCGCTCGACCAGCGTCTCGTCGGAGCCCTCGGGCACCACGACGGCGCAGACCTCGGGCCTTCCGGCCACCGTCTTGAGGACAGACCCCAGCCCCTCGACGAGGTCGCGGCCCACGCGCACGTCGCAGGAGCCCCCGGGCACCGAGACCCACTGCCTGACCAGCTCGGGCACCTCTTCGCTCATAGCAGACCCTTCTCCCAGAGCAGCTGGGCCGCATCGGCACAGACCTGCTCGAACGTCCTGTTCCTGATGTCTATCGTGTAGTCGGAGGTCGCCTCGTAGAGGGGCCGCCTCCGGCCGTGGAGGCTCCTGGCGCAGTCCACCGTGGCGAAGTCGGGCCTGAGTTCGGGATGCCTGAGCTGGCGCAGGGAGTCCTCGACGTCCCCGTCGAGGTAGACCACCGTGCCCATGCGGTGCATGAGCTCGCAGCTCTCCCGCCCCTCCACGATGCCGCCCCCGCAGCTCACGAGCAGGGACTTGCGATCGAGCAGGCCCCGCAGGACCTTGGCCTCGTCGCGTCGAAACGCCTCCTCGCCCTCCCGCTCGAAGATCTGGCAGACGCTGAGGCCGCGCATGCGCTCGACCATGCGGTCGGTGTCCACGTAGTCACGACGGAAGAGCCCGCCCAGGTTGCGCGCCAGGGTGGACTTGCCCGCTCCGTGAAAGCCCACGAAGAAGATGTGGTCGCAGCCCTCGTGGACCACGTACCCGCCAGCCGATGCCATAGAGCCTCTCGAGAGGAAAGATGTCTTTCGTGACGATTCTAGCATCCGAGTCCCGGGCTATTCCCCCCTGAACCGGCGGCCGCGCAGGACGGCGCGCTCCGCGACGCGCAGGAGCTGCGTGTACCAGAGGTCCTGGGTGGACTGGGGCCGGACCAGCACGGTGCGCACGCCCGCGAGGTTCCCCGCCACGACGTCGGTGAACACCTGGTCGCCCACGAGCACGGCCTGCTCGGCGGGGACGCCCACCTTGCGCAGCGCGGCATGGACGGCGAAGGGCAGGGGCTTCATGGCGTGATGCACGACCTCGCAGCCCAGCTCGCGGGCCGAGCGCTCGACCTCGGCGGAATGGAAGTTGTTCGAGACGACGCAGGTCGCCATTCCCGCCTCCCGCACGCGCCCGAGCCAGTCGAGGACCTGCGGGGACGCGACCTTCGCGTCGCGGGGCACGCAGGTGTTGTCACGGTCCAGGAGCACGCAGCGCACCCCCTCGGAGGCGAGGCGCCCGACGTCGACGAGGTCAACGGAGGCGACGTAGGCCGTTGCCTCGAAGGGACTACGAGGCATTGGAGATCGCCTGCAGGTGCTGGTCGTAGGTCTCGGAGAAGACGTGCTCGCTCTGGGTGATCCAGAAGTAGAGGTAGTTGGTGCTGGGCGGGTCCATCGCGGCCTTGATCGAGGCCAGGCTGGGCGAGCAGATGGGAGTCGGGGTCAGTCCCGCGTTGAGGTAGGTGTTGTAGGGGCTCTGGGTCTTGAGGTCGTCGGCGCTCACGGCACCGCCCGTCACGTAGCCCATCGTAGCATCGCTCTGCAGGGCCATGCCCTCCCTCATGCGGTTGTACATCACGGACGAGATGTTGCTGCGGTCCTCGTCGTTCAGGGCCTCCTTCTCGATGATGGAGGCGAGGGTGAGGATGCCGTAGTCGCTCATGTCGATGCCGTAGGTCTCCTTGATCCTCGCCTCCGCCGAGGCGAGGTCGAGGCTCGCGACCTCCTGCCCATACTGGTCGAGCATGGCGCGGATGACGGAGTCCGCCGTCGCAGGAGTGCCGCCGAAGTCGTAGGTCTTGGGGAAGAGGAAGCCCTCGAGCGAGTCGTTGGCGGCCCGCGCGAGGAAGGGGTAGTCGGCGGCGTAGTTGGAGGCCTTCGCCTGGCTGAGGAAGTCCTCGGCCGACACACCGATGCCGCTTGCGCCGACGGCCTCCGCCGTCTTCTGGAGGGTGAGGCCCTCGGCTATGGTCAGCTTGCCCGCCGCGGAGTTGGGCCCGCTCACGAGCTGCCTCACGACCTCGGACACGTTGGCGCCGGTGAGGAAGTCGTAGGAGCCGCTCTTCATGCTCGACTCCGCGCCCTGGGCCTGAACGGCCTTGAAGAACTCACCGCTGTCGCCGATGACGCCGGCATCGAGGAGGATCTGGGCAATCTGGCTGCCGCCCGAGCCCTCCGGGATGGTCACGGTGACCCTCTGCCCGGCGGCGACGGAGCCGCCCGCCTTGCCCGAGGACGAGAAGTGGCGCCAGGCGAGGGTGCCCGCACCCACGAGCAGGCCGCAGACCACCAGGAGCATGAAGGCGACCTTGGGCCAGCGACGGCGCGGACCGCCGGGCCTCTCGCCACGGGCATGAGAGCCGGCGTTTCCGGCAGCGCGACGGGTCGCGCTGACGCTCCGCTGCGAGACCCCTCCCGCATAGCCCGCCCTGCGGTCGGGCGTGGAGGACCCCCGCGAGCGACGCGTGTCACCGCCGCGGACGGGCCGGGAGCCGCGACTCGAGGGCTCGGGCGAGAAGTGCGATCCGTTGCGGGTCGGGTTGTTAGACATCAGGGACCTAATCTACTCGGGCGTCCAGCCAGGCCTGCAGGAACAGGGACGCCGCCACCATGTCGACGCGCCCGCGCATCGAGCGCTCGTCGTACCCCTGCTCACGAAGGATACGCTTGGCCTCCCTGGACGAGAGGCGCTCGTCGGCAAACTCCAGAGGAAGGCCGCAGGAAGCCGCGACCCCCCTCGCCTGCTCCATGACGCGCTCGGCCTGGGGACCCTCCTCGCCCGCAAGGGTGAGGGGGCGGCCGCACAGCAGGAGCTCGGGCTCGTAGTCCTCCAGGATGCGCCTGAAGCTGCGCGCGTTCTGGAGGACCTCCTGGGCCGGGAGCACCTTGACGGGAGAGGCGATGCTTCCGCTCGCGTCGCTCGCCGCGACGCCGATGCGCACCTCCCCTATGTCGAGGGCGAGGACCCGCATGCCGCTAGGCGCCCAGCATCTCTCGGGCGGCCTTCAGCGCCGCGTCGATTCCGGAGGCGTCGGTGCCGCCTGCCTGGGCCATGTTGGGCCTTCCGCCACCGCGGCCACCCACCAGCTGCGAGGCCTCCTTGACCACCTTGCCGGCGGAGAAGCCCAGGGCGACGGCGTCGTCGGTGGCCGCCGCGAGCAGGGCGACCTTGCCGTCTGGCATGGCGGAGGCGATGACGCAGGCGGCCTTCTGCCCGCCCATGCCGTCGCGGATGGTGTCCCAGGCGCTGCGGAGCTCCTTGCCCGAGAGGCCCTCGACGCGGGCGATGGCGCAGCGGTAGCCGCCCAGGTCGACCGCGGAGGAGATGGCCTGCGCCAGCTGGTCGCTGGAGGCACCCACCTTGGCCGCGTCCAGGCTCTTGCACGCCTCGCGGAGCTCCGCCTCTAGGGCCTCGACGCGCGCCTTGAGGTCGGACGGGCGGCACTTGAGCGACGCCGCGACGTCTTCCAGGAGCTGCAGGCGCTCGTCCACGTACTCTATGGCGCCGGCGGAGGTCACGGCCTCGAGTCTGCGGGCGTTGGACCCCACGGAGCTCTCGCTCACGATCTTGAAGAAGCCGAGGTCGGCGGTGTTGCGGGCGTGGGTGCCGCCGCAGAGCTCGCGGGAGAAGGGCCTCTCGGACTCGCCGGTCGAGACCACGCGCACGACGTCGCCGTACTTCTCGCCGAAGAGGGCGACTGCACCGGACGCCTTGGCCTCCTCGATGCCCATGATCCTGGTCACGATGGGCTCGGCGGCGAAAATCTGCGCGTTGACCAGCCCCTCGACGCGCTCGACCTCGTCCTTGGTCATGGCCTCGAAGTGCGTGAAGTCGAAGCGCAGGCGGTCGGGGGCGACGAGGGAGCCCGCCTGGCTCACGTGCTCGCCCAGGACCTGCTTGAGCGCGGCGTCCAGGAGGTGGGTCGCGGTGTGGTTGCGTCGGATGAGCTCGCGGCGACCGTGGTCGACCACGGCACGGAGCTCGCGGCCCTGGGCCACCTCACCCGCGACGACCTCCGCCACATGCCCCACAAGACCACCCTCGTGGTGGCGTGTGTCAGTGACCTGCAGGCTCAGGCCCTCTGCCAGGAGCCTGCCGGTGTCGCCCACCTGGCCGCCCATCTCGGCGTAGAAGGGAGTGCGGTCGAGGACGACCTCGACCCTCTGCCCCAGGGTGGCGGAGGGGACCTCCTCGCCGTCGCGGACGAGGGCCAGCACCCGGGCGCCCTCGAGCTCGTCGCTGTCGTAGCCCACGAACTCGGTCTGGGCGATGCGGTCGGAGAGGGAGACCCACACGTTGTTGGCCTTGCCCCAGGCGTCGCGGTTGGCCGTGGCGCGGGCGCGCTCGCGCTGGGCCTCCATGGCGCTGTCGAAGGCGCCCATGTCGATGCCATGGCCGGAGTTAGCGCAAATCTCGCGCGTAAGGTCGATGGGGAAGCCATAGGTGTCATGCAGCTTGAAGGCCACGGCGCCCGAGAGGTCCTCCCCCTCGCCCAGGGACTCGAGCTCGGTCTTGAGCATGGTCTCGCCGGCGTCCAGGGTTGCGCCGAAGCGCTCCTCCTCGGCGTTCACGATGCCGTCGATGAGGGCGCCGTTCTCCACCAGCTGCGGGTACACGTCCGCCATGAGGCTCGTGACCTCGTGGACGTAGCTGGAGAGGAAGCGGCCCTGGATGCCCAGGAGGCGTCCATGGTAGACGGCGCGGCGCAGCAGGCGGCGCAGGACGTAGCCGCGTCCCTCGTTGGAGGGCAGGATGCCGTCGCCGATCATGAACGAGACGGCGCGGCTGTGGTCCGCGACGATGCGCAGGCTCTTGTCCACGGAGCCGGACTCGTGATAGGTCACGCCTGCGAGCCGCTCGCCCACGCCGATGAGCGTGCGCAGCACGTCGCCCTCGTAGTTGGAGCCCTCGTGCTGCATGATTGCGGCGATGCGCTCCAGGCCCATGCCCGTGTCGATGTTGCGGTGGGGCAGCTCGGGCATGGAGCCGTCCTCCTGGCGGTCGTACTGGGTGAACACGAGGTTCCAGAACTCGAGGTAGCGGTCGCCGTCGTCGCCGGGCGCCTCTCCCTCGAAGTCGGGGCCCTGGTCGAAGTAGATCTCGGAGCAGGGACCGCAGGGGCCGGTGGGGCCGGCGGCCCAGAAGTTGTCCTCCTCGCCCAGCCGCGAGATGTGGTCGTAGGCGACGCCCTGGGCGTGCCAGAGCTCGATCGCCTCGTCGTCGTCCTCGAAGACGGTCATGTAGAGGCGGTCCGCGGGAAGGCCGAGGTGCTCGGGGCTGGTGATGAACTCCCAGGCCCAGGCGATGGCGTCGGCCTTGGTGTAGCCGCCGAACGAGAAGTTGCCCAGCATCTCGAAGAACGAGAGGTGGCGGGAGTCCCCGATGTTGTCGATGTCGTTCGTGCGCAGGCACTTCTGGCAGGAGGTGGCACCTATCTCCCCCATGGTCTTGGTGCCCTGGTAGTACTCCTTGAACTGGTTCATGCCGGCGTTGGCGAGGAGGAGCGAGGGGTCCTCGGGGACGAGCGAGGAGGACGGATAGAGCTTGCAGCCCTTCTCCTCGAAGAAGCGCAGGAAGTCGCTGCGAATCTGCGCGGTGGTCATGGTCTTGTAGTCAGAGCTGCTCATGCTTCTCCTTGTGGTCTTACTTGCGGCGGTGGCGCCGAGCCAACCCATATATCATACGTGGCGCGCCCTTCGAGCGCGGCTGGGAATTGCCACTCAGCTACTTCTCTTCACCGTCTGCGCCAGACCTGCCGCGCATGGCACGCCGCGCGACGTTTTGCACCCGCGCCCCCAGTCCGACCCCGGTCGCGTCCGGCCGGGGCTCGGGCCGCACCGCATGCAGGCCCTCAGGGCTCACCAGCCGCGTGCTTTCGAAGAAGCGGTCGTCGTCCAGGGCGTCGAAGGAGGGCTCGATGCGCCCCTCCTCGTCGCGGAAGGGGGTGCTCCTGAACAGCGCCCCGTCGTACGAGACGAGCTGCCGTCCGCTCTTCGACTCGAAGAAGTAGACGAAGACGCTGCGGGCCGCGGCGGTGAGCGGTATTGCCAGCGCCATGCCCAGGACCCCGCCCAAGGCGTTGCCGATCACGATGCCCAGAAGCGAGAGCGCCGGGTGCACCTTGACCGACGACTGCATGACCAGGGGAGAAACCACGTTGTCCGTCAGGTTCTGCACCACCACCGAGACGAGCAGGGCCTCGAGGGCGAGCACGGGGCTCACCGAGAGCGCGAGCAGCACGACGAGGGCGGAGGCAATCCAAGGCCCCACCACGGGCACGAAGTGGAACACGCCCATCGCGATGGCCATGAGCCCCGCGTAGGGGTGTCCCATGAGCGCGTAGCCCACGAAGGCGAGAAGCCCACCCACGAGCGAGGTGACGGTCACGCCCCTCATGTAGCCACCCACGGACCGGCTCATCACGGCGAGCAGGACGGAGATGTCCCTGCCGTGCGCGGGACCGGCGATGACCATGAGCTCGCGGGCGATCCGCGGGTAGTCCTTCGCGAACCAGTAGCCCAGGACGAGCCCGAGGAAGAGGGTGAAGAGTCCGCCCACGGCCGAGACGGCGTTGCGCACGATGCCGCTGGAGAGCCGCTCCACCAGCTCAGAGGAGGTGTTGAGGCCCAGGTTGGATATGGCGGTCACGAACTGGTCGAGGCTCTGCTGGACCTCTACGGTCTTGTCGCTGCCGAAGGACTCCCAGAACCTGCCCATGGTCGCGCGCAGCTGCGAGACGTACACGGGCGTCCTCTGCAGGACCTCGAGCAGCTGGCTCATGAAGGGCGGTCCCAGCAGGACGAAGACGAGGGACGCGACGAGGAGCACGAGCAGGAGGGAGGCGAGCGCGGCGAGCGCGCGGCCCACTCCCCTCCCCTCGAGCCAGTTGGTGATGGGGCTGCAGACGAAGCCGACGACCACCCCCACAATGAGGAGCTCCACCGCGGGCCACACGATCACGAGCGCGCGGCTGGCCAGCCAGACGGCGAGCAGGCAGCCCACGGTCGCCCAGGCCCGCAGGGCGACCCTGCGGGCCCTTTCGTCGCTGGCGCCACGGTCGTGGGCGTCGGTCTGGGGCATGAGGGCTCCCTTCCGGCCTAGCGCATGAGCCCCTCGGGGTCGATCTTCTCCTGGACCTTCTTGAGGGTGCGCCTCAGGAGGCGCGAGACCTGCACCTGGGAGATGCCGAGCCGCTTCGCGATCTCGACCTGGGTGAGGCCGTCGATGAAGCGCATGCGTATGATCTCCTGCTCGCGCGGAGAGAAGTCGCGGATGGTGTCCTCGATGACCATGCGGTCGTCAGAGGAGGCGAGCTCCTCGTCCTCGCTGGCGTAGTGGTCCAGGACCGAGGGGCTGTCGTCGTCCCCACCCGAGCTCGGCGCCTCAAGCGAGACCGAGCTGTAGGCGCTGGAGGACTCCATCGCCTCGAGCACCTCGTCCACCGTGGAGTCGAGCTCGCGGGCTATCTCCTCCACCGAGGGGCTGCGCTGCAGCTCCTTCGTGAGCTCGTCGGTCACCTGGTTGACCTTGGCCGAGAGCTCCTGCAGGCGACGGGGCACGCGCACCGACCAGCCCTTGTCGCGGAAGTGGCGCTTGATCTCTCCCGTGATGGTGGGCGTGGCGAAGGTCGTGAACTCGAGGCCGCGCTCGGGGTCGAAGCGGTCGATGGCCTTGATGAGGCCGATGGAGCCCACCTGGATGAGGTCGTCCAGCGGCTCGCCGCGGTTCTTGAACTTGGACGCGAGGAAGCGGACCAGGTTCAGGTGGCTCTCGATGAGCTGCTCGCGGGCCTCCTCGTCGCCCTCCTCCTTGTAGCGGCGGAAGAGCTCGCGCGTGCGCCCCTTGTCCCAGGCGAGCTTGCCGTGGGTGAGGCGCGCGGAGCTCCTGCGACGGCGGCGCTCGGCCGAGGCGGACGTTGCGTCGAGGCTAGGCATGGGCAACGACCGTGCCCTTCGCGAGGTGCAGGACGCCCTCCTCGGTGATGTCGAACTCGTCGCAGATGGCCGAGAGGAGCAGGCCCACCATCTCGAGGCCATCCTCCCCTGCGCCCCCCTCCGACTCGTCGGGCTCGCCCTCGCCCAGCACGAAGTCCATGCGCACGGCACGCTCGCCCAGGCGGAAACTGATGTCGCAGGACTCGGGACGGGTCGCGCAGCAGTAGACGAAGCCCTCCTCGGCGGCCATGCGGACGTCCTCCACGTCGTCCACGCTCATGTCGCAGGCGACGGCGAGGCTCGCCGCGGTCATGCGCACGGCGCGCGCGTACTTCGCCTCGGCGGGAACGCTCAGGCGAACCATGTTCTCGGTCATTTCTCTCCTTGTCAGGGGGCGCTGTCAGGCGACGCCCGCGTGGTGTGTGGTCGATCCTCGGCTGGGAAGGAGGCCGATGCTACTCCTCGGCGTCGTCCTCGTTCGTGGTGGCGTCGCCGCCCTCGCCCGCCCCCTCTTCCACCTTGGGGCCGCCATCCTTGGGGTCGTCACCCTTGGGACTGCCGTAGGTCACGTACCCCGTGGGCTCCTTGGCGTGATGCGGAGAGGAGGCCGGGCCGCCCGCGAGGGAGGCGTCGTCCGCAGGGGCGAGCTTGGCCGAGCCGCGCTCGCCAGGCACGTGGGCGAGGCGTGAAACGATTCCGTTCACCGAGTTCGCCGCGTTGTTGGCGACCTTGGTCACGGCGTCGGTCACGCCGACGGCGGTGCCGGACACGGTGGAGACGTCGCCCAGGATGCCGTTCACGCGCTCGAGGCTGACGTTTGCCTGCGTCACGGCGACGTCGAGCTTCGCCGCGATGGGGTCGGCCTGCTTCAGCGCGGGCTGCAGCTCGTCCATGACGCCGTCCAGCTTCGAGATGATGGGCTGCACCTGCTCGATCGTCTCGTTCGCAGACCTCGTCACCTCCTCGACGGAGGAACGGGCCTTCCTGAGGGTGAGCGCCAGCTCGACGACCGCCCATATCGCCGCGGCCACGAGTGCCAGGATCAAGATGCCAAGAGGTGTGAGGTCCATGACCTGCCCTTCCCTAGTGCGTGGGCCGCAACGCACGGCGCGGCCACGTGGTCGGGTCCAATTCTAGCCGTTCGTGCCGTCCTGGTCAGGACGGCCGTCCTGCGCGCCAAGATGGTCCCTTCCCGCAGCCTCCATGCGCCAGGCCTCCCAGCCCCTCGGCCCCGGATGGTAGAAGTCGCCCCGCGAGAGCCCGTCGGGAAGGTACTGCTGGGGCACCCAACCCGCCGGGAAGTCGTGGGGGTACAGGTAGGCGCCATAGCCCTCGGAACCCGGGCGATGGCGGTCGCGCAGGTGGCTAGGCACCTCCCGACGTGGCCCCTCGCGCGCCTCGCGCAGGGCGGCGTCGACGCCCGCCTCGGCGGCGTTGGACTTCGGGGCGAGCGCCATGTAGGTGGCCGCCTGTGCCAGGTTGATGCGGCACTCCGGGTATCCGATGACCTCGGTCGCCCTGAAGGCGGCCTCGGCCACGAGGAGGGCCTGGGGGTCGGCGTTGCCTATGTCCTCGGAGGCGAGGATGAAGATGCGGCGCGCGATGAACTTGGGGTCCTCGCCCGCGTCGATCATGCGGGCGAGCCAGTAGAGGGCCGCGTCGGGGTCGCTCCCGCGCATCGACTTGATGAAGGCGGAGATGACGTCGTAGTGCATGTCGCCGGACTTGTCGTAGCTGAGGCCGCGGCGGGGGTTCGCCTCGCGCACGTGCTCGGAGGTGATGGCAAGGGGGTGGGAGGGGTCGGCCTCGGCGGGGTCTCCGGTGGGAAGGGCCATCTGGCTCGCGAGCTCGAGCGAGGTGAGGGCGGCGCGGCCATCTCCCCCGGCCAGGGTCACGATGTCGCGCAGCGCCTCGTCCTCGAGGGCGAAGGCGCCAGCCAGGCCCTGGGGGTCCGCCACCGCCCGCAGGACCAGCGTGCGCAGCGACTCGTCGTCGAGGGGCTGGAGCTCGACCACCCGCGAGCGGCTGATGAGCGCTGAGTTGACCTCGAAGTAGGGGTTCTCGGTCGTGGCACCCACGAGGACGACCACGCGGTCCTCCACGGCGTGCAGCAGCGCGTCCTGCTGCGAGCGGTTGAAGCGGTGGATCTCGTCCACGAAGAGGATGGTGCGCCTTCCCTGGACGAGTAGGCGGCTCTCCGCCGCGTCCACCTCGCGACGGAGGTCCTTCACCGTGCCCGTCACGGCCGAGACCTCGACGAACTCGGCATGGGTGCCATTGGCGATGATCCGCGCGAGCGTGGTCTTGCCCGTGCCGGCGGGCCCGTAGAGGAGGACGGACGAGAGCGTGTCGTGCTCTATGGCCCGCCTCAGCCACGACCCCTCCCCCACGGCCTGCTCCTGGCCCACGAACTCGTCGAGGGTCTGAGGCCGCATTCGCACGGCGAGAGGGGCGTTGGCCTTGCGCTTGTAGCGCTCGACGCTTGAGAAGAGGGTGTCCATGTGGCCCTCTACGCCCGCACGCCGTCGAAGTAGCGCCGCCTGGGGAAGAGCGACCTAGCCTCGGGGAAGGTCTCCTGGCAGATCGCCACGAAGTAGTCGTCGGTCATGGCGCTGATGAAGTCGCAGACGGTCTGGTCGGGGTCCGTCTCCCAGTCGTACTCGCGCCCGTAGTGGCCCAGGTGCCGCTGGAGCGGGAGCACGTGGTGCTGGAACACGGCGCTGCCCTCGTCACCCTCGGCCAGGGCATCCAGCTCGTGCTCGTAGAGGCGGTGGAAGTACTCCCCCACCTCGCGCGAGAAGTCGCCGTTGACCTCCGCCGAGCGGTAGATCTTCTGGTAGTTCTCGCGCTTCGCGCGCCTGAGCTCGGCGAACCCCTCCACGCTCAGGGCGATGCGGTCCTTGCCCAGGCTGTTCTCGACCACGTCGGCCACGAAGGCCGAGAGCGCCCACGCGTTGTAGGCGCCTCCCAGGCCGTCGTCGAAGCTGTCCTCGTCGCAGATGCCGGCGCGGATGGCGTCCTGCCGGTCCTTGCCCACGTAGGCGATGATGTCCGACACGCGGACGACGCAGCCCTCGAGGGTCATGGGGCGCAGGCGCCCGATGGCATCCTCGCCCGTCTCCCAGCAGCCCGCCACCACGCGGTCGAAGGTGTCGAAGTTGGTGAGCCCGCTGGTCTCGAGCCGCTGCTGCTCGAACTCGCCGTTGTGGCAGATCACGCCGTCGAGGGTCTGGAGCGAGAGGTTGCGCCCGTAGAGGCGGTCGAGCACGCGCACGCTCTGCACGTTGTGGAAGAACCAGCGCCCCGTGCGCTCGTGGAAGACGTCGTTGAGGCACTTCTCGCCCACGTGGCCGAAGGGCGTGTGCCCCAGGTCGTGGCCCAGGGCTATGGCCTCGATGAGGTCCAGGTTGAGCCCCAGGACGCGGCCGATGTCCCGCGCGACCCTGCCCACGAGCTGCTCGTGGAGACCGCGGCGGCAGAGGTCGTCGTTGGGCCTGAACGAGAAGACCTGGGTCTTTCCGTTGAGCCTGTTGTAGGCGGGGATGTGGAGGATCTTCTCCGTGTCGCGCACGAAGGCGGGGCGCAGGGCGCTGTCCTGGTCGCGCTCGTCGTCGCGGCGGATCGCCGCGAGGTCCGAGGTCGCGTAGTGCGAGAGCGTGCCCGACGCGCGCTGCTCGCGCACGCGCGCGGCCGCCTCGTCGGAAAGGCGCCCCGTGAGCAGCGGCGCCAGCCTGTTGGTCTGCATGGTCCCTCCCGGCATGGCCTCGACCGTCAGGGACGCGAGCCTGCGCGCTGCACCTGGGCGACGTCAGCCATGTGATAGCTGTCTTCTGACGCCCAGTATAGGAGCAGCCTGGGACCTAGTGCCTGGGGCCGTCCCCCGCACATGCCGGTGGCTCGTCCGTCTGCGCGGTATCTCCACCTTGCGCGGGCTCCTCGCCCGCACCGTGGGCCCAGCCGTCGCCGGCCCCCTCAGGCGCGACCACCTCCCCCGCCTCGGGAGCGCGGGATATGTAGCAGCTCTCGTTGGCAGCCTGGACCTTGAGACCAAGGCGTCGCTGCAGCCTGAGGGAGTCCCTGTTCTCCGGCCACACCTCGCACCAGGGCCTGAGGCCACGCGCCAGCTGGTCCTCGATCTTGGCGCGCTCGAGCGCCTCTCCCCAGCCCCTGCCCCTGTGCTCGGGGAAGACCTCCAACATGCCCATGGAGCCACCGGGGTGCTCGCCCACGAACCCCACCAGCTCGCCGCCCTCGAAGCCCCCCAGCAGGAGTCCCTGCTTGAGCAGCCCCTCGAGCTCCCCTTGGCGCAGGTACTCCGGGTGGGAGTAGCGCTCCCTCACGACACTCGCGAAGGAGGCGTCAAGGGGACGGACCTCGCGCGGACGAGAGGGACGGTGCCCCTTCGCCGCTGGCTTGGGCCGCCCCTGACACACGCAGATGCTCACGGGGCTCACGGACTCGAGCCCCAGGGTGAGGCACACGTCGCGAACGAGCGCCGGCTCGAGGCAGTACACGAGCTCGACGTCGTCCAGCATGAGCAGGACGTCGTGCGCGAGCTCCCGGTCGCGGCCCCAGATGGTGACCTGGCCGGGCACCAGCGAGAGGGCCACGCAGCCCTCCTCCGCGAACAGCACCTCTCCGATGCCCCTCCTCAGCTCCTCCTGCAGGGGGAAGCAGCGCCGCGGCGCGCCCTCGAGCAGGGTTTGCGCCCGCGTGCGGCGCTCCTCCACGTCGCCTCGCCGCATCATCATGCGAACCCAGAGCCTGCGTGCGAGCTGGCGCGAGCCCTCTGCGTTGGGATGCTCGAAGCCGTCCGCCATGAGCGAGGCCCTGTGGTCCAGCAGCCGCCCCCCGTCCAGGAGGGTCATCTGGTCGTGCGGGGCGCAGTGGGCCGCCAGGAAGAGGGGCACGCTCCGCCAGCAGCTCATGGAGTGGGAGGGGTAGGCCTCCTCGTCGTGCCAGAGGGGCGACATGACCCAGATGGGGACCCTAGACCAGAGGCGCGAGAGCTCGAGCAGGTAGCCCCTGACGTCGCGCGTCACCAGGCGCTCGCGGCAGGGCTCGTAGCGATAGTTTGCCCCCAGCTCCACGACGATGCAGGCGGGGTCGACCGCCTGGGCGAGCCCCAGGAGCGTCCCCGGCTGGAACACCTGCCCACCTATGCCCTGGTTCACGAGGTCCAGGTCCAGGCGGGACGCCAGGAGGGCGGGCCAGGCCTGGAAGGGGTCGTCCGAGACGAACCCCTGGGCGATTGAGTCCCCCAGGACGAGGAGCTCCCGACGGGCGGCGACCCCCCTCACGAAGCTCCCGTTGCCCACGACGTCGCGAAGCCGGCATCCGCGCAGGCAGGGAAGCCAGATGCGCACGTGGTGCGTGTCTCCCATGCCGGGGAGCTGCATGACGCCATCGGCCGGGGCGGCGTCGGGGTCGTCGAGCGAGAAGACCACGCAGTCGTCGTCGCCGGAGGGCTGTCGCAGGCCCAGGTGCCTGCCGTCCACCTCGCAGGAAACGCCGTCGTGAGGGAACGCCTCCCCCTCAGGGTCCACGTAGTCGAGCACCGCACGGGTGCCCCGGGGCTCGTCGTCGAGCAGGAGCTCGAGGGCGACCTCTGACGAGTCCGTCGTGAACTCGAGCGTCACGCCGGCGGTCGTGCGGGCCATCTGGCGGTACAGGCCGGGGTGCCAGGCCTGGCAGCTCCCCAGGGCGCGCATCTGGATGGGCGAGAAGCGCCAGGGCCGCACCCAGCCCTCTCCCTCGTCGCTCGTCCTCAGGGCGCCATGCAGGAGCTCGCGCGCGCTCGCCGAGGCAAGCGTCCGCTGCGATCCGGGCGTCATGTCCATGTCACGAAGCCTCATCGACGTCTCTCTCGTTTGAGCTGCGGTCATCGCCGTTGGGCACTGGCATTCTCTCAGAGCGTGCCGACGTCAGGCAAGGATGGCGCAAAAAAGCCAGGAGCGGGGCCGCTACCCGCCCACCGCGTCCCGGGACAGGCAGGGCGGGTCGCTCCCCTCCGCGGCCTCGCGCACCACGGCGTAGGCCCGGACCAGGTCGTCGAGGCGCCACCGGGCGTTGGCGGGGCTCGTCGAGGGCAGCGCCACGCAGGGCACGCCCAGGACGGGCTCGACGTGACGGCGGTAGAGCCGCGCCGCGGTCGAGCCCGTGCAGAACACGCGGCAGATGGGGGCTGCCCTGAGGATGGGCCCGAGGTCGTTGGGGACGGGATTCGCGATGGACGAGTCTGATGCCCCCGCGATGTCGCAGCTCGCCAGCACATCATGCAGGGCAAGACGATGGCGGCGCAGGAGGTCCCGGCGACCCTCGACGCTGTTGGGAGGCTCCTCATCCCAGAGGGCGGAGAGCACGCGCCAGAAGCGGTTCTGGGGGTTCCCGTAGTGGTAGCCCCTCTCGCGCGAGAGCGGGCTGGGGAGGCTCCCCAGGACGAGCACCCTGGAGTCCGCGTCGAAGACGGCGGGAAGCGGGGACTCGACGTGCCTCAGCGGCCGGGTCGCGCCCCTCCCGGCGTCACGGCCGGAGGGCACGCTACTCTCCCTCGCGGACGGGCTCGTAGAACTCCATGCCATCATCCAGACGCAGCATGCAGACCTTCCCGAAGCCCGCGCCGCCCGCGGCGCCGCAGTCGATGTCCCAGCGGTCCGAGACGCCGCCCGTGGCCTCGCAGGCCCCGACCCTGACCATCTGGCAGAGCCCGTCATCCGCCCTCGAGGGCCGCTCGGGCAGGTCCGCCATGCCGTCCAGGTACGCCGTCGGCGTGTGGCCCGCGATCACGATGGGACCGCGCCCCGCCTCGTCGAGGAGGTTCGTGGGCCGCCCCCAGAAGTCCTCGCGGATCCAGAGGAGGTCGTCCACGAGCTGCCGGTCCAGGAGGTCGAGCAGCGCCTGGGCGTCCCAGGACTCGCGGGGAGAGAGCCCGTCGGCGCGGATGCCCGCGTGCACCAGGATGTAGGGCCTCTCGCCCACCTGGGTGATGGCGCAGACGGGAAGCTGCTCCACCCAGCCGAGGAGCTCGGTGCGCGACGCCTCGTCAAGCCCGTCGAGGCCCGCCTGGGTGCTCGCCGCGCCGTTGGTCTGCCAGTTGTACTGGCGGATGGGGTCGTCGGGCTGCTCGAGGCACGAGAGGAGGAGGTCCTCGTGGTTGCCCATGAGGACGGTGCAGCCGGGGAGGTCGCGACAGCAGCGCATGACCCCCACGGGATCGGGCCCGCGGTCGATCATGTCGCCTAGCATGAAGAGGCTGTCACCCTCGCCGGGGGCGATGCGCTCCAGCAGGCGGTCGAGGGGGGCAAGGTGCCCATGCACGTCCGAGAACACGTAGGTTGACACGAGCGTCCCTCCTCAGGTGGCAGTGCGTCGCCCCTCTGGCTACGGCGCTGCCTGGCAATGTCTCACAGTCTAGCGGTAGTGCCCCGACGCGTGCCTGCCCGACCTTATGGTCCTGAGCCTCCAGCCCGGCAGGGACCCGGCCTCCACGATGCGCCCCGCGTGCGTTCCGGCACCGCCCGCCCGCTCGACCTGCGTCACCACATCGCGCATCGTGGACTCGAAGCGCTCACCCTTGAGGTGGCACTCCCAGACCACGACCACCGTCCAGCCGTCCTCCATGAGCAGGACCTGGTCACGCTCGTCACGAGCCCTGTTGCGGTTGAACTTCGCCTCCCAGAACTCGACGTTGGACTTGGGCATGCGCAGGTCGCAGTGGGGGCAGCGATGCCAGAAGCAGCCGTTCACGAAGATCGCCACCTTGCGGCTGGGATAGCAGATGTCGGGCCTCCCGGCCGCCTTCTTCCAGTGCAGGCGATAGCCGGGGTAGCCCGCGGCGCGCAGGGCCTCCCTCACCCTGAGCTCGGGCTTGGTGTCCTCGCTCTTGTTGGCCTTCATCACATGGCGCGTGGCAAGGCTGGTCATGCTGCGGGAGCGCCGCCTTCCCTACTCGCCGGCATCAGGGTCGTCCGGGTCAACCGGCATGCCCGAAAAGTTGAGGTCGCGGGAGAGGCGCAGGCTCGCCGCGTAGTCGAACGAGGGCGAGAAGAACGTCGTGACGTTGTCGAAGACCTCCTCCAGGGCGTCCTCGTATATGTCCCAGAAGCTGTCGGTGCTCGAGACGCCCTCCACGAAGGGATGGCTCCAGACATGGTGGTCGTGATTGTCGAAGGCCGAGGTCCTCTCGGCCCGCACGCGATGCGCCATGGCGCCATAGAGCGAGTAGCGCTTGTGGCCGACGAGGCGCTCCAATGGCGCAAGGACGCGGGCCTTGCCCTGGCGGGGGGTGTAGAAGAGGCGCTGCATGAGCCTGAATGCCTTGACGGCGCGCGTGTAGCAGTCGAGGTCCAGGGTGCGGCTGTAGGTCCAGAGGCCCATGTAGAAGTACAGTTTGTCGATGATGGCGAGGGTCTGGTCGCTGGCGTGCAGCACCTCCTCGTAGGGCCTGTAGTCCGCGACCGTCTTGCCCGTCTTGGTATAGAGCACCATCTCGTCCAGGTCGCGCTCGATCTCTGCGTGCACCTCTCCCCCGTCGGAGCGGTCGAGCCCGTCCACGCCGGCGTCGCAGATGGCGTACTCGTTAAAGAACACGAGGGGGTGCATGGCCCGGTCGAGCGTGTAGTGGCAGAGAAAGCCAGCGGCGTAGGCCTCACCCACGGGGCGCTCCTCGCGCGTGAGCATCGAGAGCGCGTCATGGAGCGAGAGCAGGAGCTTGGCAGGGCGGGCGTGGTGCATGAGGCCACCCACGCGGTTGCCCTTGGAGACGCGGGGGTCGGCCACCAGGTAGAAGAGGGGGTCCGGGCCCTGGTTGCCCAGGAAGAAGGCATCGTGCTCCTCGACGGAGAGCAGGCCCAGGCGGGAGAAGACGTCGGCGTAGGCGTCCCTGCCAAAGAAGTCGTGGGTGAGAATCGCGGGCACGGTGGCTCCTTCCTTCCGTCGTCCCACCCATGGTGCGGTTTATCACCTTGCGATGCAAGGGGCACTTGGACCCGTGCCCACCGGGTGCCCCGGCCCCGCCGCAGAGCCCTGGTGAGGGGCCGTTGGGCCTGAGCGGCGGGGATCGCGTACGAGGGCGCACATACAATATGCAAGAAATGCGCGATGGGCCCTGCTGGGAGGGAGCAGAGATGGCACGCACCAGGTTCACGAAGGCCGAGAAGAGCTGGATCATGTACGACGTTGGCAACTCGGCCCTCGTGCTGCTCGCGACGAGCGTCATCCCCATCTACTTCAAGTCGCTGGCCGATGGGCCCGCGCTCGTGGCCTGGAGCTACGGGGAGACCGTCGCCTCCCTGGTCATAGCCCTGCTCATGCCCATCCTCGGCTCCATAGCCGACATGCAGGGCATGAAGAAGAAGTTCGTCCTGGGCACGGTGCTCACGGGCGTCGTCGCCACCGTGGGAATGGGGTTCCCCACCAACGCGATGGCCTTCCTGGTCGTGTACGTCATCTCGTCGGTGATGCTCAACTCGTCGATCGTGTTCTACGACGCACTCCTGGTCGATGCGACCACCGACGAGCACATGGACGAGGTTTCGAGCCAGGGCTACGCCTGGGGATACATCGGCAGCTGCGTGCCCTTCGTGGTCTGCCTCGCCGTCGTGCTCCTGCGCGAGCGGCTGGGCCTGGCGCTGCAGACCTCCATGCAGATCTCGTTCGCCGTCACCGCGGCCTGGTGGCTCGCCTTCACGATCCCGATGCTGCGCGACGTGGAGCAGACCCACTACAAGCCGCTCGAGAGCCACGCCCTCTCCAAGGCAGTGCGGGGCATCGGCTCGACCCTGCGCTGCATCGGCGGAGACGAGGCCCTGCGCACCTACATGCTGGCGTACTTCTTCTACATCGACGGCGTGCACACCATCATCAAGCTCTCCACGAGCTATGGGTCCGACCTCGGGATCGACGGCACCCAGCTCGTGCTCGCCCTGCTGGTGACGCAGTTCGTGGCCTTCCCCTCGGCCATCGCCTACGGCAAGCTGGGCAGCCGGGTGGGCACCCGCAAGATGATCCTGGTGGGCATCGCGGGCTACACCTTCATCACGCTCTTTGCCGCCTTCTTCCTCCGCAGCGCCGCCGAATTCTGGTTCCTCGCCATCATGGTGGGACTCTTCCAGGGCGGGCTTCAGGCGCTCTCGCGCTCCGAGTTCGGAAAGCTCTGCCCCAAGGACCACGCCAACGAGTACTTCGGCTTCTTCGACATCTTCGGCAAGTACGCCGCCATCCTGGGAACCTTCATCGTGGGCACCATGACGGCGGTCACGGGAAGCGGGTCTCTGGGCGTGCTGTCCATCGTCGTGCTCTTCGTCATCGGCTTCGTCCTGATGACCCGCGTGCCCGAGCGCAGGTAGCGCCGGCGACGGCCGAACCCGCGGGCCACGGGCCATGGGCTATGGGTCGCGAGCCACTGGCCAATTCCCGGCTGCCCTGGGGCGCCCGCTTCGAGCGCCTCGCACGGATTGCCAGCGAAGCGCGCATTCTATTTTTAGAATGCGCGCTTCGTCTCAAAATGCCAGGTCGGCATATGGGGGTGCGCATTCTAAAAATAGAATGCGCACGTGGCAACTCCCCACAAGGGAAGAGGGCAGGTCATTCTCAGACGCAGCCATGTGCTGACGACTAGGCGGGAGATTCCGCTAGGGGTTGCAGTGGCCGCAGGGGCTATACCCCTGGGCGATGAGCTCCTCGCGCGTCGACTCCACGACTTTCTTGTTCTTGTCCTTCATTCGGCTAATGTCGCGGCATCCCTCGCGATGAAACTTGTGGGTATGGGTGTTGAGCACGTATGTCTGGGTCTGGGGCTCTGACGCGGAAACTACCGAAGTCGGTTCCTGGGCTGATGAGACCTCCTGTTGGGCCGTGGAGGCATCGGGGGACTTCTCCTCTGGCTTGGAGGACACCTCGACTCTGAAGGACTTCTTGGCGCTGTTTCCGCTTGCATCGCAAGCTCTGACCACGAGCTCGTAGCTGCCCGGAACGTTGGTGTCAACCGACCCGTCGATGAGGTACCAGCCCACTTCGTAGAAGTTCTTCCCATCCTGGCTTCCTTTGGGGACTGGCTCCTCCTCCACGCGTGGCAGAGCCCCATCCACCGGATCTGCCGTGACACTCACGTTGGAGGCCACGTCGAGGCCATCCCCCTGCACAATCCCCAGCACGTCCTGTGCGAGAGTGATGTTGGGAGCGCGGGTGTCACGCACCTCGAAGGCGACGTTCTGCTCCTTCGTCTTGTCGCCCAGGTGGATGACATAGCTCAGCTCCTGTCGCCCGAGCCTCCTAAGGTCGATACCGCCAGAGGCGGAGACCTCCGCGCCCTCGTCGGAGCATCTCACGAGAGTCAGGGGATCAACGGGAAGGTCGGAGTACTCGAGCACCCCAGTCGTAGGGGTGAGATTCACCGCATCTAGCCTTGCCTGCATTTCGTCCGTCCGCTCCTCCGTCGAGGGAGCCTCCCCGCTGTTTTGGACAGTGCTCGCCCCTGCGGAGTAGCAGGCCGTAAGGAAGAGGGCGAGGGCTGCCGGCAGCCAGTAGCGTCCCGCCCTACGTGCCCAGGCGGGCGCGTCGAAGTCTCCTCGATGAAGGTGAGGCAGCCGGTTCGATAGCTGCTTCACCGGAGCAAGGAAGAACGCCGCCAAAACGAAGAGCAGCGAGGCAAGACTGGGAAGGAAGCAAAATGAGAAGAGGAGACAGGCTCCCGTACAAGCCCAGCGAAAGACGCTCCCCGCAAAGCCGAACGCCCGGCCCTTCCAAAGCCTGCGCAGCATGAGCTCCCTCTTGCAAGGAAGTGAACCTGGAATGTGTGATCGTGAGTCCAAGGATAGGTTTCCGGATGCCTTCCAGGACAAGATATGCACGGACGGCAGAAGGGAGCGGCAAGCGGGGTACGCCAGCTAGGAGACGCTGGCAAACTCGCCCGTGTGGTAGTCGATCCGGTAGCCCTTCGCGGCGTTGTACACCTCGAGACGCTCGTCGATCTGCCCGTCAGACGAGAGGACGTCCACCATGACCGAGCGGCAGATGGGCTCGTCCCCCTCGTAGAGGGGCGTTGCCACGTACTGGACGCTCACGTCGGGATACACCTCCAGCCAGCTGCGGATGGCCGACTCGAACATGTCCATTCCGCCCTGCCCGTCGTTGGCGCCGACGTTCTGCATCCTCGTCCCGCAGACCAGGTTCTGCAGCTCGTCGCTCCCGCCCAGGGACTTGGCGAGCAGGTGGCTGCGGTTCCAGAACCAGCCGTGGTAGATGCGCCCGTCAGGGATCTCGATGGATACCTCCTCGTTGTGGGAGGGCCACCCGGATGGGTCTGGGAGGGAGCGCGAACGCGCCCTGGCACGACCCTCGTCCATCATCTGACGCGTGATGCACGCGCGCACGCGACCCGTCCTCCCCAGTGCGTCCAGTCCTTCGTAGACGACCTTCCCCGGCTCGAGCGGCTCTGCGACCTCGGCCGTGCCGACCAGGCGAACGTAGTTGGGGCTCTCCTGCTCCGACCAGCTGGTGTAGGCGAGAGCGCCCGGCTCCGTCGCCGCGGCATCGACGGAAGTCCCCGGATCGCCGTCCTCCGAGGGGGACGTCTGGGACCTCGCGGCCATGGGTTGCGCCCCGGGCACCCCATAGGGGGCGGTGGCCAGGACGCCCAGGGCGACGGCAAGGCCGCAGGCGACAAGGAAGTTGCGCCATGCCCTCCTGCCTGCCCTGTTTGGAGAGGGGCCTTTTGCAAACGCCACGGGAGGGCGAGCCACCTAGTCCCTCGAGACCTCGTCGGGAATGGCCAGGTCTCCTCCGCTCCGCGCGATGACCTCCATGACCCGTGCCGGAGCGTCGTCGAGGTCGCGGGCGATGTGGAAGCTCGCCGTTCGCTTCGCCTCGTCGCTGCCGTTCTCCACGCAGACCGAGTTGGGAAGGCGACGCATGAGGGCGAGGTCGTTCTCGGAGTCCCCGAAGAACGCCACCTCGTCCGTCGCGAGCCCAAGGGCCTCGAGGAGGAGGTCAAGTGCCGTGCCCTTGTTCCAGCCCCGGGGCATGACGTCCAGGAAACCGGGGGCGGGAGAGACGAAGTCGAGCTCCGGCGCCGCGACGGCAAGCTCCTGGCGGACCTCTGCAAACCTCGTGGTGGAGCCGCTGCAGAGGAAGCCCACCGTGAGGATGGGGCAGTCGGGCAGCTCGGGGGCAAGGGTGACGTCCACGCGCCCGCCCTCGCTGGTGCGCATCCCCGCCGCCTCCTCGGCGCTCGCCCCCAGGAGCAGGCGCTCCGCGCTCCCGTCGGAACGGGTCGGCCCATGGGTCACCAGGCCGCA
The DNA here is from genome assembly GCF_959602185.1 of uncultured Olsenella sp. NCBI lineage: Bacteria > Bacillati > Actinomycetota > Coriobacteriia > Coriobacteriales > Atopobiaceae > Olsenella > uncultured Olsenella sp. The sequence goes on from NZ_CAUGRZ010000001.1 coordinate 377,944, forward strand.
GTCACGCTGGCTCGCGGCGTAGTCGACGACCTTCTGGAGCGCATGGCGGTCGAGCTCCCGCCTGTACACCACCTCGCCACCCGCCAAGACGTACTTGCCATTGGCGAGGATGCCGTTCTCTATGGTGACGCTTCCCTTGCCGAAGAAGCCCATCACGTCCTCGAGCTCGCGCCCGCTTGCCGGGCCGAAGCCGATTCCCGCCCGTCGCAGCGCCTCGATTGCCGCAAGCGTCCGCGCGGAGACCTCCTGATGCCCAAAGGGCAGCAAGGTGCCGTCCATGTCGCAAAGAACGAGCCGTATCATGCGAATTCTCCCAGCGTCGGCCAACCGCGCGGACGCGGGGCGAGTCTCGTGTGAGATAGTAAGCCAAAAAAGGGAGGGACATGGCCCAGGCGAGCGCGGAACGCAACGCACGAGACATGCTCGAGCAGGCGCGCGAGCTCATCCGGAGCGGTCACTCCTCCCGTGCGGCGACGGCATGCCGTGCCCTCGCCGACGTGCGGCGCGAGCTCTCCGCCCAAGAGGCGGTGGACCTCCTGGAGCGCGCCTGCTGCATGGCGGACGCCTCCGTGGTGGAGGCAGTTTGGCAGGCCTTCTCGGGAGACTTCGCCTACAGCGGCTGGGCGCTCGCGCTGGCCCTGCGCTGCGCCCGCGAGGACGTGGCTCGCCTGCTCCTCTCCCGGGGCGTGGACCTCCTGGGAGGCGTCCGGCACCCGCGCGCGATTCGCTCCCTCCTCCCCCACGAGGGGGTGTTCACCCGCTTCGACCTCGTGCGAGAGAGTCCTACCCTCTTCGTGAACAACATGGACCCCACGGTCTCGACCGAGGTCTTCGAGCCCTTCACGGGCAGGGAGCAGCTCGCCGGGCCGCCCTATGCGCCAGAGGTCGACCTCGCCGCCAGCTGCGGGCTCGTCGCACGCCTGGCCGAGGAGGGGCTCTTTGACGCCACGGTGTTCGACGACCTGCTGCGCGCCAGCGCCGTCAAGGCCTGGAAGGCCCTGCGCCATGCCGACCGGCGCGACGAGGATGTGGCCGGAACCTGCCTGGGGCTTGCGCAAAGGCTCCTCGAGCTCCATCGCGAGCGCGGTATGGGGGACTCCAACATCGAGCACGTCCTGGGAAACCTCATAGTCCCCCGGGCGGACCCGGCCATCGTCGCCTTCGTCTGCAAAACGGAACCCCAGGTCTTCCTGGGAAGGCTGGTCGCCCTCGGGTGGCTCCGCGAGGACGGCGAGCTGCTGCGCTCGATGGTGCCCCTGCTCAGCGCGGGCAGCGAGGAGCAGAACCGTGCCGTCCTGGTCTGCTGCGCCAGGAACTCGTTCCTGGACGAGCTCGGGCTGCTCGAATCCTGGCCGCGCACCATGACCGAGCGAAACCTCCGGGAGGCCATCCGGGCGGCAAGCGAGGCGGGCCGCGCCGAGGCCGTAGCCTGGCTGCTGGCACGGCTCAAGGGGGTGGGCGACGCGGCGGCCCTGCGGCCCGCGGCCGCCAGGCAAGCCCTTGGGGACGACGTGGGACCAAACCCCTCGCGAAGGGTCAAGGGCCTTGCGTCGTCCCAGCCCAGCCACATCGTCTCGACTCCTTCCGGGCCTCTCCCTGACGCAGGGGAAGACGATGGGGCCCAAGGCGAGAGGGACGCCCTCGCGCTGGAGGTGGTCTCGCTCGCCCGAGACGCCCTCCTCGCCCAGAACCCCTTCCTCGCCTCCAGCATGGGCCTGCTCGAGCTGGCGCCCCGGGAGCTGGGGGGCACGTCCCTCTCGACCGATGGCGGGACGCTCTGGTACGACCCCACCCGCACCCTCGACGAGTTCCGCGCCACGCACGAGCCCCCCGTCCACGAGATCGCCCACCTCTTCGTGCACTGCCTGCTCCTGCATCCCTTCGTAGACGCCAGCGTGGACGCAAGGTCATGGGACCTCGCCGCCGACATCGTGGCCGAGGGCCTCTCCACCGAGCTGGTGGGCCCGCGCGAGGGAGAGCGCGGGAAGAAGATCGCCGCGGTGATGGAACAGCTCCACGACGCCTTCGAAGGGCACGTCACGACCGAGAGGCTCTATGGACGCCTGCGCAGGGACTGCTGGGACAACATGCGCGAGGTCTGGGAGGAGCTCTTCCGCGTGGACGACCACGCGCCCTGGCACCCCCGTGCGGCAGACCAGCCCACCGACGAGGGCGACGGGGCGGACGCGCAGGACGGCCCCTCCGACGGCCAGGCGGATTCCCAACGCCGCAGGAGCTCGCAGGGCCAGGACCAGGGCTCCGCAGGCTCGGACGGGCACGGGAGCGGGGGCGACTACCGCGACGGCATCTGGGACGAGGACGAGGGGGACGTCAAGGGAGAGGGGCCCTCCGAGGCCGAGGGTCCTGCCCACGGCTCCCCGCGCCCCCAGCAGGCACCGGCCCGCGACCCTGCCGCGGAGAGCGCACGGCGGGAGGAGGAATGGAGGGAGGCGGCCAAGTCGATCCGCGTCGACCTGCAGACGCTCTCGAGGCAGAGCGGCCAGCGCGTGGGAGGGCTCGTCGGCGAGCTCGAGGTCTCCTCCCACGAACGGGTGGACTACCGCGAGTTCCTGCGGCAGTTCGCCGTCCAGAACGAGGAGATGCGCCTCTCGCAGGACGAGTTCGACTACGTCTTCTACACCTACGGACTCGAACTCTATGGAGACACGCCCCTCGTCGAGCCGCTCGAGTTCAGGGACGAGCGGCGCATCCGCGACTTCGCCCTGGTCATAGACACCTCGAGCTCGGTCACGCGCGAGGTGGTGCAGCAGTTCGTCGATGCCAGCTTCGACGTCCTCAGCAGCGAGTCAAGCTGGGCCGCCCGCACCAACATCCACATCATCCAGGCGGACCTGCGCGTGCAGAGCGACGTGCGGATATCCTCCGTCGCGGACCTCGACCGCTGGAGGCGCGACATCAAGCTCAGGGGCTTCGGCGGCACCGACTTCCGCCCCGCCTTCCGCTACGTGAACGGCCTCCTCGCCAACGGGGAGTTCGACGACCTGCAGGGCCTCATCTACTTCACCGACGGCTGGGGCATCTACCCCGACCGGATGCCGCCCTACAAGACGACCTTCGTCTTCTACGACGAGGACCACCGTCCCGAGCTGGTGCCACCTTGGGCGCTGCAGATCACGCTCCATCCCGGGGAGTTCGAGTCGCTCTCCGTCTACTAGCGAACGCCAGCACGACCAGGCGGGCAAGCGCGCGACAGGGAGCCAGACGCGCTCCGAGGAAGGAAGAAACGTGAACATACGATCGGCGACCGAACAGATCGAGGGTGCCGTCAGGGCCTACCTGGCAAAGGACGAGCACGGGCTCTATCTCGTGCCGCCCCAGATGCAACGGCCCATCATAGTGATGGGCCCTCCCGGCGTGGGCAAGACCGCCGTGGTGGCCCAGGTCGCCGACAGGCTGGGCGTCAACTTCGTCTCGTACTCCATCACGCACCACACGCGACAGAGCGCCCTGGGGCTCCCCTACATCGCCGAGGCGGAGTTTGGGGGCAGGACCTACCGCGTGAGCCGCTACACCATGAGCGAGATCGTCGCGGCGGCATACGACAGCATCGAGGCCACGGGCGTCAACGAGGGCATCCTCTTCCTGGACGAGGTCAACTGCGCGAGCGAGACGCTCATGCCCGCCATGCTGCAGTTCCTCCAATACAAGACCTTCGGCCAGCATCGCCTGCCCGAGGGCTGGGCCATAGTCTGCGCCGGCAACCCACCGGAGTACAACCGGGCGGCGCGGGAGTTCGACCCCGCGATGATGGACCGCCTCAAGCGCATCGACGTGGAGCCCGACTTCGAGGTGTGGATGGACTACGCCGTCACCCATGGGGTGCACCCGGCCATCACCACCTACCTCTCCAGCAAGCCCGCGAACTTCTACAAGGTGCGCGCAAGCGTGAACGGGACGCGCATGGTCACGGCACGGGGATGGGAGGACCTCTCGCGCATGCTCCTCGCCTACGCCCACGAGGGAATCGAGACGGGTCAGGAGCTCGTCTCCCAGTACCTCCAGGACAAGCAGGTCAGCGAGGACTTCTCGCTCTACCTCAGGCTCTTCGAGAAGTACCAGGACGACTACAAGGTCGCGGACATACTTTCCGGAAGCGCGGGCGAGGACATCTGCGGTAGGGCGGCCAGGGCGCCCTTCGACGAGCGCGTCGCGCTGGTGAACCTCCTCCTGGACGCGCTGGTGTCCCAGGCACACGCGGTCGATGCCCGGGAGCTCGCCCTTTCCGACGTGAGATCGGAGCTCGGCCTGCGCGAGGGGGACGCCGGTACGCCCGCCGCGCAGGAAGGAGCCGGGAGGCTGGCGGCGCTTGCGGCCAAGGCCCAGGACGAGCTTGCGGAGGCACGCTCCAAGGGAGGGGTTCCCGAGGGAAGGCTCCTGAGGCTCGCCGGGCGCCAGGAGCTCCTCGAGGGGCTGCGGGCGCTTCTCGCCCGAATAGAGTCCGAGCGGCGCCCCGAGACGGACGCGCAACGCATGGCGGAGCGGCTGTCGTCCCGACTCGACGAGCGCGCACGCGAGCTCGAGGCCGAGGCCACGAGCTGCGCCCGGGGACTCGACCACGCCCTCGACTTCCTCGACGGCTGCTTCGGCGAGGGCCAGGAGCTGCTAGTCTTCGTCACCCACCTGGCGGTCGACCCCACCTTTATGGGCTTCGTCGCCAACCATGGGTCCGATTCCCTCGCCCGCCACGGCAGCGCCCTCATGCTCCACGAGCGCGGGAGCGAACTCCTGGGCAGGGTCGAGGCCCTGGGCAGGTAGGGACTGCCCCGCAATGGGCCCCGCGCCTGCCCAGGGCGGGCGCGGGGCCTCGGCTACTCGACGCTCTTGAGCGACTCGACCATGTCGACGCCGTCGAGCTTGTGGCGCATCGCCAGGAGCACCAGACCCGTGAACAGCAGGGTGAGCGCGAAGGCGACGGCGAAGCTCTGCGGGTGTATCTCGCGGCCGAACATGACGTAGTCGACCTCGGCGGTGGTGACGACGAAGTTCTCGAGCCAGGCCCCGAGGAACATCCCCAGGACGTCCCCCAGAAGCGAGAGGATCCAGATCTCGCGGAAGATGTAGACGTATACCTCGCGCCGGGTGAAGCCCAGGACCTTGAGGCTCGCGATCTCCCTCACGCGCTCCCCGATGTTGATGTTGGTCAGGTTGTAGAGCACGATGAAGGCGAGGGCCGCCGCAGATACGACGAGCACCACGACCACGGCGTTCACCGCGCTCAGCATGCTCCGGTAGGTGTCTATCGTCTCCTCGCTGAAGAGCACGGTGGAGACCTCGTGCCACCCGTGCAGCTCGCGCGCGATCTGGCTGCGGGCCTCCGGGTCCTTCGTGCAGTTGGCGAGTATGGTCGAGAAGGCGGGGACCTCCTGCCGCGCGCGCCACCAGGCACCGCGCCCCACGTAGACGTAGTTCCCGACGTAGTTCTCGACCACGCCGGTCACCGTGAGGCGCAGGCCCTCGCCCACGGCGTTGCCCACCTCGTCCTGTTCGTAGACGGTGACCTGATCCCCCACCCCGACGCCGCAGAGGGTGGCGAGCTTCTCGCTCACCAGCACGGAGTCGTCCGTGAAGTCGACCCGCGCGCCGCCCAGACGCTCCCTGAAGCTCACGAGCGAGCGCAACTCGGCGGACGCGCGGGGGACCACCACGCTCACGCGCGTGGTGTCGGTGGCAGAGCTGCCCTCCCCGGGGCCCGTAGCCTGCATGTTCGTTTCCTGTACGCGGCAGAGGTCCTCCACCTCGCCCGTGGACTCGAGGAAGTCGACGACCGAGCTCACGTCCAGCTCGTCGGCGGAGGCGCTCAGGCCCACCGTGGTGTCGTAATGGACGATGGGACCAAACTGCCTGTCGATGATGTCCCATATGGAGTCGTGCAGTCCCAGCCCGACGAGCAGGAGGGCGGCGCACCCCGATATGCCGATCACCGTCATGAGCAGGCGGCGCTTGTAGCGGAAGAGGTTGCGCAGGGTCACCTTCCACGAGAACGAGACGCGCGCCCAGAGGGGGCCCATGCGCTCGAGCAGGATGCGCTTGCCAGGCTTGGGGGCACGCGGGAGGAGGAGAGACGCCGGGGTCTCGCGCAGGCTGCTGATGACGGCCGCCCAGGTCGCCAGGAGGGTCACGCCCACGCCCAGGCCGCCCGCGAGGAGGGCGGAGCGCGGCTCGACAGGCAGGGGGAACCCCAGCGGCGGTAGCGCGTAGATGATCGAGTACGAGCTCATGATGATGTGGGGCAGGAGCTGGGAGAGGAGCGCGATCCCCAGGACGGCTCCCGTCCCCGCCGCGAGCCCGGCATAGAGGAGGTATCTGAGCGCGATCTGCGCCTTGCCGTACCCCAGGGCCTTGTAGCTGCCAATCTGCATGCGTTCGTCCTCCACCGTGCGCGTCATGGTGGTGAGCGACACCAGCGCCGCCACAAGGAAGAAGAAGAGGGGGAAGACGTTGGCTATGGAGTCGATGCGCTTGCTGTCCGCGCTGTAGGTCGCCGCCCCCTCGCTCTGGCCGCGGTCGAGCACGTAGAAGTCGGGCAGCTCGATGGAATCGATCTTCTCCTGCGCGTCCTCGAGCTGCCTGCGGGCGTCAAAGAAGCGCCTGCCAGCCTCGTCCTTACCGCTGCGATACTCCGCCAGCCCCTCCTCGTAACGCGCCCGCGCGTCGTCCAGCCTCTGGCGGGAGGAGGCCAGCTCCCGCGCCGCTGCGTCGAGCTTGTCCTTTGCGCTGGCCAAAGACTCGTTGGCATCACGTTTTTTCTGGTCGAGCTCGGCCTGCCCGGCGTCGAGGCGCGCCCTTCCGTCCTCGAGCTGCCGTCGCCCCTCGACGAGCCGGGACTCGGAGTCCACGAGCTTCGCAGCAGACTCGCGGGCGGCCGCAAGTGCCTCGAGCTCCTGCTCCGAGGGAAGTTGGGACTCGATTGTGGCGATGCCGGCCTCGAGTTCCGGAAGGTACGCCACGCTGGCATCGAGCCCGGCCAGACTCTGCTCGAGCTGTTCGAGCTGCGCCCTCGCCTGGTCGAGCTGCTCCTGCATCTGGGGCGTGAAGCCCTCCTGCAGGAGCTCCTTGGCCTCCTCGAGCCGCTCCACGGCAGATCTCGCCTGAGCTATGCCCCCCACGAGTGCCTCCCGCTGCGAGGCCGCCTCCTCGATCTGGGACCTCTGGGCCTTCAAGGCCTCGAGCTGCTCGCGTGCCGAGGCCAACTGGGCAAGGCGGTCGTCGAGGGCCGCGAGGAGCTCCGAGGCGCTCCCGCCCATCCCCTGTGTCGCAAGGGCTGAGGACAGGGCGTCGTAGCCCTCCCTCCATTCGGACTCTGCCGCCGCGAGTGCGGCCTCCTTCTGGTCGAGGAGGTCGCGCTGCTCGTCTATTTGCCCCTGGGCGTCCGCGAGCTGTCGCTCGGCGTCCGCCTTCTGGTCGCGGTAGGTGGAGAGGCCCTCCTCGTACTCGGCCTGGCCCGCGTCGAGCGACGCCCGACCGCTGGAGATGCTCTTCTCGGCATCGTCGAGCTCCGCCTTCGCCTCAGCCAGCTTCCCGTAGGTCTCGCCGTGCTGTTCCTCGTACTCCGCCCACTTCTCGTCGAGCTCCGACTGGGCCTTCGCCCTGAGGTCCTCCTGGCGCTCACGCTCGAGGACGCTGGCCTTCCCCTCGAGCGCCGCCTTCACCCTGCCCACGACGTCAAAGTAGGCGTCCGACTCGCTCAGCTCCTCGCGTGCGCCCCTCACCGTCAGGTATGCCTCGCCGTAGGGGCTCGCGTCCTTGAAGGCCTCCTCGCCGACGAAGACGAGCTGCTCGATCGAGCCGCTTCCCAGCTTGGTCGACCCAAGGCTTCCCGTGTAGGGATGGTCGGGGGAGCTGACCGTGCCCACGACTTCGAGCCTGCGCGCCTCGAAGAGGTCCGCGAAGCCCTTGCCGCCGTAGAGGACGTCGACCTTTTGGCCCTCACCTGCCTTCACCGGGGCGTCGGAGCAGACGACGCACTCGTCCGGACCCTCGGGCCAGCGACCGCTCCTCAGAAGGAGCCTGTTCAGGTAGGAGTCGTCGTCCGACTCGACGGAGCCGCTGCCCAGCTGCCTCGATGACTCCGCGCTTCCCGTCCTAATCGAGCTGATCCGGACGGCAAGCTGCTCGTCGCCCAGGCGGGCCATGGCATCGACGGAGCGCGAGAGCATGACGTCCTCGACGCTGTCGACCTCCGCCAGACGCTCGAGGTCGGCGACGTCGAGCCCCAGCGTGCTGATGACTCGCAGGTCCCAGAGCCTCGTCTCGTCGTAGTAACGGTCGGCGGCGAGCCTCATGTCCGCACCGCTCGCCTGCAGGCCGGCAAAGAACCCGGACCCCAGCGCGACGATGCCCATGATGGCGAGGAAGCGGCCGAGGGAGCCCCTCACGCCGCGCGCGAGCTCAACCCAGAAGGCAAGGCGCCTCCCACGGCGCGTCGACCTGGCCTTGTCGGGCCCACCCGGCATGGGGCTACCACTCCACCGTAAGCGCGTCGACAGGGCACTCGTTCGTCTCTATGCTCTGGGCACGCCCCTCGCGCACGCGGATGACGCGGTCGGCGATGCCCGTGAAAGCGAGGTTGTGCGTCACGATGGCGACGGTGCGCCCGTCCACCCTGCAGCTGTCCTGCAGGAGCTTGAGGACCTGCTTGCCCGTCCGAAAGTCCAAGGCGCCCGTCGGCTCGTCACAGAGGAGTAGCTTGGGGTTCTTCGCCAGGGCACGGGCGATGGCGACGCGCTGCTGCTCGCCGCCAGAGAGCTGTGAGGGGAAGTTGTCCGCGCGGCCTGCCAGGCCGACCTGCTCGAGAACCCTGGCCGCAGGCAGAGGGTCGCGGCAGATCTGGCTGGCGAGCTCGACGTTCTCCAAGGCGGTGAGGTTCTGCACCAGGTTGTAGAACTGGAAGACGAAGCCTATGTCGTGCCGTCTGTACTGGGTGAGCTCTCGCTCCCCCATGCCACTCACGAGCTGTCCGTCAAGCTCGATCGTCCCAGAACTGCAAGAGTCCATGCCCCCCAGCATGTTGAGGACGGTCGTCTTGCCCGCGCCGGAGGGTCCCACGATGACGACGAGCTCGCCCCGCTCGATGGAGAAGCTCATCCCGTCGACGGCCCGCACCTCCACGTCGCCCATCCTGTAGGTCTTGCATACGTCCCTGAACTCGATGAATGCCACACGGACCCCCTTCCCGGCCCCATCATGACACAGGGAGGTTTAGGGCCGCCGCATTTTCGGCCATGGGGACGCGCCTCTTGGCGAGAGGGGGCTCAGGCCCTGCCGCCAGGCCCCCTGGCATCCCGGATGCGACCGACGCCCAAGTAGAAGAGGGCGACTCCGACAAGGGCAAGCAGCACCGACGACAGGGCCAGAACGACCCCACGCTCGAGCGAGACGAGCATGAACCTACCGGCCGCCAGGGCAACGACGAGGCCCAGCAGGAGGAGGGCCACCCCACCGCGTCGCGGCTCTTCCAGGGGTTCGCCGTCGCCAAGGCCCGGGCGTCCCTCCCTCTCGCGACGCACGAACGAGGGCTCCTCTCCCCATTCGATGCCGTCCGCGAACTCCCCCAAGGCGGAGGCGACGCTTCCCTCGCTCCGGGGGCCGATCACGTAGCGGGCTGCTTCCAGAGCCACTCCCGGCGCGTCCTCGCAGGTGGCGGAGCACCCCGCCCGGAGCATGCAGCCAAGCCCCGCGGCGGACTCCCCCAGGAAGGCAGCGTCCTCCCAGCCGAGCCCATGCGTCGCGAGCAGGCAGCCCACCGCGCCTTCGAAGCCCCGCGCCTCGGAAGGCGGGAACGCGCGGCCCCCGTCCAGAACCATCGCGCCGCCGTCCAGGACGGCTAAGGGCGCCAGGTCCCGGCTGCCGCCCAGGAGCGCAGAGAGCTCCTCCCTGCCACCCCCGCAGAGGAGGACGACGCGAGCCCCAAGCGCCTCCAGGCGTCCCAAGGCGTCCAGCTCCTCCGCAGACGCAACGCCTTGCCTGGTTGGCCCCAGCATTCCCGCCTCTATGGCAACGAGCCTGAGCAACGTCACGACCCCCTCTCTCGTGCGAACCACGCCAAGGCGGCTCCGTCGCACGTCGATTCCTGCACCCAGTATTCCCACGCACGTGCTGCCGTACCGCCCCGACTTCCAAAGTGCGGGAACCCCACCTATGGGGACTCTGGAAGGTCCCGCACCCCCTCGATGCCCACCACCGAGGCGAGCGGGACCCGGAGGCTTCCCACCAGCAGGAGGCCATGCCCCTCGTCGAGGCCGAAGAAGGGCCCCTCGGCTGACCTGGTCTCACCCTCCGCGTGATAGCGCACGACGACGGCATCTCCCCTCCCCAGGTCGGCAAGCCGGCGGGAGAGCTCCGCGCCCCGCTCGTCCGAGAGCTCGGGCCGAACGCTCAGGGTGAGCCGTCGCTCCCGCTCGTCCAGGGCCTCCCTGAAGCCCTTGAGGGGCTCGAAGGGAATGAAGATCTTGGCACGCTCGGAAAGCGGCATGCGCGGGTGCCTCAGATAGAACTCATCCACTGCGATGGCCCCCTATCTGCGCGTTTCTCTCGCGCGCCGTCGCGTCGGGCAGGAGGTCGAGCCCCCTCAGAAGGGCGTTCTTGCCGAATCTCCGCTTGACCGCGCTCACCGCCTCCTGGCGTGCCCGCTCGCGCGGTGACTCCCCCTCCCCCTGGAAGAGGCTCAGCTGGAGCCCGCGCTCGTCCGCCCCGTGCACGTCACCCAGGGTCAGGGTGAGCCGGTGTATGGGCCGACCCGGGTCTGCCACCTGACGAAAGAGCGGCTCGAGCGCAGCCCAAACCTGGTGCAGCGAGCTCGTGGGGGCGGGAAGGCGGACGGAGCCACCATCCGCGAACTCCCCCCAGCGCACCCGCCGCCCGTGCTCGCCCTCGGCCGTAGCGTGGCTAAACGTGAGGGCGGCCTTTTCCCTGCCGTTAAGGCGATACCCCAGGGCAAGAGAGAGGGACGAGGCCACAAGCCCCCTCTCTACCAGCTCGAGGACGAGGGCATCCGCCATCTCCTTCGCGATCACCAAGCCGCCCTCGATGCCAACGTCGTCGCCCAGGACCTGCCCGCTGCTCAGGCTCTTGCTCTGGGACCGATAGGCCTTTATGTCCGCGATTGTGACGGGCTCCCTGCCCCAGGCATGGTCTATGAGCAGCTCGGCGTCTATGCCGAAGATGCGATAGAGAGGCTCACGCGGGTAACTGGCGACCTGCCCCATGGTATGGATGCCCAGCTCGGAGAGCCGCCGGGCCGTACCCGCCCCCACGCGCCAGAAGTCGGTGATAGGCCGGTGGTTCCAGAGCGTGGCGCGGTAGCCCTCCTCGTCCAGCTCGCCGAAGAAGCCAGGGTCATGCTTCGCCGTGATGTCCAGCGCGACCTTGGCGAGGTAGAGGTTGGTCCCCAGGCCACAGGCGGCGGGTATGCCCGTCGTCCTCACGACGTCCGCGCGGATCCGCTCGCCCAGCTCGCGGACGCTGCAGCCGTAGAGCTCGAGGTAGCCCGTCACGTCCAGGAAGGCCTCGTCTATGGAGTAGACATGGATGTCATCGGGAGAGAGGTAACGCAGGTAGACGGCATAGACGTCAGCCGAGCGCTCGATGTAGAGCGACATCCGGGGCGGCGCCATAAGATAGTCGATCGAGGGCGGAATCTGGAACACGCGGCAGCGGTTGCGGACGCCCAGGGCCTTGAGCGCGGGCGAGACCGCCAGGCATATCGTCTTGCTCGTGCGTGTGGGGTCGGCCACCACGAGCTTGGTGGTCATGGGGTCAAGCCCGCGCTCGACGCACTCGACCGAAGCATAGAAGCTCTTGAGGTCGATGACCAGGTACTGGCGACGTGACCCGGTGGTGGCCTCGCCTCCCCCATCGGGCCACGGGCACGTCTTTGCCCGCATGTGGCCTAGCCCTGGTACACGATGCCGGCCTTGACCCTCTCCTGGACCTCGTCGCCCAGGATTCGGCGGACCAGGACGAGCCCGAGCTCGATGGCCGTACCCAGCCCCTTGCTCGTCACGACGTTACCGTCCTCCACGACCGCGTCCTGGAGAAGCTTCGCCCCGTGCTCGACGAGGACCTCCTGGAAGCCGGGATTACCCGTGGCCCTGCGCCCCTCGAGGAGCCCGAGCTCGGCCAGCACCGAGGGCGCCGCGCAGATCGCCGCGACGTCGCCGCCGTGTCCCACGTGCTCGACGAGCGCCTGGCACAGGGACCCGCAGGCGCGCAGGTTCTTCGTCCCGGGCATGCCCCCGGGAAGGAAGAGCAGGTCGTAGCCAGAGAAGTCGAAGTCCTCGTCGCAGACGCTGCGATCGCAGCCCACGCTCACGCCATGGCTCGAGACGACCGTGAGCCCGGGCACGACGGAGACCTTATCGCAGGGGATGCCCGCCCTGAATAGCAGGTCGGCAACCACGAGCGCCTCGCACTCCTCGAAGCCCTCGACAAGGAACGCCGCCACCCTGTACTCGCTGGACTGCCTGAACATGTGAGCCTCCCCTTCTCGCCCTTCCATGCCACAAGAGTATAGAACATGTGTTCCTATATTGGAAGCTCAGTCGTCGGGACCGGGCTTGCGGCGGCGCGACTTCAGCTGGGAGCGCCTCCGCTTCTCGTCCAGCCTCCTCTGGCGGGCGGCGCGGCTGGGCTTGGTGGCATGCCGCTGCTTGGGCGGGACCGACCGGCGCAGGAGCTCCCGCCTCAGCTTCTGGAGGCAGAGCAGGCGGTTCTGGTACTGGCTGCGCGACTCCCTGCTGGTCACCACGATGCCCGTGGGGAGGTGCCTCATGCGGACTGCGGAATCGGTGGTGTTGACGCCCTGCCCGCCGGGACCCGTGGCACGGAACGCGTCCACCGCACACTCACCCGCAAGCTCCTCGATCCCCTTGCGTGCGAAGCGTGCGTAGTCGCAATGTCCCAGGCCGCCCTTGGCGTCCATGCTATGCCGCCTCCAGCCTGAGCTCGCGCCGGAACGCCAGGAGCACCCACAGCGAGAGCACGAGCGAGAGGAACGACATGACCGGGTAGTTGAGCCAGAGCCCCGTGAGGCCGAGGGGCCAGAGGAGCGGGAGCTCGAGGAGGGGGAACACGAGCGCGCTGCACACCGAGAGGAGCGAGGCCAGCTTCGACATCTGGATGGCCGTCATGAGGGCCTGGGTGGCAAACGAGAACCACCTCACGGTAAACGACACGGCGAACACGCGGAAGGCGACGGTCGCGAGGGCCATGAGCTCGGGGGCCGGGTCAGAGATGAAGAGCAGAGTGAGCTCGCGCGGGAGAAGGGCCATCGCGACGCCGGAGGCGAGCGAGATGGCGGCACAGGCGGCGAAGACGCAGCGCTCGATGGCGACGACGCGGTCCTGGCGGCGAGCGCCCCAGTTGTACCCCACGGAGGGCTGCAGCGAGTCGCAGACTCCGTAGATCAGCGGGAACACGAAGCCGTCCACGTACATGAGCAGGCCGTAGGCAGAGACCGCGTACTCCCCACCCAGAAGGAGCAGGGCCGCGTTGAGCGCGATCGAGGTGACGCGGCCGGCGACGTTGTTGAGGAAGGTAGGCATGCCAGAGGCCGCGATCTCCCGCACGAGGGCCCAGCTCAGGCGAGGCCTCACGAAGCGCAGCTGCATCCTCCCCAGGGCGAAGGGCAGAAGCGCGAGCACGGTGCAGACCGCCATGGCGAGGGCGTAGCCCAAGGCGGCCCCCAGGATCCCCAGGTGCAGGAAGTACATGAGCGAGAACTCCACCACGCCGCCGAACACCGCCATGAAGACGTTGAGGGCGAGGGAGGAGCGAATCCTCCCACAGGCCTTGAGGTAGTTGTCGACCGCGAACATCCCCACTGTGATGGGCGAGAAGGCCGCGTAGACGCGCAGGAAGTCCACCGCCATCGAGGCGAGCTCCCCCGTCGCCCCCATGGCCGCCATGATGGCGGGGGCTGCGAGGAAGAGAGCCGCGCCCGTGACGGCACCCAGCAGGACGTTGAGGAGGACGGAGCAGCTGAAGATGTTGTTGGCCCGCTCGTCGTCACCCCTTCCCATGCTGATCGAGATGGGAACGGACGAGCCCACGCCGATCATGTCGCCGAAGGCGAAGTTGAGGATGACGAAGGGCATGGCGAGGTTGACCGCGGCGAAGGCCTGCTGCCCCAGGAGCTGCCCCACGAAGATGCCGTCGGCAAGGTTGTAGAGGGCGGACACGAGCATGCTGGCCGCCCCCGGGACCGCCGCCACGAGGAAGAGCCTGAGTGGAGGCGTGTCGACGAAGAGCCTGCGGGCGCGCTCCGCCGCCAGGCCGCTCTCCTCCTGCATCTGCGCCATGCGTCCCCTCTCGCCTGCAAAAGTGCTTGGAATCGGCAAGGTGGGCCGCGCGACGGCCCCGCAATGCCCAAACAAGAAAATACCAGTCGAAGGGAACGTCCGCACGCAGGGAGGACCCGACGCACGGACGTCCCGACGGGGCGTCATGAGGCCGCCGGCCACGCCCGTGATGCGCTACTCGCTCCTGAGCGCCTCCACCGGGTCGCGGCGGGCGGCCATGCTCGAGGGGATGAGCCCGGCGACCAGGGTGAGCCCCACGCTGATGGCGACGAGCGCGAGGGCGCTCTGCCAGGGCAGGACCATGATGTTGGGCACTCCCTTCCAGCCCACCACGAAGGCGTTCACGGGAACCGAGGCCAGGTACACGAGGCCGACGGCGAAGACGCCCGAGAGAAGCCCCTCGATCACGGTCTCGGCGTTGAAAATGTTGGCGACGTTGAGCCTGGAGGCGCCCATGGCGCGCAGGATGCCGATCTCCTTCTTGCGCTCGAGGACCGAGATGTAGGTGATGATGGCGATCATCACCGAGCTGACCACGAGCGAGATGGACACGAAGGCGATGAGCACCGTCGAGATCATGTTGACGATGTCGGTCACGGAACTCATGAGGGCGCCCACGAGGTCGGAGTACTGGATGGTCGAGTCGGGCTTGCCGGCGGCCTCCTCGCCTCGGTTGTAGGAGTCGATGACCCCCTCCACCGACTTCTTCGCGTCGAAGTCGCGGGGGTAGATGCTGATCGACTCGGGGTCGTCGAGCCTCGCGTAGCCTAGCTTCCTCATGTTGGCGTCGTAGCTCAGGTCTTCCGCGTTCATGTAGTTCTGCAGGAGGGAGCTCAGGTCGTCCTGGCTCATGTTGACCTTGATGGCACGCGAGAAGGCGCCGGCGTCCACCGAGAAGCCGCTCTGGAGCGCGGAGGAGAGGGACGACATCTGGCTCTGGATCTTGCCCGCGATGGCGTCGGAGAGCTGTGTCCCCAGCTTGGAGGTGGCCGCCGCCATCTGGGTCTGGAGCTGGCTCGCGAGCTGGGTGGCCATGACCTGCGCCGCCTGCCTCACGAGGGCCTGCATCGCGTTGGAGAAGTAGGGTGCGAGCTGCTCCTGGAGGTACTTCTGCATGGCCTGGCCGGCCACGTCGCCCATGCTCGACCCGAAGCCCTCCTGGAGCTTGGCGATGGTCGCCTTGGCGGCGTCGGTCTGCAGGTACTCCTGGACGAGGGAGGCGTAGTCCACCTGTGCCCCGTCCGAGGGGACGAGCCTGCTGCCCGCCCAGGCGGCGAAGCCCGAGCCGAGCTCGTTGGCCTCGTCCCCAAGCTGGGCGCGCTGCTCGTCGGAGAGGCCCGAGAGCGCGTCGGTGATGCCGCTCTTGGCGAGGTCGAACCTGGGCGCCCCCGCCATGAGCGCGGCCATGCTCTGGGCGCTGAACACGCCGGAGAGCTGGCTGGTGTCCAGGCGCACCGAGCTCATGTCGAAGCCCGAGGCGTCGGGCGCGAGCCCCGAGAGGTCGAGCGAGCCCAGGTCCATGCCGGACGAGAGGCCCGAAATCGCGCTCGCGTCAAACGAGAAGGCGCTCTTGAGCGCCGACTCGTCGACCGCGAAGAGGGAGCCCATGTCAAGCTCCTTGCCCTGCTTCTGCTGCAGCTCCTCGAAGCTCTTGCCGGTGAAGACGTCGGTGTCGGGCTTGGCGACCTGCTCCTTCACGATGTCGGAGTCGGCGGCTTCCTGGATGAGCTCGTTCGTGAGGGCCGCGGTGTAGCCGACGCCCTCACGCACGAGGCTCGAGGAGCTGACGCTCCGGGGCTTGACCACCCCCACGACGCGCAGGTCCAGCCCCTCGTCCACCGCGGAGCGCAGGAATCCGTCGTCGGCCGACATGTCCGTCCATCCACCCGTGCTGTCGTTCCTCTGGTAGAGGGCGGTGGCGGGGACGACCTTGAAGCTCATGCCCATCGCGTCGTCGTAGCTGAAGTCGCGGTAGTCGTCGGGCACCTCCACCTCCTTGCCGCCCAGCATCTGGCTCATCATGTCGTTCATGGCCTCGGTGTCATAGAAGCCCAGACTGTAGAGGGTGTAGTCGCTGATCCTGCCGTTGGCGTCAAGAACGAGGACCGCCTCGTCCGCCGCCTTGGGCCAGCTGCCGGCGACGACCTCCATCTGGTCGTCGAGCATCTTCTGGTCGCTCACGAGCTCGTTGAAGGAGGAGTTGGTGGTACCGCCCGTGAGGGCCGAGCCCATGACCCCGCTCGCTATCTTGGTGGTCACCTCCGAGGGGTTGAGTCGCGTGACGCCCGCGCTCGTGTCGGCCTCGTAGATCTGCGGCGTCACGCCGTAGGAATACTTGATCGTGTTGACGTAGGGCTCGATGCCGCTCTGCCCGCCCTCGAGGAAGGCCTTGAAGGACGAGAGGTCGTTGTTCTTGACCTGGGCGAACATGTCGGTCATGACCTTGTCCTGGCCGATGGTGCCGGCGTCTGCCGAGGCCTGCTGCGCCTCTCCGCCAGAGCTGCCGCCCGCGATGCCGGAGCCCAGCAGGCTCGAGACGTCGAAGCTGCTCTTGGTGATGGTGAGCGGATAGGAGGCCAGCGAGCTCTCCTCCGTGTCCTTGATGTAGCCGTTCACGCCGTTCGAGAGGGCGAGGATGGCAGCGATTCCGATGATGCCGATGGAGCCCGCGAAGGCGGTGAGGAAGGTGCGCCCCTTCTTGGTCATGAGGTTGTTGAACGAGAGCGAGAGGGCCGTCGCGAACGACATCGAGGCATGCCTGCCAGGCTTGGAGGCGTCCCTCTCCCCTGGTCCGGCGGTGGCCGAGGCAGGACCTGACACGCCGGCCATGGCTCCCGACGCGCCCGCGCGCGCCGTCCCCAGCCCCTCGGGGCGCAGGGGGTCGCTGTCACCCTCTATGCGACCGTCGCGCACGCGCACGATGCGGGTGGCGTAGGCCTCGGCGAGCTCGGGATTGTGCGTGACCATCACGACGAGGCGGTCGCGTGCCACCCCCTTCAGGATATCCATGACCTGCACGCCGGTCTCGCTGTCCAAGGCGCCGGTGGGCTCGTCGGCGAGGACGATGTCGGGGTCGTTCACCAGCGCGCGTGCGATGGCCACGCGCTGCATCTGCCCGCCGGAGAGCTGGCTCGGGCGCTTGTGCAGGTGCTCGCCGAGCCCCACGCGCTCGAGGGCCTCCCTCGCCCGCGCGCGCCGCTCCGAGCGGCCCACCCCCGAGAGCGTGAGGGCGAGCTCGACGTTGGAGAGGATGCTCTGGTGCGGGATGAGGTTGTAGCTCTGGAAGACGAAGCCCACGCGGTGGTTGCGGTAGGTGTCCCAGTCCTTCGAGCCGAAGTCCTTGGTGGAGGTCCCATTGACCACGATGTCGCCCGAGTCGGCGTGGTCGAGGCCGCCCAGGATGTTGAGCATGGTGGTCTTGCCCGAGCCCGAGGGCCCGAGGATGGCCACGAACTCGTTGTCCCTGAAGGTCACCGACACGTCGTCCAGGGCCACCTGGGTGAAGGAGTCGGTGACGTAGGCCTTGCGTATGTTCTTGAGCTGGAGCATGGCAAACCATCCCTCGCGCGCGATTTTTCACCTGCTGGTTCTACCCAGAACGCCCCGACCTAGGCGGGGACGGGGAGATTCATCCCATGCACACCTGACGCCTGGTGCGAGACGAGGGAGGATCGAAGGGGACGCCTCTCTCCCCCTCATCTGCTTCTGAAGCAATTGGTTTAATTTATATGCAATATGTGGTGTTTCACAGAAATTAAATAACAATATGTTGTGCTAATCCCAGATGGACTGGTTTAGACTGGGTCTCACCCCTCGCAAAGGACTCTGGTAGGTTAGATAGAGCTAACAGTGCGGGCGCCGCAGGGGACGCCCGCAAACGGACCCTTGGGAGCGTGCGATGCAGAAGGCATGGGAAGGCTTCGTCGGCGGCAACTGGGAGCGCCACGTGGACGTCAGGGACTTCATCCAGAGGAACTACACGCCCTACGACGGCGACGAGTCGTTCCTCGCAGGGCCCACCGAGGCCACGAGGAGGCTCTGGGACGAGGTCATGGACCTCTTCGAGGAGGAGCGCGCGCACGACGGCGTGCTCGACATGGACACCGACGTCGTGAGCACCATCACGAGCCACGGGCCCGGCTACATAGACCGCCCGCTCGAGAGGGTCGTGGGGCTGCAGACCGACCGCCCCCTCAAGCGCGCCCTCATGGTGGACGGCGGCATACGCATGGCGGTGGCCGCCTGCGAGAGCCACGGCTACCATGTGGACCCCCAGATCGTCGACTTCTACACCAAGCGCCGCAAGACCCACAACGCCGGGGTCTTCGACGTCTACACGCCCGAGATGCGCGCCTGCCGCCACTCGCACATCATCACGGGGCTCCCCGACGCCTACGGGCGCGGGCGCATCATAGGCGACTACCGCCGCGTCGCCCTCTATGGCGTGGACTTCCTCGTCGCAGAGAAGAGGGCCGAGAAGGCGGGCACCCAGAAGCACATGACGGAGGCCGTGATACGCCATCGCGAGGAGCTAGCCGAGCAGGCGCGCGCCCTCGAGGAGCTGAGGGAGCTCGGGCGCATCTACGGTCTGGAGCTGGGCCGCCCCGCCCAGGACTTCCAGGAGGCTGTCCAGTGGCTCTACATGGGCTACCTCGCCGCCGTCAAGGAGCAGAACGGCGCGGCCATGTCCATCGGGCGCAACTCCGCGTTCCTCGACATCTATGCCGAGAGGGACCTCGCGCGAGGGCTCTTGGACGAGTCCCAGGTGCAGGAGGTCATCGACCACCTGGTCATGAAGCTGCGCATGGTCAAGTTCGCGCGCACTCCCGAGTACAACGAGCTCTTCTCCGGCGACCCCCAGTGGGTCACGGAGTCCATCGGCGGCATGGGCGTGGACGGTCGCTCCATGGTCACCAAGACGAGCTATCGCTACCTCCACACCCTCGAGAACATGGGCACCAGCCCCGAGCCCAACCTCACCGTGCTCTGGAGCACCCGCCTGCCCGAGCCCTTCAAGCGCTACTGCGCCAAGATATCCATCGCCACCAGTTCCATCCAGTACGAGAACGACGACCTCATGCGCGTCTACCACGGTGACGACTACGCCATCGCCTGCTGCGTGAGCTCGATGCGCATCGGCAAGGAGATGCAGTTCTTCGGTGCACGTGCCAACCTCGCGAAGTGCCTGCTCTATGCCATCAACGGCGGACGCGACGAGAAGACGGGCGAGCAGATCGGCCCCAAGTTCCGTCCGGTGGAGGGCGAGTACCTCGACTACGACGACGTGGTTGAGAAGTACCGCGACATGATGGCCTGGCTCGCCGGCGTCTACGTGAACGCCCTCAACATCATCCACTACATGCACGACAAGTACTGCTACGAGCGCCTGCAGATGGCCCTGCACGACGAGCACGTGCATCGCTGGTTCGCCACGGGCATCGCCGGGCTCTCCGTCGTGGCGGACTCGCTGAGCGCCATCAAGTA